>NZ_JBBHZK010000003.1:0-318443 GCF_049843555.1 Methyloversatilis sp. MC4-4
TTGTTGCTGCTTTTGCTGCAGCACAGAAGTGAAACTATAGCACGTTTTCAGATCTGCGCAAACATTTTTGAATCTTTTTTCTCGCTCACCGCCATGTTGAATCGGTGGTTGCGGGGACAGGATTTGAACCTGTGACCTTCGGGTTATGAGCCCGACGAGCTGCCAGACTGCTCCACCCCGCGTTCGAGAGAAAAAGATTATGAAGGTTTTCCAACGACAGGTCAACACTCGTTGGGACTTTCTTTGCAGCGCGGTTACCGCGGCTGAAATCTCGTGACGTCAGCGTGTGGCAGCATCGGATACTCGAACAAGCAGTGAAGGCTGGGTTGGCGATACATGCATATATATAAGGCAGTGCACAAGGGCATCAAGTCATCGGCACGCCGACGGCGACTTGAAGGCGCACTGATAGCTACGGCAGCGCTGCTCACCTTCCTGGTGAGTTCTCGCACAGAGCTCTATGAAAGACTCCATGCTGAGCTCACTCGTTACGAGGGCTTCCAGGCGGACGAACTTGTGTTCGTGCTGCTCAGCGTGCTGGCGGGACTGGCCGTTTTCTCCTTCCTTCGCTGGCGGGAGGCTCGCAGCGAACTCATGTCGCGCGTGGCGGCCGAGCACGCACTGCAGCGGCTTGCCGCACGGAACAGAGAACTGGCGCAGACATTGATCGGCCTGCAGGAAGCCGAGCGCCGGCGTATTGCGCACGAACTTCATGATCACTTCGGGCAGAGCTGCAACGCAATCAGGATCGATGCGGTATTCCTGCGTACGACACTTCCGGGTGCATCGTCGGAACAGGCGGCGGCAGCGCGCATCGCAGAGACCGCGGACGAGTTGTACCAGACCGTCCGCGGACTTCTTTATGAACTGCGCCCGGCGGCGCTCGACAGTCTTGGCTTGGTAGGTGCCCTGCAATCACTATGCGAGTCGTGGGAGGAACGCTCCGAAGTAAGCTGCGCGCTTCTTCCGTCCGGCGAACTGGGCGCACTCGGTGAGCAGATCAGTATCGCGCTGTATCGCATCGTGCAGGAATCGCTGTCGAACGTCATGAAGCACGCCCACGCCGGTCACGTTCGAATCATGCTGCACGGCCAGCCGGAATCAGGTCGGATCGATCTGACCATCGAAGACGACGGCATCGGTCACGACGTTGCACGCGTTCGTGCGGGACTGGGCTGGCTCGGCATGAAGGAGCGGGCCTCGATGTTGGGCGGCAGCCTTTCGATCGGGCAAAGCCGTCTGGGGGGCGTGCTCGTCACGTGCTCGATTCCATGTCGACCGCCGGTTGAACAAGTTAAGGAGGACACTCAATGATCGACGTGCTGCTGGTAGACGATCATCCGATCGTGCGCTCGGGTTACGCAAGGCTGCTGGAAGCGGGCGGAGACATCCGCGTGGCTGCCGAAGCGCCGGACGCCGAGGCGGGCTATACCGCTTACGTGCAATGCACGCCGAAGGTTACGGTGACCGATCTCTCGCTTCCCGGATCGAGCGGCATAGAGCTGATACGGCGCATTCGTGCTCGGGATACGAGCGCGCGCGTACTGGTGTTCAGCGTCCATGACGAGGCGGTAGTGGTTGATAAGGCCATCCAGAGCGGCGCCTGCGGATTCATCAGCAAGCGCAGTGCCCCCGAGGTGTTGCTGGAGGCGGTCCGAGCGGTCGCGAGGGGTGAGCGCTACTTCAGTGAGGACGTACGACGGGTTGTCGAACACCGCTCGCCCGACGCCGAGCGCGAGGTCATCAACGCGCTTTCGGCACGCGAGTTCGAGGTCTTCCGCCTGCTCGCACGCGGCATGTCGCCGGCAGAATGTGCGCAGATGCTGAACCTGAGCCAGAAGACAGTCGCAAACTATCAGGCGCTCATCAA
This sequence comes from Methyloversatilis sp. MC4-4, assembly GCF_049843555.1. GTDB lineage: Bacteria > Pseudomonadota > Gammaproteobacteria > Burkholderiales > Rhodocyclaceae > Methyloversatilis > Methyloversatilis discipulorum_B. The sequence continues at coordinate 1,871 of NZ_JBBHZK010000003.1, forward strand.
GGAAAAGCTGAACGTCAACACGTCGGCTGCGCTGGTGCACCTCGCGCTTCGTCTGGGCGTGGTGTCCGGCACCGGCCCGACGCAATTGCTCGGCCCGACGGACGCCAATCATTGACGCGGCAGGCGCCCGCTAAATGTGCGCCACAGACAGACAATTCGCACACTAAGCGATAAACAAGCCAGCCCGCCCACCTCGGGAGTTTTTCCCGATCCTTGCTTACAGCTCTTGGCTATCTTCCGATCGGACCCTGCCTGTAGGGTCGTTTCAGTGACGCACTTCAAAGAACGAGTGCGCACTCCCCAGAAACGAGAGGAGTAACCCCTTGAGAAAGCACACCGACGCACAACGTCTGCGTCTGACCCCGCTCGCCGCAATTATCAGCGGCGCCTGCACGATCGGCCTGCCGTTTGCCAGCCATGCGCAGACCGTGGCCCCCACGGTCGAGGTTGTTGGCACATCACCAGTGCCGGGTCTGGACCGGCCGAAGGACGAGATCCCCGCCAACGTGCAGTCGATCCGCCGTGAAGCGCTGCGCGATACAGGTTCTGGTGGTCTGCCCGAGCTGCTTGGCAGCCAGTTGCAGAGCGTCAATGTCAATGAAATCCAGGGGAATCCATATCAGGCGGATGTGAACTACCGCGGCTTCACCGCCAGTCCGCTGCTTGGCACGCCGCAAGGCCTGTCGGTCTATCAGGACGGCGTGCGCGTAAACGAGCCCTTCGGTGACGTGGTCAACTGGGACCTGATTCCGCGTAACGCGATCGCCTCGATCGACCTGATCCCGGGCTCGAATCCGCTTTTCGGCCTCAATACGCTCGGTGGCGCACTGTCGGTGCGCACCAAGGATGGTTTCAGCCACGCCGGAACCGGCGTAGAGGCCTACACCGGCAGCTTCGGCCGCAGCGCTGTGACCGCTGAACATGGCGGCAACAATGGCGAACTGGGCTGGTACTTCACTGCCACCCGTTTCAAGGAAGACGGCTGGCGCGATCTGTCGCCGTCGGACGTGAACCAGTTCTTCGGCAAGATTTCGCACCGCTCATCCAAGCACGAACTCGATCTGAACCTCACGCACGCAAACAGCGACCTGATCGGCAACGGTCTGACGCCGCTGTCCTTCTACGAGCAACGCCGGCGTTCGATCTTCACGTCGCCCGACAACACGAAGAACCGCATGACCATGTTGTCGCTGAACGGCGGCTACTGGCTGGACGACGTCCAGAAGCTGTCGGGCACCGTCTATGTGCGCAAGAACAACGTACGCACGCTCAACGGCGACGCCAACGACGAGTTCGCGGCGCCGGGCGATCCGGAAGGCGTGCTGAACCGAACCCGCACCCGCCAGACCGGCTACGGCTTCAGTGCGCAGTGGGCACAGATCCTCGAAGACCGTCAGCTGGCCGTCGGCACGACCTTCGACCACAGCCGTACGAAGTTCCAGCAGACCGAGCAGGAGGGTGACTTCCTGCCCGACCGCTCGGTCACCCCGACCGACAGCGAGGAAGATCCGGAACCGAAGCTGCGCGGCCGCAGCCGCACCTGGAGTCTGTTCGCCACCGGCACCTGGAAACCGATCGCCGACGCTACGGTGTCGCTGTCCGGCCGCTACAACCACACCAGTGTGCGCACGATGGACCAGCTCGACGCCACGTCCAGTCTCAACAGTGACTACACCTACAGCAAGATCAATCCGGCACTGGGCGCCACCTATGCGCTGACGCCGGCAGTCACGCTGTACGCCAATGCGCAGCAGGGCAACCGTGCGCCCAGTCCGATCGAGCTGGGCTGTTCCGACCCGAACGAGCCGTGCAAGCTGCCGAACGCGATGCAGGCCGACCCGCGTCTGGATCAGGTGGTCACGCGCAGCATCGAGATCGGCGCCCGTGGCGTGGTCGGACCGTTCCGCTGGAACGTCGCAGCCTTCGGCGCTGTGAACCGCGACGACATCCTGTTCGTCGCGAGCAATACGGTCGGTCAGGGCTATTTCAAGAACTTCGGGAAGACCCAGCGCAACGGTGTCGAACTCGGCCTGAGCGGCGATTACGGCAGCCTGATGTGGAACGCCGGCTACACCTGGGTCGACGCGACCTACCGTTCGAGCGAATGTATCGTGTCGCCGGAGAACTCGGCACTCGATCCGAGCTGCGGCGTCGACAACATCCGCGTGCAGTCGGGCGACCGCATTCCTGGCATCGCCGAGCATTCGTTCAAGCTGGGCCTGAACTGGCGCGCCACCGAATGGCTCACGCTCGGTTCGGATGTGATCACGCACTCGGGTGTCTATGTTCGCGGCAACGAGAACAACGAACACGACGAGAACGGCAAGACGTCAGGCTTCACCGTGGTGAATATGGTGGCCGACGCGAAGCTGGGCGGTGGCTGGTCGGTGTTCGCGCGGGTGAACAACGTGTTCGACAAGCGCTACTTCACCGCGGGTCAGATCGGCGAGAACCCCTTTGTCGGTCCGAACAACAGTTTCGACAGCAACACGGCGAACTGGGAGGATGAAACCTTTTACGCGCCGGGCGCGCCGCGCTCGGGCTGGCTGGGTGTGCGCTACCGCTTCGGCGGCTGAGTCGGACCAACCGGATCGCCGCGCCGATCCGTTTCCCTCAAAGACAAAAGGCACCTCGCGGTGCCTTTTGTCTTTGTTGCCCGTCGCGACGCGGCGTCCGGACCTCCTTACTTCGCTGCAGGCGGTGCCGCGGGCGCTGCCGCCGGCGGGTTTGCCGCCCCTGCCGGTGCCGCCGGAGCGGCCGGCGGCGCGATCGGCGTCGGCGTCACGGTGACGCCCTTCGCCTTCATCTGCTCGATGTACTTCGCCGCCACGCGATCCTGCGACGCCGCCAGCTGCTCGTTGCCTTTCTTGGTCGCTTCGTCCGCCTTCGCCTTCTTCTCCGCGGCAGCGGCCTTCTGTTCCTCGGTAAGCTCCGGCAGCTTGGCCAGCGCGCCGGTCGATAGCAAGGCGCCGAGCAGCAGCACGATCATCCTGTTCATGCGTAGTCCTCCGTTCAGACGCGGGCCGGTGCAGGCATGCCGCCTGCCGGCTTCTCCGCCGGTTGAGCCTTCTTCGCCGCGTCGTACCACAGCTCGTGGTGCTCCTTGGCCCAGGTCTCGTCGACATAGCCAGTCTTCATGCCGTCGAGCGCGCCTTCCATGCCGATGCTGCCTATATATATGTGCGCGAGCGACAGCGTCATCACGATCAGGCCACCGATCAGATGCACGATGTTCGCCGTCTGCATGATGGCGCGGCCCTGTTCGAAGTTCGGGAAGTTGAGCACCAGACCGCTGATGCCGACGGTCAACGACAGGAACACGACACCGAGCCAGAACCAGGTCTTCTCGCCGAAGTTGAAGCGGTGCGAAGGTACGTGTTCGCCGGTCAGCAGACCACCGGCCTTGCGTATCCACAGCGCGTCGATGGCCTGCCACACGTTGTCCTTCACGAACAGGACGATGAACAGCAGCACCGACAGGATGAATACCGGCCCGACGAAGTTGTGGATGTTCTTGCACACCAGAGCCACCGTCGCGAACAGCGAGTAGCCGAACACCGGCAGCAGCACGTGCTTGCCGAACAGCATCACCAGCCCGCTCACCATCAGCACGCAGAACGAGATCGCCATTGCCCAGTGCGACATCCGTTCCATCGTGTTGAAGCGCTGGATCATCCGGCCGGTCTTCGCCTCCGACAGCCGGATCGGCCCGCGCAGCTTGAAGAACACGGCCAGCAGAACCAGCATGGCGCAGAAGGCGATGCCGCCGTACAGCATCAGCGGACCGTTGCGCAGCGCACGCCAGGTCTGGCCGCCGGACTGGATCAGCACGCCGGTCTCGACGCCCTGCACCGTGGTGTAGTGCTGCTCGCCCGACCTCACCTCGCGCCACACCGGCGCGTTGTTCAGCGGCTGCGACTGCTGGCGCAACGCCTGGTCGGCCGCCGTCGCCGGCGGCGCGTCGGCGGCGAACACCGGTCCGCCCGCCAGCGCGCACAGCGTCAGCACCATCCACAGCAGGCGCTTCAGTACAGTCATGTCATGACTCATGAACGCTCTCCTAACCGTTGATGCGGCGATATTCGTTCTGGCTCTGGTTGCGCGCCTTGATGGTCGCCTCCCAGTTCCCCTTGTCGCCGGAGAAGGACTCGTTGTCCCAGGGCTTGCTGTCGGCCTTGCCCTGGTACTGGCCCTGCTTGTAGACCACCACCTGCTCCTTCTCGCCGCAGCCGGAGAGCGCGGCGGCGAATGCGAGCAGACAGACGGCTCCGCTCAGCGGCTTCATGATTTGCCTCCCGCCGCCGGGGCGGTGGCCGGTGCGTCCGGCTTGCCATAGGCGGTCGACCAGCCCCAGATGTCCGCACCCTTGCCGCGGGTGAGCACGCGCTGGCGATAGATGTCGGCCAGCACGTCGGCGTCGCCGCCGAGCAGCGCCTTGGTCGAGCACACTTCGGCGCACAGCGGCAGCTTGCCCTCGGCCAGACGGTTGCGGCCGTACTTGCGGAACTCCTCTTCCGAGTTGTTGGTTTCCGGGCCGCCGGCGCAGAAGGTGCACTTGTCCATCTTGCCGCGCAGGCCGAAGGCACCCGCCTGCGGGAACTGCGGCGCGCCGAACGGACAGGCGTAGAAGCAGTAGCCACAGCCGATGCACAGGTCCTTGTCGTGCAGCACCACGCCTTCATCGGTGCGGTAGAAGCAGTCGACCGGGCACACCGCCATGCAGGGCGCATCGGAACAGTGCATGCACGCGACCGACATCGAGCGCTCGCCCGGGACGCCATCGTTGATGGTCACGACGCGCCGGCGGTTCACGCCCCAGGGCACCTCGTGTTCGTTCTTGCATGCGGTGACGCAGCCGTTGCACTCGATGCAGCGCTCGGCGTCACAGATGAATTTCATTCTTGCCATGGTGTCCTCCGTTCTCCGGGGCGACGCGCGGCTGACGCGCCGCCCCGTGTTGTTTCATCGCGCCCGCGTCAGGCCTTCATGATCTGGCAGACCGTGGTCTTGGTTTCCTGCATCATGGTCACCGAGTCGTAGCCGTAGGTCGTGGCGGTGTTGACCGCCTCGCCACGCACGACCGGTGCTGCCCCTTCCGGGTAGCTGTCGATCAGGTCCTTACCCATCCAGTGGCCTGCGAAGTGAAAGGGCAGGAACACCGTGTCCGGCCCGACCCGCTCGGTCACCATCGCCTGCACCTTGATCTGCGCGCCGCTGGGCGACTTCACCCACACCATGTCCTTGTCGCGGATGCCGCGGTCGTTGGCCGCCCGCGGGTTGATCTCGACGAACATGTTCTGCTGCAGCTCGGCCAGCCAGGGGTTGGAGCGCGTCTCGTCGCCACCGCCCTCGTACTCGACCAGACGGCCCGAAGTCATGATGAGCGGGTAGTCCTTGCCGACATTGGCGAACTGGTCCTGCACGCTCTTGTACAGCGTGGGCAGGCGCCAGAAGGCCTTCTTGTCCTCGTGCGTCGGGTACTTGGCGACCAGATCGGCACGCGGCGAGAAGAGGGGTTCGCGATGCACCGGCACCGGGTCCGGGAAGTTCCACACCACCGCGCGCGCCTTGGCGTTGCCGAATGGGTGGCAGCCGTGGTTCTTCATCGCGACGCGGATGATGCCGCCCGACGGGTCGGTCTTCCAGTTCTTGCCCTCGGCCTTCTTCTTCTCGTCCTCGGTCAGCTCTTCCCACCAGCCCAGCTTCTTCAGCAGCACGTGGTCGAACTCGGGGTAGCCGAACTGCAGGTCGGCACCCTTCGAAGCGGAGCCGTCGGCCGCCAGCAGGCTGGTGCCGTCCTTCTCGACGCCAAAGTTGGCGCGGAAGTTGCCGCCCCCGTCCATCACGTGCTTGGAGGTGTCGTACAGATTGGGCGAGCCCGGGTGCTTCATCTCCGGCGTGCCGTAGCACGGCCAGGGCAGGCCGAAATACTCGCCGTCGAGCACGTAGCCGGTTTCCTTGTCGATGCCGCCCTTGGCCTTCAGCGTCTTCGGATCGAACACCTGCATGTTGCGCATGTGGATCTTCAGGCGCTCCGGCGACTGACCGGTGTAGCCGATGGTCCAGGTGCCGCGGTTGATCTCGCGCAGGATGTCTTCGACGCTGGGCTCGTTGTTGGTCACCTTCACGTTCTTCGTGAACTGCTCGGCGAAGCCGAACTTCTGCGCGAACAGATACATGATGGTGTGGTCGGGCTTCGATTCCCACAGCGGCTCGATCACCTTCTCGCGCCACTGGATCGAGCGGTTCGACGCGGTGCAGGAGCCCTCGCACTCGAACTGCGTCGCGGCCGGCAGCAGGTAAACGCCGTCCTTGCGGGCGCTGGCCGCCATCGCCGCGGTGGCCGACGGGTAGGGGTCGATCACCACCAGGGTGTCGAGCGCCTTCATCGCCTCCAGCATGTCCTTGCCGCGCGTCTGCGAGTTCGGCGCGTGGCCCCAGAACACGACTGCGCGCAGGTTCGGGTCCTGGTCGATCAGTTCGTTCTTCTCGGTCACGCCGTCGATCCAGCGCGATACCGTGATGCCGGACTTCTCCATCAGCGCCTGCGACGCGAAGCGGCCCTTCAGCCACTCGTAATCGACGCCCCACACATTGGCCCAGTGCTTCCACGAACCGGTCGCGATGCCGTAATAGCCGGGCAGCGAATCCGGGTTCGGGCCGACGTCGGTCGCGCCCTGCACGTTGTCGTGGCCACGGAAGATGTTGGTGCCGCCGCCCGCCACACCGACGTTGCCGAGCGCGAGCTGCAGATTGCACATCATGCGCACGATGGCGTTGCCGGTCGTGTGCTGGGTCTGGCCCATGCACCACACCACGGTGGACGGCTTGTTCTTGGCCATCGTTTCGGCGATCAGCTTCACCTGATCATCCGGCACGCCGCTGACTTCCTCCACCTTGTCGGCGGTCCACTTCATCGCCTCGTCGCGGATCTTGTCCATGCCGAACACGCGATCCTCGATGTACTGCTTGTCCTCCCAGCCGTTCTCGAAGATGTGGCGCAGCACGCCGTACAGGATGGCGATGTCGGAGCCGGAGCGGATGCGCACGAAGTGGTCGGCCTTGGCCGCGGTACGCGTGAAGCGCGGATCGGCGACGATGATCTTCGCGCCGTTTTCCTTCGCGTGCAGGATGTGCAGCAGCGACACCGGGTGCGCCTCGGCGGCGTTCGATCCCATGAAGAAGATCGCCTTCGAGTTCTGCATGTCGTTGTAGGAGTTGGTCATCGCACCATACCCCCACGTGTTGGCCACACCGGCCACCGTGGTCGAGTGGCAGATGCGCGCCTGGTGGTCGCAGTTGTTGGTGCCCCACATCGACACGAACTTGCGCATCATGTAGGCCTGCTCGTTGTTGTGCTTGGACGAGCCGATCCAGTACACGCTGTCCGGGCCGCTCTCCTCGCGCAGTTTCAGCAGGCGCGCCGACAGTTCGTTCAGCGCGTCGTCCCAGGACATGCGCACCCACTTGCCGTCGACCAGCTTCATCGGATAGCGCAGCCGGTGCTCACCGTGGCCGTGCTCGCGGATCGACGCGCCCTTGGCACAGTGCGCGCCCATATTGATCGGGCTGTCGAACACCGGCTCCTGGCCGACCCAGACGCCGTTGACGACTTCGGCGTCGATGGCACAGCCGACCGAACAGTGGGTACAGATCGTGCGCTTCACTTCCACCTTGCCGCCGGCCGCCGACGGGTTGGCGGCCTGCGCGCGCTCGACCATCGAGAAGGGCAGTGCCGATGCGAAGGCGCCTGCACCTGCGGTCATGCCGGAACGTTTGAGGAAGGTGCGGCGGTCCATCGTGCGCGGCGAAGCCGCCGACGCCGGGCGCGCCAGACGCGATTGCGCGCGCGCGCCACCAGCCGATTTGCGGGTCAATGTCATGTTGGCTCTCCTCGGGATCAGACGCGGGCGGTGCGGTAGTAGGCCGCGATGTGCTCGGTCATGCGGTATCCGCTCCTGTCGGTCTGCGCGGTCGTGGCGGTCGCGCCGGCATCGCTGCCGGTCGACCGCACGGCCACCACGGCCGCCGCGGCGCTCACGCCGCCGACGCCCGCGGTCAGCAGGAACTGACGACGTTTCAGGTTGGCTTTTTCGGTCATTGCTCTGTCCTCCTCGTGATGACTGCCCGGTTCAGGGTGTTGGCTCTTCAGTTGTAGGTCACTTCATGGATCTATGGTCAGCGCCGCCGCCTCGACGTCGAGAAAGCTGCGCGCGTACTGCGAAACACGGCGGTAGAAATTGGCGCCCGCCGCGGCATCGAGCGCGTCGCACAGCGCGCCGTACCAGGGCTGGATATGGGTGGCAAAGAAGCGGTCCTGCGCCTGTGCGCGCTCGGCGGCGCTGCGCGTGGTGTCGGTCAGCAGCAGACGCATCACGTCGCATACTGCGGCGATGTGGTCCTCGGGCAGCGACTCGCCCTGCGTGCGCGCCAGGCCCAGCGCCGCCAGGTCGTCGCGCAGCTTCACCAGCGGCTTCTCGTTGACGAAGCCGGCCAGGTAGAAGGAGCCGAAAACGACGATTTCCGGTCGGCCGACGCCGCCGAACAGCGCGTCGAACTCATCCTGCGCAGCGGCCGGGTCCATCGCTGCCGACGCCGCACACAGCCCATTCCAAGCCTGCGCCATCAGCACCGCCTCGGCCGACGGCGCGTCATCGTCGATCTGCCAGTCGCCGGAGGCGGCCAGCATGCCGAGCAGAGAGGCATCGGGTGCGGCATGCAGCAGCCGCGACAGCAGTGCGTAGTGATTGGCGCGAGCCGTGTCCTCGTCGCTGACCGGGTCGCGCACGAAAGCGAGTGTTTGCGGAGTGGGTGCGTTCATGTGTCGAACACCGTGGTTTCGCCCCCCTTCGCCTTCATCATGTCGATGACGCGACAGTCGGCACACATCTGCAGCCGGCGCAGTGCATCGCCGCTGGCGAACATCGAATGCGCGGACAGCCTGCCGGTCATCGCATCGATCATCTGCTTCGTGCCGAAGGGCGTACCGCAGCTGATGCAGTGGAAAGGTTCGGTTTCGTTCAGCACGCGTTCGCGCCGCACGGCGTCGCCGATCAGCAGGCGCGGTTCGAGCGACAGCGCGTTCTCTGGACAGGTGTTCACGCACAGGCCGCACTGCACGCAGTTACGTTCTAGGAAACGCAACGCCGGCCGCTCGCCGCCGTCCATCAAGGCCGAGGCCGGACAGGCGCCGACGCAGCTCATGCACAAGGTACAGGCGGCCTTGTCGATAGTGACCGCGCCGAAGGGCGCACCGGCCGGCAGCGCGATGGCCTCGACCTTCTGCGCCGCGTGGCGGGCCAAGTGATCGATGCAGAACTCGAGCGCGCCGCGCTTCTCGACCGGCAGCGCGAAGCTGGCCGGCGGACAGGACTGCGCCGGCGCGACGGCGGCGTCGAGTGCGCTGATCAGCGTAGCGGCGTCGTCCCCCACCACCGCGGCCAGCGCCGACGCCGGATGGCCGAGTGCGGAAAGAATCGTACGGCCGAGCGCGATCTGCCCGGCGGTCGCTTCGCGGTAGGCGTCGGGCTGATCGTCGTGAGACAGAATGACGCATTGTGCGGCGCCGTAGCACAGCGTCGCGAGCATCAGTTCCAGCCCGACCGACGCGACGTCATGCACGGCCACCGGCAGCAGGTCAGCGGGCAGCCCGCGACGGCGGCCGGCCAGCGCCAGCACCTCCTCACCCTGCGTCTCGGTGTGGAAGACGACGCGCGGTGCGCGGCCGCCAGCGGCGCGCCAGGCCTGCAGTGCCGTCTTGATGCGCACCGCAACATCGGACGCCGATGGGTAGGCGTAGCGCATGGCGCCGGTGGGACAAACTGTCGCACAGGCGCCGCAACCCATGCACAGGTGCGGCTCGACGAACACGCCGTCGCCGTCGGCGCGGATGGCCGAGGTCGAACAGACGTCGATGCAGCGATTGCAGCCCTGCTTGCTGTTGCGGCTGTGCGCGCAGATCGAGGCCTTGTAGTTGAAGAACTTCGGCTTTTCGAATTCACCCACCATGCCGGCGAGCTTCTGCAGCGCCAGGGACTGTTCGAGCGGATCGCGGCCGGGCGAGGCATAGCCCTGAGGCGGATGCGGAATGCGGATCAGCGCTGGCTCCGACAGGTCGAGCACCAGGTCGTAGCGCTCACTGCGCGGGCTGCCCACGGCCGCGAAATCGATGGCGCCGATGTCGGCACAGGCGTTGACGCAGGCGCGATGGCCGGTACAGCGGGCGGCATCGACCTGATAGTCGAAGCCGATGGCGCCCTCCGGACAGGCATCGATGCAGGCATTGCAGCGCACACAGGCGTCGAGGTCGATCGCGTTGGCACGCGCCCAGCTCACGTCGAATGCGCCGAGCCAGCCGCTCACCGTCACGTCGCGGCCGGTCATGACCGGCCAGTCGCGGCGCACCGGCAGTTCGCTGCCGTCGCGGCCGGTGATCAGCACGCTGACCGCGATGCTGTCGCCGTACCGACGCTGTGCTTCCTGTGCCCAGCCGAGCGCAGCACCGGCCGGGCCGATGATCAGCAGCTGTCCGGAAGACGCGTAGTTGACGGCAGGCACCGGCGCCGGTTCGGCCATGCGGGCCATCGCAAGTTGTGCGGCAACTGACGGCGTGGCGTCGCTGCCGCGCGGGCTGCGTCCGCCGATGTCGCGCAGATTGATGAAGGTGAGACCGGATGCGGCGCCCGCCTCGTCGGCGACCTCGCGCAGCAAGGCGGCTTCCTGCGTACAGCCGACGATGGCGTCGGCCGCGCCGCCCAGTGCGGCGGAAAACGCGGCGGCGTCGCGGCCGCACAGCTGTGTCGCGGCGTGCAGTACCGGCAGATCGGCGGCGTCCAGCGCCAGCGCGTCACCCAGTCTTCTAATGTCGATCTCCACCGTGCCATTGCAGCTGCACAGCTGGATCGCCTTGTGGGCGTTGTTCATGTAGTCAGGCTCCTCCGGCAAGGCTTTTGCAGCCTTCGTGCCAGATCACCTGAGAACAAAACGGACTATTCCGACCTGGAATGACTTTCCGCGTGATCGGATGACGGCACGGGCGCCTCGATCGGCAAGCGCTCGATCTCGCTCGACGCTGTCGCGCCCCCCTCGTCTTCGTCCGCCGGACTGTCCAGCGCCGACGCTGCCGCCTCTTCCACGGAGGCGTCGGTCAGCTCCGGCACGGCGGGCGGCGCCTCGTCCGGTACCGAGGTGAGCCAGTTGTCGGGCAGCGTCGGGTTCAGCGTTTCCCTCGCGTGCGCGAGCTGCGACACCATGGACGCCGGCAGCGGCTCGTACAGGTTGAAGTCCTCGATATAGACATCCAGCCCGTCCATCGTGTTGAAGTGCGGCGTGTGGAACAGCTTCTTCAGCGCCGCGCGCTTCAGCCCCTCGTCCACCTTCTGGCCAAGGAAAGCGCGGTAGTCGGAGTCGAAGCCCAGCGATTCGAGCGGTGGCGGTTCGGCCGGCACATCGGTGTCCGGCCCCACCTGCCCCGCATCCGGCGCCTGCTGCGGCACGATGGCGGCCGGCGCCTCGACGGGCGACGGCGCCTCGGCGGCGGCCGCTTCCCGCTTCAGCCGCGACCAGCGGCCGAGGAAGCCCTTTACCGGATCATCGTTCACGCTCACCTCCATCGACGCCTGCACGCACACCGCCGTAGTGCGTATTGCCATCGCCGGTCTTCGCGAAACGCTTGGGCTTGCGCGGTTCAGGCGGCTTCTGGAAACGGCGCGCAAAGTCCTCGACCCAGTCGCGCATGTCAGCCGGCATGGTCAGACCATCGACCTTCTCGCCGGAATCCATCCAGCGCGCGGCCTCGCCGTAGCTGGCGCTGATCTGCATCGGTCGTACCGGCGGATCGGCCTCTTCGTCAGGCCGCCACATGACGAAGATGCGCGGCTCGGCAGCGGTCACGTTGAGCAGGTAGTTGTCAGCCTCGTCGGTGTAGAGCGTCAGGTCCAGCGGCGGGAACAGCCATTGGGTCGCCTCGTCGGTCTGCGCAAAAACCCTTGGCACATCAGGGCTTTCCGGGCCCTCGGGCAAAAGCGCGCGCGCTTCCCAGGCATGGTCTGTCCACTTGTTGTGCAGTACCCTGCGCTCCATAATCACGGCCAACCTGAGGGTGACGGGGCTGGTTTCCACGAAATCTTCCTCTGCCTTTCTGTCAAACGGAGCCGGAGCAAGGAAACGGCTCACGCCGCACCGCCCATGAGCGAAAAGATCATACATCTGCTGGACATCCGCACCGCCGGACGCGCGACGGCACGGGTGCCGGAGACGCCGATTCCGGCGACCGGCACGCTGCTCGACACGCGTGGCCGCGCCGTGCGCGATCTGCGCATCTCGGTCACCGACCGCTGCAATTTCCGCTGCATCTACTGCATGCCGAAAGAGGTGTTCGACAAGGACTACCCCTATCTGGCGCGCAGCGATCTGTTGAGCTTCGAGGAGATCGAGCGCATCGCACGTCTGTTTGTCGCGCACGGCGTCAACAAGTTGCGTATCACCGGCGGCGAGCCGCTGCTGCGCAAGGATGTCGAAAAGCTGATCGAGCGACTGGCGAAACTGCCGGTCGAACTGACGCTGACCACCAATGGCGCACTGCTGAAACAGAAGGCGCGAGCGCTGCGCGACGCCGGCCTGACCCGCGTCACCGTCAGCCTCGACGCGATCGACGACGCCACCTTCCGCATGATGAACGACGTCGACTTTCCGGTCGCGCGCGTGCTCGAAGGCATCGACGCCGCGCACGCCGTCGGGCTCGCGCCGGTCAAGGTGAACATGGTGGTCAAGCGCGGCACCAACGATCACGCCATCGTGCCGATGGCGCGCCACTTCAAGGGCAGCGGCCACATCGTGCGCTTCATCGAGTTCATGGACGTCGGTTCGAGCAACGGCTGGAAAATGGACGAAGTGCTGCCCAGTGCCGACGTCATCGCGCGCATCCATGCCGAAATGCCGCTGGAGCCGGTGGACCCGAACTACCCGGGCGAAGTCGCGCAGCGCTGGCGCTACGCCGACGGCAGCGGCGAAGTGGGCGTCATCTCGTCGGTGACCCAGGCCTTCTGTTCGTCCTGTACGCGCGCCCGTCTGTCGACCGAGGGCAAGATATTCACCTGTCTTTTCGCGACCGAAGGGCACGACCTGCGCGCGCTGCTGCGCGAAGGCCGCAGCGACGAAGAGATGCTGTCGGCCATCGGCGCGATCTGGCAGCAGCGCGGTGACCGCTACTCCGAAATCCGCACCGCGGAAACGGCCGCGGCAAGAAAAATCGAGATGTCCTACATCGGTGGATAGTGTGCACAGACCCGAACTGACCGACGCCGCACGACCCGCCACGATAGAAATTCCCGCCATCAACGAACGTGGCGAAACGGTACCGACGGCGATTGCCGGCGAGCACCCGCTCACCGTCTATCTCGACAAGCGCGAACTGGTGACGCTGATGACGCTGGGCGGCGCACCGGAGGCGCTGGTGATCGGCTGGCTGCGCAATCAGCGCCTGTTGCCATCCATCGACGACATCCTGTCGGTGCAGGTGGACTGGGACGTGAACGCCGCCGCCGTCACGACCCGCGCTGGCGTGACCGACCTCGACGCGCGCATGGCGACGAAAACCGTCACCACCGGCTGCGGCCAGGGTACGGTGTTCGGCGACCTGATGGACGACATCGAACGCATCCGCCTGCCGGACGATGCCCGGCTGACCGAGTCGACGCTGTACGCGATGCTCGACGTGGTGCGCAAACACGAAACCATCTACAAGCAGGCCGGCGCGGTGCATGGCTGCGCGCTGTTCCGCGGCGACGAACTGCTGTACTTCGTCGAGGACGTCGGGCGCCACAACGCGGTGGACGCCATCGCCGGCCACATGTGGCTGGATGGCGTCGAGGGCAGCGACAAGATTTTCTACACCACGGGCCGGCTCACCTCGGAAATGGTGATCAAGGCGGCGCAGATGGGCATCCCCTTCCTGGTGTCGCGCTCCGGCCTCACGCAGATGGGCTATGACATCGCGCAGCAGGTGGGCATCACGATGATCGGTCGCTCGCAGGGCAAGCATTACCTGCTGCTGACCGGCATGCAGCGCTTCGTGCGCGATGGAGACAACACGTGAGTGACGCGATCACCGGACTGGTCCTGGCCGGCGGCCTCGGCCGCCGCATGGGCGGCGTCGACAAGGGCCTGCAGGATTTCCGCGACGAGCCCATGGTGGCACACGTGATCCGCCGTCTGGCGCCACAGGTCGATGCGCTCATCATCAACGCCAACCAGAACAACGAACGCTACGCCGCGTTTGGCCATCCGGTCGTGGCAGATGCGATCGGCGGCTTCGCCGGCCCGCTGGCCGGGCTGCACGCCGGGCTGAGCGCCTGCACGACGCCGCTGCTGGTGACCAGCCCCTGCGACTCGCCCTTCCTGCCGCTCGACCTCGTCGCGCGACTGCGTGCAGCGCTGGAGCGCGACGGCGCCGACCTCGCGGTGGCCATCACCGGCGACCAGCCGCATCCGGTATTCAGCCTGGTGCGCGCGCACGTGCTGCCCGGTCTGACACAATTCCTCGAAGGTGGCGGTCGCAAGGTCGACCTCTGGTACTCGGCGCTGAAGGTGGTCGAAGTGCCCTTCGACGACAATCCGGACGCCTTCGCCAACATCAACACGCTCACCGAACTGGCCTCGCTCGAAGCGCGGCCCGATGCCTCATGACTGATCGCTTCACTCCGGTCGCGGACGCCCGCGCCCACATCCTCGCCGCCTGCTCGCAGGTCGCCGGCACCCAGCGCGTGCCGGTGCGCGACGCGCTCGGCCGCGTGCTCGCCGTCGACGTGATTTCGCCGGTCAGCGTGCCGCCGCACGACAACTCGGCGATGGATGGCTACGCCGTGCGCCACGCCGACCTGTCGGCCGACGCCGATACGCGGCTCACCGTGGTCGGCACCGCCTACGCCGGCCACGCCTGGGATGGCGAGGTCGGCCCCGGACAGGCGGTGCGCATCATGACCGGTGCCGTCATGCCGCGCGGCGCCGACACGGTCGCGATCCAGGAAACCGCGAAGGTGGACGGCGACTGCGTCATCGTCCCGCCCGGCCAGAAAGCCGGCCAGAACCGGCGCCGCGCCGGCGAGGACCTGAAGGCGGGCGAAGCCGCGCTGCGCGCCGGCCGCCTGCTGCGCCCGTCCGACATCGGCCTGGCCGCTTCGCTCGGCGTGCCCGAACTGACGGTGGTGCGCCGCGTGCGCGTCGGCGTGCTGTCGACCGGCGACGAGGTCATGTCCATCGGTGACGCGCCGCGCGAAGGCGGCATCTACGACAGCAACCGCTACACGCTGACCGCCATGCTGACGCGGCTCGGCTGCGAGGTGGTCGACCTCGGCGTCGCGCGCGATACGCGCGAGGCGCTGTCGGCGGCGCTCGAATCGGCGGTCGGCGAGGTGGACGCCATCATCACCAGCGGCGGCGTGTCGGTGGGCGAAGCGGATTTCGTCCGCGAAATCCTCGCCAGCCTGGGCGAGGTCACCTTCTGGAAGATCGCGATGAAGCCGGGCCGGCCGATGGCTTTCGGCCGGCTCACCAAGGGCGGCCGCGACACCTTGCTGTTCGGCCTGCCGGGCAATCCGGTCGCGACGATGATCACCTTCTACTTCTTCGCGCGTGAGGCACTGCTGACGCTGATGGGCGCGTCACCGGTGCCGGCACCGATCCGCTTCGACGCGATCAGCGGCAGCGCGATGAAGAAGCAGCCGGGTCGCACCGAGTACCAGCGCGGCATCCTCGAACAGCGCGACGGCCGCTGGCACGCCACGGTCACCGGCGCCCAGGGCTCGGGCATCCTGCGTTCGATGTGCGACGCCAACTGCATCATCGTGCTCGACGATGACGTCGGTAACGTCGCGGTCGGCGACATGGTGGGCGTCATCCCGTTCGAAGGCCTGATCTGAACGTGAGCGCCGACGGCGACGACACGACGCCCTCGCCCTACCTGACGGCGCGCGAAGCGGCCGCCTACCTGCACCTGAACGAGAAGACGCTGTACGCGATGATCCAGGACAGCGGCATTCCGGCCACCAAGGTGACCGGCAAGTGGCTGTTCCCGCGCAAGCTGCTCGACGACTGGCTGCTCGAATCGACGCACGGCGGCGTGCTGGCCGACCGCCTGCTGATCGCCGGCAGCGACGACCCCTGGCTGGCGCACAGCATCGCGCGGCTGGCACAGCGCGCCGACGACGGCACCCTGATCGCCTACAGCCCCTGCGGCACGCGCAAGGGTCTGGCGCTGCTCGCCCAGCGCCGCGCCAATGCCTGCCCCATCCACTGGGGCGAAGCACACCACGCGACGCGGCGGCACGCGCTGCTGCTGCGCGAATACACCGGCAGTTCGAATTGGGTCATGGTGCAGCTGGCGCTGCGCGAACAGGGCGTCATGCTGTCGCGCACGCTCCCCTCCGTCGGCGGCCTGCGCGAACTGTTCGAGCGCCGCCCGCGGCTAATTCAGCGCGGCGAAGGCGCCGGCTCTCAGCACTTCTTCGCCCAGGCCTGCAGCGCCGCCGGCCTTGCCGCACCGGAGGCGGTGCAGGTCGCCGCCACGGAACGCGAAGCCGCCTTCATGGTCGCCAGCGGTGCCGGCGACTGCGCGCCGGGCACGCGCGCCGCGGCCGGCGAATTCAACCTGCACTTCCTGCCGCTGGGCAGCGAAGCGCTCGACCTCGTGATGCCGCGCACCCTCTACTTCCGCGCCCTGCTGCAGCAACTGCTGGCCGAACTGGCCAGCGACGACAGCCGCGACCTCGCCGCCCGACTGGGCGGCTACGACCTGGCGCCGCTGGGGCGGCTGCGCGAGGCGGCGCCGCAGTAACGCGCGTCACCTCGCGGACGCGCTCACAGCGACTTGCCGCACTCCTCGTCGTCCGGTCGGCAGCCCGCGGCCGTGCTCTCCTCGCCCAGTCCGACCAGTTCGACCGTCAGGATTGAGCTGCGGTCGCGCTCTTCCTTCTGACCGGATGCCGCGGCGCCCTGCCCCTGGTCGGCCGCCTTGTTCGCTTCCGACGGCGGCGGCGCGGCCGGCGGTGCCGCCGGCGCGGCAGCCACCACGGTCGCCGAACCGCTGATCGAACCGCCAGCGCGTATCGAGTCGCCCAGCACGCGGTCGGCGCCGATGGTGATGTTGCCGGACGAGCGGATCGCCGCGTCCAGCGCGATCACCGCCCCCGAAGGTGCGAACAGCCGGATGTCCGCATCGCGCACGTCGGGCGACTTCTTCAGCGTGCCGATGCCGGAGCCGGACACCGAATCGCTGATGTCCAGCACCACCAGATCGCCGCGGATGCGCACCTGCGGCGGCGGCGTCGCCGATGCGGTACGCGAGCCGCGACCGGCATCGATGTCGCCGAAGCTCGACCAGATCTGGATGTCGCCACCGCCCAACGTGAACACGCGCGACGGGCCGAGCTGGAAATCGCTGCCAGCGACCGCGTTGATTTCGCCCTCGCCGATGGCGAACACGCCCTGGCGCGACGCGCTGGCCGAACTGGCACCCGCGCCGGCCACACCGACATTGATGCTGCCGCCCGGCGCGTACAGATTCACCCCGCCGCCCTGTTCCGATTTCACCTGGCTGAAGAAGAGGTTGATGTTGCCGGCCTCGTTCGCCTGCGGGAAAGCCGCCTCGATCAGTGCCACGCCCGGCGCATAGCCGTCCTTGCCGGCACCGAGCGCGTCGCCCAGCTTGCCTGCGTAATTCAGCCCGGCATTGAGCAAGGCCGACAGCAGAGGCTGCTGCGCTTCGAAGAAGCGCTGGCGCTCGGCCGCCGGCTGCGCCGCGAAAGCGGCGATCAGCTGCGCATCGCTGGCCTGCGGATCGGCGCCGCCGGCGCGCATGTGCTGCACGATGGCGGCGTCCAATTCCTGCATGCGCGCCGCCAGCAAGGCGCGCCCTTCGCTGCGGATGCGGCCGAAGGTGCTGCCGGCCGGGCCCGCCAGCAGCGTGTCGATAGACGACGCACCGGACAGCGACAGCATGATGGCGTCGAACGGGTCGTTAGACCCGCGCAGCGCAGCCAGCAGCGCCGCGCCATCGAAACGGGCGCTGCCGGCCTGCACCAGGATGGAAGCGCCGGCTTCGTCCAACCACGGGTTGTCGTAATTGCCGCGGGTGACGATGCCGAACGAGTTGGCGAGGTCTATGCTGCCGCCGGCCATCACTTCGAGCTTGCCGCGACCGCCGGTCTGTATGCCCTCGGCCACATTGCTGGCCGGCGTGCCGCTGGCGTCAGTCACTGCGGTAAAGGTGATGTCGCCGCCGGCGCGCACGCGCGTCACGTCGCTGTCGCTGAAATGCTGCGAACGCAGGGTCAGGTTCTCGATGTCGCCACCGGCCTCCACCTGCACCGGCTGCGGCGAATTGATCACCAGCGGCAGGTTGGCGCTGACCGCCGGCACACGGATGTCGCCGGTCTCTGCCACCAGTCGTACCGTCTCGACCACGCGGTTGGCGTTCAGGTTGGCATCGTGAGCACGCAGACCGGACACCACGTTCGGATTGGCCAGTTCTACCCAGAACACATTGTTCGCGTTGGCCGCCGGCCGCAGCAGCGAGGGCACGCGCGACGGATCGCTGTCGGCGATCTTGATCGACGACACGCCGCCATCGGCAGTCTTGAGCCTCAGGTTGCCCGAGGCGGCCAGCAGAAGGTCGTTGTAGACCGCCGGCAGCAGCACCATGCCATTGCCCAGCGTCAGGTCGCCGCCCATCGCCACCGCGTTCAGCGAACTCGGCAGCAGCGGCGCGTTGCCCTCCCACAGCGCGAGCGTGCCCCAGGGCAGCGGATTGTTCGCCAGGTCGACCGCACCGCCGAAGCTCAGCAGATCGACGCGGCTGTCGGCGCCGTAGCGGAAGAAGTAGCTCGATCGGTTCGACGTCGTCGTATTGCTCGCCTGCCGCACCGCGGTCGACGACGCGATCGTTTCCAGGTCGATGGCCCCCGCCGCGGCGAGCTTGGCCGAGCCCTCACCCAGCAGCAGCACCGAGCCGGCGCCATTGCCGCGTGCGCTGTCGAAGGCACCGCCGGCCTGCGCGGTCAGGACGCCGCGATCCACCATCATGACGGCGCTCGAAATATCGCCACCGGCACGGATGGCCACGTCGCCGCCGGCCAGCACAGTCAGGTTTGCGGCATCGGGCGCGCTGCCGGCCGTACCCGACAGGCGGCCGTTCGATACGGTGTAGACGCCCAGATTGCGGATGTCCTCGCCGGCGCTGACCTGGATGTCGCCGCCGCCGAAGGTGGCCACCCCCTGGCTGAACTGGTCGATGCGCGCATACCAGGTGGTGTTGCGCTGGTTGCTGCCGGACAGGAAATTGCCGTTGGCGTCGAGCGCGCCCTGGCGCAGCAGCCAGTCGCCGACGATGCCGTTCGCTTCGGTCGCCGCGATCGTGCGCTGCGCGCGCAGCGCCACGTCGCCGCCGTCGGTCGCGTACTCGGCTTGGCGGTTGCCGGAGCCATTCAGGTTGAGCAGGGTCTGTGTGCCGAACTCGGCGCCACGCGCCACCTGATAGCCGGCCGTGTAGATCGCAGCGCGATTACCCAGCACGAGGTCACGGCCGGCCGCGACTTCGATGTTGCCGGCGCCAGTGCGCACCTGGGTGTTGGCAGCCAGCGTCAGGTCGCCACTGTCGGCTGCGTTCAGCGCATCCAGCGTCTGCAGCGACAGCGCATTCGACGCCGACAGATCGGCGCCCGACGCCAGCCGGATGGACCACGCGGTATCGCGCGTGCCGAGCGCGAAGCGGCTCTGTGTCAGACCCGAATCGGCGAGCGCGCCAAGCACGATGGTCTGGCTGCCCGCATTGAGCCGGCCGAAGCCGTCGCTCAACGTGCCATTGACGTTCAGGTCGCCGGCCGCACGCACGGTCAGCGACGCCGCCTCGGTGCCGCCCGAATAGGTGAAGTTCGCCAGATCGGTCGCGGCGATGCTGAAGTCGCCTTCGCCGCGGAACTCGATGTGCGGGCGCACGTGATAGCGCGTATCGCCGGCCGCGTCGGTCGCCGGCAGGCCAAGTGCTGCGCGGGTCGCCGCGACGGCCGCGGCCGTCGTCATTGCCGCTGCGTCGGCGTGCGCCGCCGACATGTTCAGCGTGCTGCCGCCATAGACGCGCGTGCCCTCGACAAACACGTGGCGCGCCCCGTCGATCGCCGCCGGAAGGTTGCCGTCGATGGCGACCGCGGTGTTGCCGGTGCGCTCGGCGCGCAGCCATACCTGACCTTCACGTGCGGCGCTGGCCTGTTCGACGCCGCCCACCACCTTGGACGTCGTACCGACCGCGATCTGCGCGCCATCGACGATGCGCAGCCGGCCGCCCTGGGCCGGGCCGCTTTCGCCACCGGCCGCACGCGGGCTGGCTTCGAGCACCACGGTGCCGCCTTCGCCGCGGGTGCCGACCGCTTCGGCCAAGTACTCGGTGGCGCGTGCGTCCAGCTTCGCGCCGGTTTCGAGCACCAGATCGCCGGCGCCGGTCGTCATGCCATCGACGTGGTCGAGCGCACGTTGCGCCGTCAGTTCGATGCGGCCACCGCGCTCGGCACCCGACGCGTCCAGCGTGCCGCCGATGGCGAGCGAGCCGGCGTCGGCCGAGATCGTGATGGTCTGCGCCTTCACATCGGCATCGAGGCGGGTGTCGCCGTCGCGTACACGCGCCTGCCAGCTGCGCGTGAAGTCGCCGGTCAGCGCAGCGATGCCGTCCAGGCTCGCTGCGGAATGGGTGTCGATGGAGAAGCCGCCGCCGGACGCGCCGCCTGCGGACTGCGCACGCAGCACGCCGGCCGCGACCTCGATGTCGCCTTCCGGCGCGGACAGCGTGACCGATCCGGCGCTGCCGCTGCCCGCCGCCGACACATCGACACGCGCGCCGCTGGCCAGGCGGATGTCGCCTTGGCGCGACGCGATCGCCACGTCGCCGCCCGGCGTCGTGATCGTCTTGCCCAGATAGTCCTTGGCCGTACCGGCGACGTCGAGGGTTCCGCCGCTGGCCAGGCGAATGTCGCCGTCCGCGCTCAGGCTGATGCGGCCCGACGGCAGCACGATGCGCGAAGCCACGTCGATGCGCTGCGCCTTGACGGCGAGCGAAGCGCCGACGCCAGCCTGCACCGTCGATGCCGTGCCGCCGCCTTGGATGGCCACCGCGCCGTCGCTGCTGATGCGCGTGCTGGCGCCGGTATCCGCCGACACCTGCGGCGTGGTGATGGTGAGCGTATCTGCAGCGAAGTGATGGTTGCCGGCGCCGGACAGGCGTACGCCCTTCTGCGCGTCCAGCTTCACCGCGTCGAAGCCCTGCACCGAGAAGCCGCGCGCATTGCTGGTCGCGTCCGGCGTCGCACCGAGCACGATGGTCTGCGCATTCACCGCCAGCGTGCCGCTGCCAGCGGTCGCCGGCAGCACGGTCGCGGATGTCGACGAGTTCGTCAGCTGCACCTCGCGTGCCACGATGTGCTGAGTGAGCGTGGCGTTGTCGTGACCGACGATGCCGGCGGCGTCGATGCGCAAAAGATCCAGCGAGTCGCTGCCTAGCGTCACGTCGCCGTACATGTTCAGGCTGCCGTAGGCACGCAGGGTCAGTCGCGACGGATCGCCCAGTGCGGCCAACTGCGCATTGTCGAAGCGCAGGCCCGGCGCGTCGGCACCGACTTCGCCGACACTGATGGTCGAGGCAGTCAGCGCCAGCGCCCCGCCTTCGGTCGGCAGCGCGATGACCGCGCCCAGGTTGCGCGTGTCGCGCGTGCTGTCGAGCACCACGCCGCGGCCTTCGATGCGCGCACCGTCTCCCAACACCAGTTCGCCGCGTGCGCCGGTCGGCGCGTCGCGCCCGATCAGCGCGCTGTCGGCGGCGCTGACGCGCAGTGCCGCACCATCGGCGTCGGCGCCGCTGCCGGCGATGCGCAGCGCCTGCGCATCCGTCCCGCCGATCGCGCCGCTGGCAGACACCTGGCTGCCCGCCTCCAGCACCACCGAGTCGCGCGCCACCAGCACCAGATCGGGCGCGGTAAGCGCCGGACCGGCCGCATTGTCGACGCGCACAGTGGACGCCCCGCGTATCAACTGCCCGGCCGCGTCGAACTGTCGTACATCGACCAGCGTGTCGCCGCTGTCCTCGTCGCTGCCGCCGCGCGTGCCACCGAGCACGATGCTTTCCGCATTAAGCGCATTGAGCTGGGCGACCGATACACCGACCTCGCCGTCGCGCGCACTTGCGCCCTCGCCGAGCAGGGCGAGCGCCTGCGCCGTGATGTCGACCTGGGCACCGCGCGCACCGGTCGCGCGTGTCGTGTCGAGCACGCCGTCGAGCGCCAGCGAACGCCCGACCTGCAGGGACAGGCGACCGGCGTCAGCCGTGCTGCGGCCGTCGTCGAACACGTCGCCGGTCTTCGAAATCAGATATTCAGCGCGCGTGCGCACCTGTTCGGCGCTCAGCAGTTCGGCGGTGAAGGCCTTGCCGCTGGTCGTGCTCGAACCGCTCATCGCCTGCGCAGTGCGCACGCTGACCTGGGCCGTGCCATCCGGACGCAGCATGGACTGGCCGGCGGCCAGCGATTGGTCGCCCGGCTTCAGCGTGATCAGGAAAGCACCCGGCAGCAACGCGTAGCGAGCTGGCAGCAAGGTGTAGGTGCCGGCCGGCAGGCCGTTCGCCGAAGCGAGTATCTGCACCGCGTCGCCGATCTGCAGGCCATTGGCTTCCTCCGACCAGGCCGACAGGTCGTACGGCGCATAGCCGCTGCCGACGGACGGCACGATGGCGTAAGCGTCTTTCGCGCCAGCCAGGATGTCCTTCGAGCCGCCGCTGCCGGCGATCCATTCCCAGGCCTGCAGATCGCCGCCGCCAGAGAGATCGACCAGCGCCTTGGCCTCGCCGTCGGCGGCGTCCCGCAGCACGATGTTGTCGGCGTTCAGCGTGATGCTCTTCTGCGGCGTGCCGTCGAGTTCGATGCGTCCGTCGGTGCCGACCAGATAGAGCCAGTCGCGACCGCTCAGTGCGGTCTGACCGAAGGGCAGCAGCAAGCCGTCGGCCGACACCGAGGTGACGCTGCCGGCAGCCAGCTCGACGCTGCCACCGGCAGTCGCCGTGCGCGTGCTGCCGGCGTCGGTCGTCGTGATGGTCTGCGACTGCAGCGATATGTTTCCGAACGGCGCGACCAGGCGACCGTCCTGCACGATGTGCGGTGCTGCCAGCATCAGCGTGCCGAGCGCCGAATACACAGGACCGGCCGCACGGCCGGACGATTCGACGCGCAGTGTGCCGCTCGCGTTGTTGTGGATTTCGAAGGCGTAGTTCGACGCCGAGGTCGGATAGACCTGGGCCGCACGCAGCGTAAGGTCGCCGCTGGTGACAAGGCGCGCGCCGTCGCTCAGATAGGCCGGCGAAGCGCTGGCACGCAGGTCGCCCTGTGCGGCCAGCGTCACCTTCGAAAAGCGGCTGGCCGCCAGATTGCCGGCCACGTTGATCAGATCGGCCGACAGCGTGAGGGTGCCATCACCCGCCTGCACCGCGGTCGGCCGGGTGTGGTTCTGCTGCACGCGGCCGACATTGGTCCAGTCGAGCACCGCGGCCGACAGCTTCACGTCTGCCCCGTTGGCACCGGCGATATTGGCCGCGTCGAGCACCATGCGGCCGGACACGGCCTGCGTCACGTCCTCGCCGAAGCGCAGCGTGCCGGCGTTGCCACCATTGCCACGCACCGCCAGCGTCAGGTCGGCGATGCCGCTGCCGTCCAGTGCGTCGAGCGCGAACACGCCGCGCCCGGCATAGGTCGCCGGGCTCGGTGCCGCACCGGGTAAGAAAGCGGCCGAGCCACTGTTGCCCGACTGCACGATGTCCAGCGTGCGCGGGCCGGTCAGCGCCGGCGGCAGCGACAGCAGATCGCCCCAGTTGTTGCTGCCCTGGTCCAGCGTCACCGACAGCGCGCCGCCGTAGGCATTCGCCCCGCCCGCTTTCGCGGACAGCAGTGGATCGGCGTACAGACCCTCGCGCGCATTGAGCGCAATCAGGCCGCCGGACGAATCGATGCGGGTCGGCGTCAGCGTGCCCAAGGAACCGATGCGTTGGGTCAGCACCGCGCTGCTGCCGTCGGCGCGCAGTTCCGCGCCGTCCTGGATCACCAGATAGCCGCGCCGTGCCGCGATGTCTATCGTGCCGCCGCCGTACAGAGTGCCGTCGACGTAGGGGATATTCGGCGTGGCGACGAAGGTGCCGCTGACGTCCAGCTTTGCGCTCGGCGCGACGAAGATGGACGCGCCGTAATAGATGTCGTCCTGCTGCGGCTCGGCCATGCGCAGCGCGATGCGGCCGCCGGGGGCCGTGAGCTGGCCGGCGACTTCGAGGCTGCGATTGGCGCGCAGTTCGATCTCACCGCCGGCATCGACGGCGATCCGCGTGCCTTCATGCACCCGCACCGTGCCCAGCAGATCCGATGCCGACTCGAACGCCAGCCGCATGCCCTCGTCGCGGAAGGCGCGCGGCATGATGGCCAGCGTGCCGAGCCCGTCGAGCGATGTGCGCGATGCGCTGCCGATGCCGTCGATCGCACGGGTGACGAGCTGCGGAGTCAGACTGAGCGCTGCACCCTCGCGCCCGAGTTCGACCAGATTGCCGCCGGCCACCGTGATGTCGCCGAAGCCGTTGGCGGAGAACAGCGTCGGCGACAGGTAGAGCGTGTCGCCTTCGAGTCGGGTGTCGCCGCCGTCGATGGCCACCGCGGCGCTGCGCAGCGAAAGCGTGCCGCTGTCGCCGCTGCGCCCCTGCAGGCTGGCAGCGTAGGCACTGACGCGGCCATCGAGTTGCAGGTTGCCGGTGTAGCTGCCGACCGTGGCGCCACTGCCGAAGTCGCCGCTGCCGACCTCGAAGCCGGCACCGAGTGCGACCGCGCCGGCATCGCCGAGCGAGGTGCGGCCGGCCACGGTCTGCCAGGCGCCGGCCGAAGCGTCGATCACGGCTCCGGCGCTCAGCACCAGATCGTTATCGGCGTCGAACGTAACGCTGCCGCCGTCCTTAGCGACATAGCCGCCTGCCGTGCTGCGCGTATCGCGCTGCCACTCGCCGGCGGTCGAGATCGATGCCTTGCTGCCGACCACGATGTCGCGGTCGACGCGCGGTGCGCTGTCGACCAGGCCATCGGTGTCGAGGCTGACGGAGCCGCCGGCAGCACTGATGCGGCCATTGATCGTGAAGTCGGTGCCGCTGATCGCGAGACGGCTGCCGTCGCTCCACTTGCCGTCGGCGCCGCGCAGCGCGGTCGGGCCCAGCGTCAGGCTGACATCCTCGGGCAGCACGACGCTGCCGGCGCCGCTCAGATCGAAGCTGCCGACACCGGCCGCGAACCAGTCGCTGCGCACCCACAATTCGTCCGGCTGCGCGCCGTCGGCGCTCAGCGTGCGCGAGGTCGTGGACGTGACGAAGCGCGTGTCCTGTGCCTGCACGCCATTGATCAGACGCAGTTCGAGATCGATACGGCCGGCCTGCGGCGAACCGGTGACTTCCGACTTGCCCGGGCCCAGCCAGCGCGTGCCCAGTTCGCGCTGCGTGATGCCCACGGTGCGCTCTGCCTTGACCGCGCCATCCAGTGCCATGCCGAAGGCGGTCACCTTCATTTCACCGGCGTCGCGGCCCTCGACCACTTCGGCCACGCTGCGCGTGCGGTCCACGGTGCCGGTATAGACGCGGTCGCCGACAGCCTTCTCGACCGCCTGCGTGCGGCCGTCGGCCGACTGCACCAGCGTGTAGTTCACCTCGCCGGCGCGGTAGGTCACCGTGCCGCCCGAAAGATCGATACGGCTGCCGGAATGGGTCAGCACGTCGCCCTGCGAATGGGCGACGAACTGGCCGCCGCTGGTCATCTTCTCGTCCAGCGTGCGCTCGATCCCGCCGATGTAGCCGCCGATGTCGAACAGCTGGGTGCCGCTGCGCGTATCGACCCAGATTTCCTTGCCGAACAGCTTGCGGCCGTAGGCAGCGTCGCGCAGCAGCGGTGAATCCTTCACCTCGTCGCCGCGTAGCTCGACGCGCACGATTTCGCGATCGGCATCGGCCACTGCGTTCAGGCCGGCAAGGTCGATCACGCTGCCTGCGCCGATGTAGATGCGCGAGCCGTTGTCGCGCTGCGGCAGCGTCTGCGCAGCCGAGCGCGGATCGGCTTCGGCGGTCATGCGCAGCAGGCCGGACGGCGCACGCAGCGTCACGCCGACGCCGTCGGCACCGGCGTCGGCCAGCACGATGGTGTGGCCGTACAGATTGATTTCCGAGCGGCGGAACAGCGCGTCGTCGCGCGCGGTCTGGGTGCGCGACGCCTCGTCCGGCGTCACCTCGATCACCGCGCCGGCCGCCAGTTCGATGCTGCCGGTGCGCTGACCGATAGGCACCTGCGAGCCCTCGGGCAGCGCCGCCGCGTCGGGGAACATGGCGTCGACCAGACGGCCTTCGACCGAGTCGCGCGCCTTCAGGAATACGGTGCCGTTCAGCGTGACCGACGTCGTTGCGCGCGCCGCACCGCCATGACGGATGTTGAGACCGACCAGCGTGATATTGCCGCGGTCGGACAGCAGCTCCGACGCCTTGTCGGTGGTCACCGTGCCCCCGTTGTCGACCTCGACCAGGAAGCCGCGCAGGCGGCTGTCCAGCGGGTCGGCGATGTACACCTTCTCGCCCGCCGCCAGCACCACCTGGCCCTCTTCCGCCTCGATTCGCGCGTCGGGCAGCGCCGCGCGCTGCGCGGGTGTCAGGGGCGAATCGATGGTGGCGTCGACCTCGGCGCCGACCCGCACGTTCGGCGCGGCCAGCAGCACGCGGCCGTTCTTCGCCGCCAGCAGCCGGGCGCCGCGCGCCACCGTGATGTCGCCGGTCGCGCGGCCGGCGTAGCCGCCCTCGCTGAAAGGCGCCAATGCGGCGGCCGTGGAGCCGAGCGAATTGAGCGCGCGCTCCATCAGTTCGTCGTTCAGCTTCAGCGACGAGCCCACCAGGCCACCGACGTCGACGAAGGCGTTCGGGCCGAACAGGATGCCGGCCTGATTGAAGATAAACACCTGGCCGCTTGCGGTGAGCGAGCCGTTGATTTCGCTGCGCGGCCCGCCCGGCAGCACGACGTTGACCGCACGCATCAAACTGCTGGCCTGATCGAAGTGCACCGCATGGCCGCGCGCAATGTCGAAACTCTGCCAGTTCAGCAGCACCGGATTGCTGCTGTGCTGGGTGATGGTCATGCGACGGTCCGAAACATTGATGCTGGCCGAGCCGGGCACCGCCACCGCCGAACCGGGCGATCCGACCACCGGTGCCACCGGCAGGTTGCGATTGGCCTGCGCCGGCGCGCTCAGCGCAGCGGCGACGGCAGCGGCCAGCACGCCAGCCTTCAGCGCACGGCGTGCGCGCTTGCCGCGCGCCTTGACCGTTTCGGCCACCGGCACCCAGGTGTTGCTCAGTTCATTGAATACCAGACGGTAGCGATCGCGGTTCATGTCGTGCTCCTGTGGCCCGCTGACGAGGGGCCGTCGTGTTCAGTGTCGGCATCGCGCGTGACGCGACGATGACCCGGACGGCACGGCATTCACCGCACCGTGACCGGATGGGCAGACGCGGCTGCGTCAGAACTCGTAAGCCAGCTTCATCAGCAGGCGCTGATCGCCTTCGCGCGTACGGCCGACCGCGCCATCGCGCAGCGCGTAGGCCCAGTCGGCGTGCAGCTTCCAGCCGCTGGGGGCATTCATGCGCAGGCCCAGCCCGGTACTTTCGAGCGCGGCGCGCGGGTCCTGGCCGATGAAGGCCTCGCGCGTGCGCAGGCCGGCCCAGTCGTAGAACAGCAGCGCGGACAGGCCGAAGGCGTCGTCGAAGAACAGGCGCGTCGGCGTCGCCAACTCCAGCCGAACGCGCTCACCCTCGTCGCCGAGGCGCTCCGATTCGAGATAGCCGCGTACCGAATCGAAACCGCCGGCCGAGAACTGTTCGCTGTTGATCAGCGGGTCGCTGCTGCGCTGCACGTCGATGCGTCCGCTGGCCACCCAGCCGTCGGCGAAGGGCATGGCGCCCTCGATCTCGAAGCGCGACACGAAGAAGGACGGACGCGCGCCGAAGCGGCGGCACTCGAACTGCTCGGCCTGCACACCGTTGCAGTCGATGATGCGTTCGTTCATCGCATTCGAGCCGACGTTGAGCGTGGCGCCCAGGCGCAGTCGCGCACCGGATTCGAAGGGCAGCGTGATGCCGTACTGACCCGACAGCACCCAGTAGCGCACCGGCTGGCTCAGCGAGAAGGCGGTGCCGGCGATGCCCAGCGTGTCCTGGTCGTTGTCCTTGTAGTCGGCGCCGACGCTGATCGAGTGGATGAAGCCCAGACCCCGGTCAGGAAGCGGCCGCACGTAGCGGAAGCCGGCGGTGTCGCCGGTGCCGAGCGAGGTGGTGTCGAACTGGGTCGGGATGTTGCTGTTCGACTTCGCGTAGTAGGCGGCGATGATGCCCTCGCCCAGCGGCGCCGAGTAATTCAGGCCCCACACCTCGACCTGCTCGCGGTCGCGCGGCGACACGAAGTAGGTGACGCCTATCGAGTGACGGCGCTGCCACAGATTGTCGTAGCGCATCGACGCCTCGATGCGTCCGGCATCGGTGTCGGCGCTGCGCTTGTTGTTCAGTTCCACCGAACCGTGGAAGGGATTGTCGTCCTTCAGCCGCAGTTCGACCGCGACAGAACCGGGCACGCGTCCAGGCTGCAGCAGCGGCGTCACCGTCAGGTCCGGATTGCGCCCGAGGCGGCCGAGATCAGCCTGCACTTCCGGGAAATGCGGCACCTCACCCTCGGCCAGCGAAGGTGCGGCGTCCTTCACGCGACTGGGCAGCGTGTATTCGGCGCCGGTCACGCGCAGCCGCTCGACGCGGCCCTCGGTCACTTCGAGCTTCACGACGCCGGTGGTGATCGCCTGCTCCGGTATGCCGACGGCGACGGTCAGATAGCCGGCGTCCTGATAGGCCTTCTCCAACGCGGCCACGGCCGCGTTCACATCGTCGGCCGTGCGCTTCTCGCCGAGGAAGGGATAGACCGCGCGCTCGATCGCTTCGGCCGGAAGCACGGTATTGCCGTCGATCTCGAATTCGTAGATGTCGAAGCGGGCTGTCTCGCCCGCGGCCTCGGGCGTCCGTGCCGATGCGGTACCAAGACAGAAGGCCAGTGCGAACAGCAGTGAAAGGCGTTGGATGGCAGCGATGTGCATGGATGCCGGAAAGGACGTGGCCACCTGGGCCGATCAATGGAACGGCCCGCCAGGGGCGGGCCGCGGTGCAACGGGCGTCCGCACGGCAGAGGCCGCGCGGACGGGTACGGCTTAGTTGCCGCGGAAGCGCAGCGGGCTGCAGGTGTTGGCGTTGCGGGTGAACTTCGACACGAAGCGGTCCGCGTAGCGCACGCCGTTGCCATCGACTTCGCTGCCGTTGGCGTCGGTCAGGCCGGCGAAGAACTGCGGCAGCGACGCGAACGCGTTCGGCGTGCTGACCTGGACACCGGTGTTTTCGAAGTTGCCGGTGAAACGCGGCGAGCCGGCGCGCTTGACGATCTCATCGGCGAACGCCTTCTGCACGCCGGCGATGGCCGACACGGTGTCGCCCTGCTCGTTGGTGACCGGCACCGAACGGTCCTGGATCGACAGTTCGACCGTGAAGTCGTAACGGCCCTTGATCAGGTTGTCCTTCGACGGGAAGATGCCGGTGGCGTTGGCCGACGGCGTCTGGGTGGCGGCGTTGTAGGTGCCGACGCCGTCCAGGTTGCGGAAGCTCCAGCCGTTGGTGCTGGTGTAGGAATCCAGCGACAGCGTGGCGATTGCCTTGACCGGGCCGGTCGAGGAGAACGGTACCTTGAAGGTGTTGGTCTTCTCTTCTTCCGGATCCCACGACGTGAAGGTGTAGTCGGTGCCGTTGTTGGCCGCCTGCATGCACGAGCGGACGTTACCCGACGACGAGTTCTCGATCACGGTGAAACCAGCCGACGGATCGATGATGTAGGGGTCGGCGGCGGTGCCCGAACCTTCCGTCTTCCAGCCGAAGCTGTCGGTCATGCGCGCCGGCTCGTACGAACCACCCTCATTGAACGAGCACGGGAAGTTGCCGAAGAACCAGTTGTACGCGGTCTGGGTGCCCGAACCTTCGACGCGGCGGCACACGACCACATCGCCGGACAGCGACGGATCGACCTGATCCCAGGTCTGGATCTGGCCGTTCAGCATCGCACCGTAGGTCGAGCGCGAGAAGAAGGTCGTGTCCGGCACGGTGTTGGTGGCGGCCAGACCCATCATGAGCTGGTTGACCGGCTGCACGCGCATGCGGGCCACTTCGTCCGGCGACAGCGCGGGCGTGTCGTTCTCGGTATTCAGCGGGCCGGCGAACATGGCCGGCTCGACGTCGGATACGCCAAAGTCGATCACCAGACCGGCGTTGTTGGCGGCGGCGTGGTTCGGCTCGCCCGGGTCGGTACCGACCACGGCGCAGCTGAACGGCGAGGCCTTGGTGCCAGCGCCGCTGGTGCAGTTGTTCACGTCGATGGTCTTGACGCGCTGGGCACGGGCCACCGGGTTCACACCGAACACCGAGCCGCCGGCAGAGCGCTTAATGAACAGCACGCGGGTGCCGTTGGTGACACCCGGCACGCCATTGGCAGCACCGGCAAACGCGCGGTAGTTCGGCGCGACGTAGTAGGTGATGCCGGTCAGCACGCCTTCGGCGATGTCGTTCAGGAAGTTGTCCGGGGCCGAGGCGCCAGAGAAATACACGACCTGGTGAGCCACGCCGCCGATGTTGACGGTGCCGGCGGCGAAGGACGAACCCGCGGCCATCATGGCGCAGGCGAATGCGAGGGACTTCAGCTTCATGGTCTGTCTCCGTGACAGGTCGCGCGCAGCGGCGCGACCTTCAGTGCGATTGGGGAAGGATCAGGCGCGGCGGCGGGCGGCGAAGCCGATCAGGCCGAGACCGGCCAGCAGCATCGCGTAGGTTTCCGGTTCGGGCACAACGGCGATCTGCAGGCGGTACTCGCCGGTGTCGCCGACATAGACCTTGGCCGTCACGGCCAGCGAGTTGTCGCCGACCAGCTGTGCGACGCCGCCGAGGTTCGCGTCGTCACCGCTGCCGAAGCCGCGCACGACGTACATATCGAGCTCATCGCCGAAGTCGCCGAAGCTGGCATAGCTGCCGGCAAGGCGCGAACCCAGCGTGTAGGCACGGGCAAGTTCCGGATCCTGGTCCGTGGTGACACGGTAGCCATCAACCAACACGTCGTTTGCGTTGTGAGTGCCGCCCTGGCTGTTGTTGAGAGTGAACCCCGAGTACGCGAAGACGGCCGAGTTGATCGAGCTCGTTTCGAGCTTCTGGGTCGGCGTATCGGCGACCGTCTGGATGATGCGACGGATACCCGAGCTCTCACCGGACCACACGTTCCACTTGAACGTCGTCGCACCACCTGCAACAGACATGAAGCTGTCGAAGCCGGTCAGCGCAGCGTCGAACACGATGTCGCCAGCGGACAGCGATTGCGTCAGCGACACCGTCGTCGCAGCAAGCTGGGCAGCACCGGTGGCGCTGGTACCTGCGACGTGCGACGAACCGATCAGGCTGTTCATGCGGACGTTGGAGCCGAACAGGCCGTTGAATCCGGAGTCAGCCAGATCAAAGGTATAGCCGACGCCATTGACGTAGGCATTGAACACCAGCTCGGTATTGCCGGTGCTGGTCGCATTGATACCGGCGCTGGCGGCGCCCGACATGCCGATGGCAGCGACGGCGGCCAGCAGTTTCATCTTGAACATATGAATCTCCTTGAAGAATTTCGTGGGTGGAATCCGGCGTCCGCCGAACCTCCCTGCTCCACGAGGAAGCGGGGTGAATCGTGCGGGGGGTGCGTTACACGCACCCGCTGCCCGGCGGAAAAATTGATGATCCGATCGGACTATGTGCTGTAAAGAAATCCGTCCTCGGGTACCGGGCGCAAGGTAGTCAGCGCAGGTGACGAAAACATTTCAGGTCGGCCGGCAATTCGTAGTCCGAACGGCCCATGTTGCGTAGTCCGCGCGCCGGGAAACCCCGCCAGCAAACGGTTTGGGCAATGGGCTGTCGCGGCCCGAAAGGCGCGAAAATCGTGTGCAGGTGCAGCAGCAAGGACGATGCGACCGTCGTCAGCGCGCCGCCGACGGCGCGGCACCGATGCGCTTTTCGTCGAGCCGGTCGCGCCAGGTTTCGACCAGGTTCTCGAGCTTGACGCGGCCGATCTGGGTGAAGGGCTCGCCCTGAGCGGTGCGTTCGCCCAGCGTGCGGTCGCGCCAGCGGTCCAGCATTTCGATACCGGTGCGGTAGAGGGCGACGTTGTCCTGCGTGCACTGGTCGAGGCGGCTGCCGAGCTGGCCGGCGCGGGCCTGGGTCTGTTCGAGTTCGCGCGCGGTCGTGGCGAGCGTGTTGCGCGTGTCGCCCAGATCGCGCTCGCGCTCGGCCAGACGGCTGGCCGTCTGTTCGTGACGGGCAGTCAGCGCGCTGTGCGCGGCGCGCAGTTCGTCCAGTTCCCGCTGCGCCTGGTCGAGCTGCTTCTGCACGCTGCCGGCGCGACGGCGAGCGGACTGCGCCTCTTCGCCGAGCTTTTCCAGTTCGGCACCCTGCGTCTGCTTCAGCGACTGCAGTTCCGCTGCCGCGGCCTGGCGCTGCTGCTGTTCGGCCGCCAGCGCCTGCTGCAGTTGCTGCGCCTGCGCGCGCAGGCGACGCAGCTGCTCCTGTTCGCGCGAGGCGTTCTGCGCCAGTGCAGGGCCGGCGGCAAGCAGCAGCGCACATGCGATCAGCGGCATCTTCATCGTCAGAACCTCACGTTCATGTCGACCATGACGGTGTCGACCTCGTAGCGCTGTCCGGCAATGACGGCGGGGTCGTAGGTCATGCCCTGGATATTGCGCGCCGAGTACCAGCGCAAACCGACCGCGGTATCGCGGTAGAGGCCGTAACTGCCGCCGAGCACGAAACCCTTCAGGTTGGTGCCGCCGAGGCCGAAGTCGGAGTCGGTGAAGCCGTCGATCAGCGCATCGGAGCCGATGTACTTGTAGGAGGCGAACACCTGCCAGTCGTCCGCCAGCCGCACCGACGGCATGCCCACCATCAGGCGCACGTGATACGCGGTGTCCTTGCCGTCGGTCAGGTTGAGACCGGTGCGGCGCAGGATGTCGCCACGGTCGAAGCCGGTGTTCTTCACGTACTCGGCGGACAGCAGCACATGCACCGGATCGAAGTGCGCCAGATCGGCGGTCGCGGTCAGCACCCAGGGTTCGAACTTCGACGCCAGACCGTAGATCGGCGTCGTCTCGCCGAAGGCGGCACCGGCGCCCGGGTTGGTCAGCACCAGCGTGTTGCCCTTCTGACGCAGCGCCGAGGAGTGTTCGTAGCGACCGTAGCCGGGCAGCGGACCGATCGCATCGAAATTGGTGTCGGTGCGTGCCTCGATGCGGCTGTAGTGATACTTCGCCAGACCCACGCGCAAGCGGGTCGAGCTGCTGAGGTCGTACTCGGCACCGATCTGACCGCCGGCCAGCCATTGCTTCTCGGCGTTCGGCGGGTTGTCGGCGCGCAGCGGGAACCAGCCGGCGGTGGCGAACGGACGCAGCGACTGCGTCGGCGTCACGTTGCGCAGGTTCACCGCGACGCCGTCGAAGTTCAGATCCTCGTCCCACACCAGATCGGTCGAGAACCAGGGGTTGGGGATGCGACCACCGCTGACCGACGCCCACTCCACCGGATCGAACTTGATGTAGGCGCGATCGACCAGGAAGCTGTACTTGTTGAAGCCGCTGCCCAGGGTCTGGTTGGTCGATACGCGGTCGGTCACGTTGCCGGTGGTAAAGCGCAAGCCGGCGCTCACCGTGTCATTGATCTTGGCCAGCACGCCGAGACGGGCCCGCAGACGCAGGCGGTTCACGTCGTCGGTCGCATTGCCAGTCGGCAGACCGTTGTCGTCCAGATCGACGCCAGCCGGAAAACGCGTCGCGAACGGGTAGTCGGTGTTCAGCGCGGCCGGATTGCCCGCCGCACCGGGCGCGAAGCCGGCGATCGGCGTGTTGCTCTTCGGGAAGCTGTCATCCTGGTAACGCACCCGCAGATCGCCCTCGATCTTGATCCGCTCCGTCCACTCCGGAATCGCGTTCGGCGCCGCCCAGCCTTCGGTGCGTGCCTGCGCCAGCACTTCCTGCTTCAGTTGTTCACGTATTTCCGCCTTCACCGATTCCGGCACGTACTGCACGCGCACGGTGCTGTCCTTCTTCGCTTTCGCCGCAGTCTTCGCGGCCTTGGCTTCGGCCGCCTTGATCAGTTCGTCGGCTTTTTCTCGGGTGAGCACGCCGGTATCGACCAGCGCGTCGATCAGGTTCATCGTGGTCTGGCGCAGGGTGTCGATCGATGCGCCTTCATTCGCCTGCGCGGGCAGTGCGAACAGCGCGGCAAGCGCGAGCGTGGGCAGGGCTTTCTTCATCACTTCGGTTCCGGAGTGTCGTATGTAGGTGTGCTCAACCGGTCATCCGGTTGGTGATGCGCAGACGTATCGGCTGCGGCATGTCAGAGGGCGGCGCGTCGCGGAAGGCGCGCATCTGCGCCAGCGCGGCAGAGAGCGCGGCGTCGGCCTTGTCGTCGCCAGTGCTGTCCACCAGCTCGGCGCGCCGCACGCTGCCATCGCGGCCCAGCCAGATGGCGACGGTGACGCGGTAATCGAGCAGCTTCACATCGCGGTTGCGCGCCAGCTCTTCCTGGATGTGGCGCTGCAGTGCGTTGGTGAAGAAGGCGTACTGCATGCGGTTGGGCTTGGCCGGACCACCGCCTATCGTGGTGCCGACGTCGCCGCCCTTGTATTCGCTGGTGACGCTGCCAGCGGCAAACGGACTCGGGCCGTCACCCGCAGCGCCTTCCATCTTCAGCTGTTCGGCCTGCTGAGGCGGCGCCTCGACCGGCTTGGGCTGCTCGACCTTCACCTCCTTCATGTCCTTCGGCGGCTCGGGCCGCTTCTCTTCCGTCGGCGGCGGAGGCGGCGGCGGCGGGGTATCCGGAATGATGGATATCTTCGTCACCTGTCGCGTCGGTGCCGAGGGCTTCGAGAACAGGTCCTTCAGCCACATTCCGGCCGCCACCAGCAACGCGATGCCGACCAGCAGCGAGACCACACGCAGCGCACGCGCGCCGCGCGACAGATCGACGGAATCTTCGGCCAGCGCACTCATCAGGTACCGATCCGCGACGTGATGAGGCCGACGTTCTCGATGCCCATGCGGTTCACCAGGTCGACCACCTGGATGACGCCGTTGTAAGGCGCGCGCGCCTCGCCACGGATCATTACGCTGAACTTCGGATCGCGCGCGCGCGCCGCATTGAGCTGGCCTTCGAGCTGATCGAGCGTGACGCCGACGCCATTGACCATCAGTGCGCCGCTTTCCATCACCTGCACGATCTTCACTTCGTGCTGTTCGGTGCTCGGCTTGTTCGACGGCTTCGGCAGCGTCATCGTCAGGCCCTGCACACCGGCCGTGGTCATCAGGATGAACACGACCAGCAGCACGTAGGCCAGATCCAGCATCGGCGTCACGTTGATCGAGTCGTAGGGCTTCGCCTCGGTATTAATCTGCATGAGCGCGCATCCTCAACCGGCGACCTTCTTGGTCACCAGCCCGACTTCGGTGATGTCCAGCCGCTTGCAGATTTCCAGCACGGCCGACACCTTCTCGTAGTGCGCCGCGGCGTCGCCCTTGAGCACCACCGGCAGCGCCGGGTTGGCGCTCTTGTACTGGCCGAGCCGCGCTTCGAGCGTGGCCATGTCGACCGGGTAGGCATCGAGGAACACGTCGCCGGCGGCGGTGATGGTGATGGCCTTGGTCTGCGGCTTGGCGAGCGACGACACCGTCTGCGTCTGCGGTGCCTCGACCTTGATGCCCTGCACCGAGGCGGTGGTCATGATGATGAACACCACCAGCAGCACGTAGGCCAGGTCCAGCATCGGCGTGACGTTGATTTCGTCGTAGGGCTGGTTGTCGTCCTTGACATCGGCGGACATGGGCGGGCCTGTGCCTATCGGCCGTGAACTTCGGCGACGCGGGTGATGAACTCGTCGACGAAGATCTGCATGTCGGCGCTGATGTTCTTGATGCGCGACGCGAGGTAGTTGTAGCCGAACAGCGCCGGGATGGCGACGGCGAGACCGGCCACCGTAGCCAGCAGCGCGGCGGCGATGCCCGGCGCGATGGCGTTCACGTTCACGTCACCTGCAGCGGCGATCGCGGCGAAGGTGATCATGACGCCGACCACGGTGCCGAGCAGGCCGAGGAAGGGGCCGCCGGAAATGGCGATGGTCAGCAGCACCATCTGCGAATTGAGCTTGTGCGACTCGCGCACCAGATCGGCGTCGATCGATGCCTTGATCGCGTCCATCGATG
The DNA here is from genome assembly GCF_049843555.1 of Methyloversatilis sp. MC4-4. Classification (GTDB taxonomy): domain Bacteria; phylum Pseudomonadota; class Gammaproteobacteria; order Burkholderiales; family Rhodocyclaceae; genus Methyloversatilis; species Methyloversatilis discipulorum_B. Next base: position 38,300 of record NZ_JBBHZK010000003.1, read on the forward strand.
CACCGGTCAGCCCGGCCGCCTCGCCCTGCGCGTCGAAGCGCTTGCGGATCTCGCGCAGGCCGGCGCCGTACAGGCGGAACAGCGACGAGCTCTTGTGCGTGGCGCCCTGGTCCAGCTTCAGGAAGTCGGTGCTGGCGCCACGGAAGCGCTGCAGGAAGGCGCGGTTGTCGCCGTCGATGCGGCCGACCAGCAGGGCCTTGGCGATCATCACCCAGCAGCTGACGACGAACATGACGGCGAGGATGACGATGACCACCCAGGCGTCGACCGTGAGGTTGTCGATCAGGATGCCGAAATAGTTGTGGCCGCCCTCTTCGCCTTCGGCCACGTCCTCGCGCACCGTCACGAAGGTCGCGTCGGCGCCCTGCCCGGCCGCGGCCAGCTTGATCCAGTCGGCACTGCGCGTCGTGTTCGCCAGTTGCAGCTCGTCCAGTTCGCCGCTGTAGGCGTCACCGATCACCACCTCGGCCTGTTCGGCCGGCAGCGTGGCATCGGCCGAAGCAACCGGCTGACCATCGACATAGAGCGTCGCCTTGCCGCCACCGACCGTCGCCGCAACGTGCTGCCAGGCGCCCGGCTTCAGTGCGCCGCCCGCCACACGGGTGGCACCGACGTTCAGCACATAGGCGCTGTCCTCGACCTTCACCGTCAGCGTGCCCTGCGCATACAGCGTGGCCTGCTGCGCCGCCGCCGGCTTGATCCAGGCCGACATCGTCCACGCGCCGCCGGCGGAGGTCGCTAGCTGCGGTGCGGCCGGGACGCGCAGCGCGGTGCCGTTGAAGATCGCCGCGTCGCCCAGCAGCGCCGCTTTCTGCAGCGTGACAGTGCCGGTCGCGGTCAGTGCGCTGGCTGACGCGTCAGCCAGCGGTGCCGCTTCGGCGAACTGCCACACGCCGACGGTCGAGCCGTCCCAGGTGGTCTTGCTGTCCGGCGTACTGCCGACCGCGGCGTTGCCGAAATAGGCATACAGCGTCGTGCTCTGGCCCGGCGCAATCAGCGGCACCTGCACCCATACGACCGCCAATTCGTTCAGGCTGTCGTAGCGCTCGACGTGGTGCTTCAGCACCGTCTTGTCATCGCCGGCGACGAAACGCAAGTCAGAGCCGTCTTCCTTCGCCGCAGTGAAGTCGAAATTGCCGCTGTGCAGCCGCACGGCGACCGGTACCGACGACTGCGGCGCAGTGATCGCCACGCCGGTGGCGGAGGTGTCGAGCGTGATGGTGCGGCGGGCGGTCCACGCCTCGTCCCACCAGGCGTTGGCAAAAGAAGGGGCAAGCGCCAGCAGGGCGCCGAGGGCAAGGATGTTTTTCATGGCAGGCAGGGAAAATTTCAGGCCGGATTTTCGCGGCCCAAGGTGTCCTTGCCATGACATGAAATATGGGGATGGATAGTCCGAACGGACTATCGCGGCTTGCGCATCGATGCTGGACGCCGCACGGAACCGGTCTGGCGCGCCCACGGATCACCGGCTCGGGCGACCGGTCAGGCGTCCCCTCGTAGGAGCGGTCTTCTGACCGCGACGCAGCGGTTGCAGTCCACCGGCTCCGATACAGGCTCATGTCGGGGTCAGAAGACCCTCCCACAGAATCACGGCTTCGGTGGCGGATCGTGCGCGCACCTACTGTAGGAGCGGTCTTCTGACCGCGACGCAGCGGTTGCGGGTCCGCCGGCTTCGATCCAGGCTTCTGTCGGGGTCAGAAGCCCCCTCCCACAGAGCGCACCAGCGTGTGCGGGTGGGTGCCGCCTACTGACTGCCACGCAGCGGATGCACGGCGTCAGGCAGCAGCACCGCCGCATTCCACCCGAACGCCTCTGCCAGACGCTCGAAAGCCGTGCCCGGCCCGCAGCGCAGTTCGATGCCGGCGCCGCTGAGCGGGTGGCGGATATGCATATGTATACAGGCGAGCAGCAGCCGCGACTCGCCGCACAGGCCGGCGACGTAGCGGTTGTGCGCGCCCTTGCCGTAGGTCGCGTCGCCGATGACCGGATGGGCGATGTGCTTCAGGTGACGGCGGATCTGGTGCGTGCGGCCGGTCAGCGGCATCGCCTCGACCAGCGCGTAGCGGCTGCTCGGGTAGCGGTCGATCGCCACCGGCATTTCGGCCACGGCCAGGCGGCGGTAGCGGGTGACGGCCGGCTGTGCCGCCACCGGTTCGGCGCCCTCGCGTGCGCCGCGCGGGTCGATCGCGTCGTCGATGCGGCGCAGCGGGTGGTCGATCTCGCCCGACTCCGGCGGGTGGCCACGCACCACGGCGAGGTAGCGCTTGGCCGGCAGGTGCTGCGCGAACTGCTGTGCCAGCGCGTGTGCCGCCGCGGCGTCGAGCGCGAATACCAGCACGCCCGAGGTGCCGCGGTCCAGCCGGTGCACCGGCCACACGCGCCGGCCGATCTGGTCGCGCAGCCGCTGCACCGCGAACTCGGTTTCGTGGCGATCGAGCGCCGTCCGATGCACCAGCAGGCCGGACGGCTTGTCGATGGCAATCATGACCTCGTCGCGGTACAGGATGTCGAGCATGTAGACGTCCGCTTCCATGAGAGCCGTGGATCATGCCCCAGCAGGTCGAGGAATGGCACGGGTAATCGATGTAAACCAAAGTGATATGCCGAAGATATGTCCGGCATGAACCTTGTCCATGATCAACATGAACACGGGCATGCCGCGGCACCATGCGGCCGTCCGGTCCTCGCTGGCCTGCCCAGACTGGCTGCGCTGTCGCAGCGTGCGCGGCGTATGCCACTGACCGGCCACACCACCCATCCGAGGTCGCCCAGAACATGCACTTCACGCCCGCCCCTGCCCTGCCCGACGAGGCCGAACGACTCGCCGTGCTGGCCGAGTACGCCATCCTCGACACCGACGCCGATCCGCTCTACGACGACTTCGTGCTGCTGGCCACCCGGCTCTGCGGGACACCGATGGCCTATATCAGCCTGATCGACCGCGACCGGCAGTGGTTCAAGGCGCGTACCGGCGGCGGGCCCGACGAGACGCCGCGCAGCAGTGCGCTGTGTGGCCACGCGATCGCGCAGCGCGAAGTGTTCGTGGTCGAGGACACGCACGCCGACGTGCGCTTCGCCGGCAATCCGCTGGTCACCGGTGCGCCGCACATCCGCTTCTACGCCGGCGCGCCACTGGTGACGCCCGAAGGTCATGCGGTCGGCGCGCTGTGCGTGGCCGACCACGTCGCCCGCCAGCTCAGCGCCGGGCAGATCGAATCGCTGGCCGCACTGGCGCGTCACGTCGTATCGCAACTCGAACTGCGTCGCGCCACGCTGCGACAGGAACGCACCCTGTGCGCACTCGAAACGTCGGAACGGCGCCTGCGCGACATGAACGAACACCTCGAAGAGCGCGTCGCCGCGCGCACGCTGGAACTGCGCCAGCTCAACGACGATCTGGCCGCCTTCGGCTATTCGTGCGCACACGACCTGCGCACGCCGCTGCGCGCCATCGACGGCTTCTCGCGCATCCTGCTGGAAGAGGCGGCGGCCAGCCTGAACGACGAACAACGCCTGTATCTGGACCGCATCGTCGCCAACACGGTGCGCATGGGTGAGCTGATCGACGCCATCCTCGATTTCTCGCGCATCGGCAGCAAGTCGCCGCAGGTACAGCGCATCAACCCGGCCGCGCTGGTGCGCGAGGTGGTCGCCTCGCACCCCGGCTACCGCGACGACAAGTGCGTCAAGGTCGACATCGGCACGCTGCCCGACACGCTGGCCGACCCGGTACTGTTCCGTCAGGTGTGGCAGAACCTGATCGACAACGCGCTGAAGTTCTCGCGCGCGCAACCGCGCAGCGAAGTGACGGTGGAAGGCTGGATAGAGTCGGGCCGCGCCTGCTACGCGGTCAGCGACAATGGCCCCGGCTTCGACCCGTCGCAGGCGCACCGGCTGTTCCGCGTATTCGAACGCCTGCACCCGGCGGCCGAACATCCGGGCGTGGGCGCAGGCCTGGCCATCGTGTCGCGCATCGTGTCGCGCCACGGCGGGCGCATCCGCGCCGAATCACCGCCAGGCGGCGGCGCCCGCTTCATCGTCGAAATGCCGCTGGCGCGCGCCAGCGCGCTCACCCGCGTGGCCGAGCCGGAAACGGCCGCCGCCTGAACCTGCCTCACCTGACGCGAACCGGCGGACGGTGCTAGATTGACAGCACCATCCAGCGGGAGGTGAGTCATGACTGATGCGCGCACGTGTGAATACGTCGTCGACCTGACGAATCATTCCAACCGCCTGCGGCTCGAATCCGCCGTGCCGGGGCGTCCGATGAAGGTGGTGGTGCGTGACCCGGCGCAGCCGGACGGGCCGGCGATCCACGGCACCGGCCTGCTCAGCGCCGACGGCCGCAGCTTCGCAATCGACATCCCGACGCCGTCGGGGCTGCACCATCAGGCCTGTGACTGGGCGAAGCTGAGCGCCGAACTGAACACCTATTCCGAGTTCGATTGACGCAAGCGGACGCGACCGCGCCGCTCAGCGCTCGCGTCGCCCGTCCGGCAGACCGAGCGCGCGCCAGCCGTCGATGCCCAGCTTCTGCAGCGTCTCGATATTGCGCTCGTAGATGCTTTCCGCCTCCGGGAAGGCATCGACCGCGCGCGTGACACTGGCCTCGCGCAACAGATGTATGGTCGGAAAGGGCGCGCGGTTGGTGTAGTTGCCGATGTCGTCCGGCTCGGTTTCGGCGAACTGCCACTGCGGGTGGAAGGCGGCGACCTGGATCACACCTTCGTGGCCCAGCTCGCTGACCGCTTCGTCCACGAGATCAAGGAAGTCGTTGAAATCGAGGAAATCCTCCAGCAGCGAGGCATGCATGATCAGCGTGGTATCGACCTGCTGCGGGTCGGCTTCGGCAAGAAAGCTGATTTCGCGGTCGATGTCTTCGAGCAGACCGTCGAGGTGCTTCGCCTCGCTCACCACGTAACGCACCTGCTCCTTCACATACACCGCCTTGGCGAACGGGCACAGATTGAGCCCGATGACCGCCTTCTCGATCCAGTTACGGGTGGTGGCGATGATTTCGTCCTTGTTCATCAAGCAGAATCTTCCAGCAGGAATTGTTCGACCGGCGCGGTCTGCGCGATGTCCATGAACATCGGCGCGTGACCGACACCGGGTATCTCGAGCGTGCGCGCCTTAGGGCCGCGCTCGCCCATCTGCATCAGCGTGTCGTGCGTCAGCAGGTCGGATTCTGCACCGCGCACGCACAGCGTCGGGCAGCGTATCGCGTCGTAGAGGTTCCACAGTTCGATGTCGCCGAGGAACTGCATGGCGGCGAGCGGTTTGCCGATGTCCGGGTCGTAGCCCATTTCGAAACCGCCCTCCGCCGTCGGCCGCGTCACGTGCACGGTCAGGTGGCGCCACTGTGCGTCGGTCAGCGGGCCGAAGGGCGCGCTGACCACGCGGATATAGCGCTCGGCCTCGTCCAGCGACGCGAACTTCGGCGCCTTGCCCACGTATTCCGCGATGCGTCGCAGACTGACCGCGGTCACCACCGGACCGACGTCGTTCAGCACCATGCGCGTGACCGGCGTCTGCGGCAGCGCGGCCAGCGCCATGCCGATCAGCCCGCCCATCGAAGTACCGAACCAGTGCACCTGCTCGACGCCGAGGCGGGCGATCAGCGTCACCATGTCGCCGACGTACTGCGGCACGCCATAACCGGCCGCATCCGGCAACCAGTCACTGCGACCGCGCCCGACCACGTCGGGGCAGACCACCCGGTAATGCGCCGACAGGCGCTGCGCGAGGAAATCGAAATCGCGGCCGACCCGGGTCAGCCCGTGCACGCACACCAGCACTCGCGGATTGTCCGGCTCGCCCCACTCGGCATAGGCCATCCGGTGCAGCCCCTTCGGGTTGGCACACTGCACGTGCAGCAGCCGCGGCTGTTCGCTCACCCGCGCCCGCCCGAACCACGCCGCCACCTTGTCGATCACGCCCATGTCGCCCCCTAACCCCTAACCCCTAACCCCCAGCCCCTAGCCCCTAGCCCCTAGCCCCTAGCCCCTAGCCCCTAGAACCGATTGTGCCAGTAGCGCGCGTCCTGCTCGCGGCTGCGTTCGATCGCGATGCCCGCCGCCGTGAAGCGATAGCGCATGGCGCCGTCGCGGTCGCTGCGCCGCTGGGTCGCGCCGGCGGCCTCGTAACGCGCAGCGACGGCCGGATGCGGATGATTGAAGCGGTTGCGATAGCCGACTGCATGCACCACCTCGCGCGCCGCCACCGCATCGACAAAGGCCTGCGTGGAAGACGTGCGACTGCCGTGGTGCGGGCTGACCAGCAGGTATGCAGCCAGCGGCGCACCTGCCGCCACCAGCGCGCTTTCTCCGTCGGCCAGCAGGTCGCCGGTGATCAGCGTGACGCCGTGCGCCGACTGCACCCGCAGCACGCAGGACAGCGCGTTGCTCGAACGCGCACCGCGCGCCACGGCCCCCGGCGGCGGGTGCAGCAGTTCGAACCGCACGCCGTCGGCGGACCACCGCTGTCCGGCGGCGCAGTCCTCCGTGTCCGGCCGCAACAGCCGCAGCCCGTCGTGCGCCGGTACCGACGACAGCACCCGTTCGACCGGCATGCCATCGAGCAGCGAAGCCGCGCCGCCCGAGTGGTCGCTGTCGGCGTGGCTGACCAGCAGCTGGTCGAGCCGGCGCACGCCGACAGCGCGCAGGTAAGGCAGCAGCAAGCGCTCGCCGGCATCGGCTTCGGCGCCATAGCGCGGGCCCGTGTCGAACACCAGATCATGCGTGGCCGTCTGCACATGCACCGCCAGCCCCTGCCCGACGTCGAGCACGGTGACCGTCATGTCGCCGGGCGACGGTCGCGGCGGCGTGAAGAGCAGCATGGGCAGCATCAGCGGCAGCGCGAGCGCGCGCCCGCTCCACCCGGCGGGCGCCAGCGCGCAGCCGGCGCCGACCACGCCTGCAGCAACCGCCCACGACGGCGGTGCGGCGCCGTGCCACAGCGCCCAGTCCGGCGTCGTGAGCAGCGCCGCCACGCTCATCAGCATCGAGGTCAAGGCGTGCGCGCTCAGCAGCAGCAGGTCGATCGGCAGCAGCACTGCCAGCAGGGCCAGTGGCGTGATCAGTCCGCTGACCAGCGGTATCGCGAACAGATTGACCAGCGGTGCCAGCAGCGACATGCGGCCGAACAGCGCAAGCGTCAGCGGCGCCAGCCCGACGGTGATCGCCGCCTGCGCCCGCAGCCAGCGACGCAGCGGGTGAGCGGCGCCGACGCCGCTTGCTGCGGCATAGAAGAGCAAGGCGACGGCACCGAAGGACAGCCAGAAGCCGGCGTCGATCACCGCCAGCGGATGCAGCGGCAGCACGACGGCCACCGCCAGCGCCAGCGCGCGCGAGGGCGACGAGAAGCGCCCGGCCAGCAGCGCAAGGCTGGCGGTGGCGAGCATGATGAGCGTGCGCTGCGCCGGAATGCCGAAGCCGGCCAGCGCGCAGTAGGCGGTGGCGGCCAGCAGCCCGGCCAGCACGCCCGCCCGCTGGGCCGGACAGCGCAGCGCCAGCGCCGGCACGCGGCGCCAGACCGCCGCACACAGCCAGCCGGCCAGCGCCGCCACCATGGTCACGTGCAGGCCGGAAATCGACACCAGATGGGTCAAGCCGGCGCGTTCGAACAGATCCCACTGCGCCGGCGGAATCGCGCGCTGGTCGCCGATCGCCAGCGCGATCAGCACGCCCGCCCAAGGATGGGTGACGGATACACCGTCGACCACACCGAGTGCGCGTTCGAAGCGCTCGCGTACCGCCTGCCGCGCGCGCTGCACGGCGTAGCCAACGCCCGCTGCCTCGGCGTCGAGCATGCGCGGCACGGCGTCGCCGGAAATACGCACGTGACCGGTGGCGCCGATGCCGCGTGCGAACAGCCAGCCCTCGTAGTCGAAGCCGTGCGGATTCATGTTGCCGTGCGGCCGCTTCAGTCGCACGCGCAACTGCCAGCGACTGCCGGCCGGCAACGCGGGGCGCGCCGGCGACGCCTGCTCGCCGCGCGTGTCGTACCAGTTCAGCACGATGCGCGCCGGCACACCGGGCGGCGCCTGCACGACGTCGAAATCGAAGCGCAGACCGCGCTCGATACGCACGGGCAAGCCGGCGACAACGCCGACGATGTCGATGTCACGTCCTTCGAGTCCGCCCTCCAGACGCCCGTCGAGCTGCGTCAGCCCCCATCCGGCAGCCCAGCAGAACGACGCCAGCAGCACACCGAGGCAGGACAGCCTACGCAGGCGGCGCCCAGCGAGCATGCACACCAGCGCCAGCACCGCCAGCGCGCCGAGCTGCGGCCAGTCGGGCAGCCGTGCGAGCCGCGACGCCAGGAAGGCGCCGGCCACCAGTGACGATGCGAGGCGGATGGACATGCGTCGATTATCGCCGAACCATCCGCATGGCATATCTCGACAACACCCCCCCATCTCGCGCGGCCGGAACCTCCGCCCGCGGCGCCGATCCAGAGCAGGCAGGATGCGACGTCGGCCACGCCCCGGCGGCTCGTCTTGACGCTACGCTGTGCGCGACGACCTGCCTCGACACATGAAGAAAATCATCCGCAGTTACCTGCCCGACACCGAAAGCCTGCGCCGCAACCGCTGGCTGGCGCCCTTTGCCGATACGCTGGGCCACCCGCGCCTGTGGCGGCTGAACCGCCACAGCTGCGCCGGCGGCGTCGCGGTCGGTCTGTTCGCCGGACTGATCCCCGGACCGCTGCAGATCCTGAGCGCCGCCCTGCTGTCGGTGCTGTTGCGGGTGAACCTGCCGCTGGCGATGGTGGTCACCTTCTACAGCAACCCGCTCACCATCGTGCCGCTGTATGCGGTCGCCTGGGCCTACGGCCGGCTGGTGATGCCGCTGCTCGGTCTGCAGATGCCGGAGGGCGCACGCTTCCAGGCCCCGGTCATCCCCGACGATGCGGGTTTCACCGGCTGGATCGAAGCGCTGACCCACTGGTTCTTCGCGCTCGGCGAACCGCTGCTGATCGGTCTGCCACTGCTGGCACTGACGCTGGCCGGGCTCGGCTATGTCGCGGTACTCGGTACCTGGCGCTGGCATCTGATCCGCAACTGGCGCCGCCGCGCCGAACGACGCAGAAGGCCAAAATGCTGACCGGCGACAAGTTCGCGGTCTACCAGTGCTTTGGCGGTGACCTCGACGCCCGCACGCGGACAGCGCCCGACACGCGCACGCTGCTGTCCGACGCGGAGTGGGCGATGATCGACGATCTGCGCATGCAGATCGCCGTGGTCAGATCCGGGCGCGCGTCGGAAGCGTTCGCGATGACGGTGCAGCAGCGGCTGGACGAAATCGCCGACGCCGACCTGCGCGCTGCGTTGTGGGACAGCGCGCTGCCCTAGCGCCGCGCACCTTCGTCCGCCGTGTCGCGGCCAGAGCCGCTCCCACAGGGGAGGCGCCCGAGTCACTTCCGGAGCCTAAGCCGAGATTCTGTGGGAGGGGTCTTCTGACCCCGACAGGCCGCTGCAGCCCGGGTCAGAACCGGCCGTCCACCAGCCTCACGGTGCGGTCGGTGCGCGCCGCCAGCCTCTCGTCGTGGGTGACGATGACGAAGCTGGTGCCGCGGGTGCGGCTCAGCGTCAGCATCAGGTCGAACACGCCGTCGGCGGTCCTGCTGTCGAGGTTGCCGGTGGGTTCGTCGGCCAGCACGCAGGCCGGTTGCGTCACCAGCGCGCGGGCGATGGCGACACGCTGGCGCTCGCCGCCGGACAGTTCGCCCGGCTGGTGCTCGACCCGGTGCGCCAGGCCGACTTCGGCCAGCATGGCCGCGGCCGCCTCGCGCGCCTGGGCGCGTGTCTGCCGGCGGATCATCAGCGGCATCGCCACGTTGTCCAGCGCCGAAAACTCGGCCAGCAGATGGTGGAACTGGTAGACGAAACCCAGCGCGCGGTTGCGCAAGCTGCCGCGCGCTGCCTCGCCGAGCGACGAATAGTCCTGACCCAGCAGCGTCACGCTGCCCGCGGTCGGCACGTCAAGCCCGCCCAGCAGGTGCAGCAGCGTGCTCTTGCCGGAGCCGCTGGCGCCGACGATGGCGACGCGCTCGCCGCGCACCACGTCGAGATCGACGCCGGACAGCACCGGCACCTCGACCTTGCCCTGATGGAACACCTTGGTCAGCCCGCGGCAGCTCATCACGATGTCGGTGAGTACGATGTCACTCATAGCGCAGCGCCTCCGCCGGTTGCACGCGCGACGCGCGCCAGCTCGGATACAGCGTGGCGACCAGGGTCAGCACACCGCCGATCAGCGTCACCGTCACCACGTCGCTCATCAGGATTTCCGACGGCAGTTCGGGAATGAAATACACCTCGGAGGACCACAGCGACACGCCGACGATCTTCTCGATGGCCGGCACCACGACGTCGAGGTTGGCCGCCAGCAGCACGCCGCCGGCCACGCCGAGCAGCAGGCCGAAGCCGCCGATGACGGCGCCCTGCACGACGAACACCGCCATCATGCTGGCCGGGCTGGCGCCCAGCGTGCGCAGGATGGCGATGTCGGCCTGCTTGTCGGTCACCACCATGATGAGCATGGACACGATGTTGAAGGCCGCCACCGCGACGATGAGCGACAGGATGATGAACATCATGTTCTTCTCGATCGCGATGGCACGGAAGAAGTTGGCGTGCTGGCGGGTCCAGTCGCCGACCAGCAGCTCCTGTCCGGCCAGCTGGGCGTGCAGCTCGCGCGCCACGCGTGGCGCGTCGAACAGGTCGCCCAGCTTCAGGCGCACGCCGGACACGCGGTCTTCCATCCGGTACAGCGTCTGTGCGTCCTGCATGTGGATCAGTGCGAGGCTGGCGTCGTATTCGAAATGGCCGGCTTCGAACACGCCGACCACGGTGAACTGCTTGAGCCGCGGCAGCACGGCGGCCGGCGTCACCAGCCCCTGCGGCGCGATCAGCGTCACCTTGTCGCCCATCTGCACCTGCAGCGCGCGCGCCAGTTCGATGCCCAGCACCACACCGTAGCCGCCGGGTTGCAGATCGGTGAGCTTGCCGGCGCGCATGTGCTGGCTGAAATCGGCCACGCCGTCCTCGGCCGCCGGCAGCACGCCGCGCACCATGGCGCCGCGCACCGTCTGGTCGAAGGACAGCATGGCCTGTTCGCTGACATAGGGCGCGGCCGCCTTGACCTCGGGGTTCTTCAGCACGGCGTCGGCCACCTGCTGCCAGTCGGCCAGTTCGTTGTCGTAGCCGGTCACCTGGATGTGCGAGGCGACGCCGAGGATGCGGGTGCGCAACTCCTTCTGGAAACCGTTCATCACCGACAGCACGGTGATCAGCGCCGCCACCCCGAGCGCCAGCCCGAAGGTGGAGATCAGGGATATGAAGGAAATGAAGCCGTTGCGCCGTTTCGCCCGCACATAGCGCAGGCCGAGCAGGATTTCGTAGTTCATGGGGTCGGCATGGTACCGGATGGCGCCCCTGCGCCCGCTAAGGATGATGCGGCAGCGCCGCGTCGGATTCCGCCGACGTGCCGCCGATCCGTCGCCGTCGCGGCACGCCGCAAGCCGGGTAAACTCACGGCCATGTCCCTGCATCTCGTCCTGCCCGGCCTGCTCTGGCCCTCGACCTCACCCCTTCCGCCGCCCCGCACCCCCGCGCTGTCCGTGCTGCTGGGCCGTGGCCGGCGGATTGCACAACCGGCGCGAGCGCCGGAACACCTGCTGGCGGGCCTGTTCGGTCTGGACGCCGATGCACCGCTCGGCGCGCTGCGCTGGGCCGGAACCGGCGAACCCGCCGACACGCGCTGCTGGCTGGCGGCCGACGCCACCCATCTGCGCTTCGCACGCGACGCGCTGATGCTGACCGACCGCCCGGATGTCGCCCCGGACGCACACGAGGCGGCCGCGCTGGCCGCCTCGTGGAACGCCCACTTTGCCAGCGTCGGCTGGCTGCACCTGCCGGCCGGCGGACACGGCCATCTGTCGCTGCTCGAGCCATTGCGGGTCGACACCGTGCCGCCGGGTGCAGCCCTCGGCCGCAAGATCGACGCATCGATGCCCTCCGGCCCCGACGGCGCGAAGCTGCGCCAGTGGATGAACGAAACGCAGATGCTGTTCCACGACCACCCGGTCAATGCCGCGCGCGAAGAGGCCGGGCGACCGGCCATCAACAGCCTGTGGTTCTGGGGTGCAGGCAGCTTGCCGGTACGGGCCGACATCCCCTGCATGCAGCTGTGGGCTGACGACCCGCTGGCGCACGGCCTGGCACACGCCGCCGGCGTGCGCGCCGCGCCGCTGCCGGACAAGACCGGCGTCGCGCTGCAGGAAGGCAACCTCGTGCTGCTGCAGGACGCGCTGGCGCCCGCTCTTTACCTGGACGCCGCAGCCTGGACGCAGGCGGTCGAAGCACTCGACCGCGACTGGATCGCACCAGCGCTCGACGCGCTGCGCCGTGGCGACGTGCAGTCGGTCACCGTACGCCTCAGCGGCGACGAAGCCGCCATCGCCGTGACCACGGAACGCCGCGACCTTTGGAAATTCTGGCGCCGCCCGCACCCCCTGACCCCTGACCCCTGACCCCTGACCCCTAGTCCCTAGCCCCTAGCCCCTAGCCCCTAAAAAGACAGTGACCCTCATCCTCAACCGCCCTATCCCGGCGCGCAGCTCCGCGCTGCTCGAACAGCAGGGCATCCACCCGCTGCTGGCCCGGCTGTATGCCGCGCGCGGCGTGCAGGACCGCAGCCAGATCGACTATTCGCTGAAGGCCCTGCTGCCGCCGGACGCGCTGACCGGCACCGCAGAAGCGGCGCAGATGCTGGCCGACGCGATCGAGGCCGACGCGCGCCTGCTCATCGTCGCCGACTACGACTGCGACGGCGCCACCGCCTGCGCCATCGGCATCCGCGCGCTGCGTGCGATGGGCGCCAGCGTGAGCTATCTGGTGCCAAACCGCTTCGAGTACGGATACGGACTGACGCCGGAAATCGTCGATCTCGCCGCGCACGCGGAGCCGGACATCATCATCACCGTGGACAACGGCATCGCCAGCGTCGAAGGCGTGGCGCGGGCGAACGAACTGGGCATGTCGGTGCTGGTGACCGATCACCACCTGCCGGGCGACGAATTGCCGCTGGCCGACGTGATCGTCAATCCGAACCAGCCGGGCTGCCCCTTCCCGAGCAAGTCCATCGCCGGCTGCGGCGTCATGTTCTACGTCATGCTCGCGCTGCGCGCCGAGCTGCGCCGGCGCGGCGCCTTCGCCGGCCGCGAGGAGCCCAACCTCGGCAACCTGCTCGACCTGGTCGCGCTCGGCACCGTGGCCGACGTGGTGAAGCTGGACCACAACAACCGCGTGCTGGTGACCCAGGGCATGCAGCGCATCCGCAGCGGCAAGCTCACGCCGGGCCTGCGCGCGCTGTTCGCTGCCGCCGGCCGCGAACCGGAGCGCGCCAACGCCTTCGATCTCGGCTTCGCCCTCGGTCCGCGTCTGAACGCAGCGGGCCGGCTGTCCGACATGTCGCTCGGCATCGAGTGCCTGATCACCGACGATTTCGCGCGCGCGCTGTCGCTGGCGCAGCAGCTGGACGCGATGAACCGCGAACGGCGCGAGATCGAGCAGGGCATGCAGGAAGAGGCGGAAGCGCAGCTGGCAACGATAGACATCGGTGAATCGAAATCTCTGGCGCTGTTCCACGCGGACTGGCACCAGGGCGTCATCGGCATCGTCGCCTCGCGCGTCAAGGAACGCGCGCACCGGCCGACCATCGCCTTCGCGCGCGGCAACGAGGGCGAGATCAAGGGCTCCGGCCGCTCGATACCGGGCCTGCACCTGCGCGACGCGCTCGATCTGGTGTCCAAGCGCGAGCCTGGCCTGATCATCCGCTTCGGCGGCCACGCGATGGCGGCCGGGCTGACCGTGCACGAGCACGATTTCGAGCGCTTCCGTGACGCCTTCGAACAGGCGGTCGCCGACATGGTGGAACCTTCGGCGTTGACCCGCACCATAGAGACCGACGGCGCGCTCGAAGCATCGCTGATGAACCTGCACGCGGCGACCCTGATGGAAGCCGAAACCTGGGGCCAGGGCTTTCCTCCGCCGGTGTTCGCCGACCGCTTCGAAGTGCGCAATCAGCGTCTGCTGAAGGACAAGCACCTGAAACTGTCGCTGGCGAAGGACGGTAACGTGTTCGATGCAATATGGTTCAACCGCGCCGAGCCGCTGCCCGAACGGGTGACCGCGGCCTACAGGCTGGACATCAACGAGTACCAGGGCGTGCGCCGGGTGCAGCTGATGGTGGAACACGCCGAGCCGGCCTGATCCGGATGCATTACAGGAGCGCGGTACGCGCGCCTGCCAGACCCGGCCCTGTCAGCGGCGACGCCGTCCCGGGCGTTATCGCTGACGACCTCAACGAAGGACGACGACCATGTCTCACGACCGCTTCTTCCGCCGCGAAATGAGCCGCCGCGACTTTCTGTGGCTGTCCGGCATCGCCGGCGCCGCCGTGACGCTGCCGCAACTTTCCGGCTGTGCCACCGACCCGATCACCGGCCAGCAGGTGCTGGTCGGGCTGTCCGAGCAGGACGAGATCGGCATCGACCGCAAGCACTCGCCGCAGCAGTTCTCGTCCGACTACGGCGCAGTTCAGGACGCCGAACTGAACCGCTACGTGAACGACATCGAACTGTCGCTGGCGAAGAACACGCATCGACCCGACGTGCCCTACAGCGCGCGCGTCGTCAACGCCAACTACATCAACGCCTACACCTTCCCCGGCGGCAGCATGGCGTGCACGCGCGGCATCATGCTGGACATGGACAGCGAAGACGAGCTGGCGGCCCTGCTCGGCCACGAGACCGGACACGTCAACGCGCGCCACAGCGCCAAGCAGGCCGGGCGCACGATGGTGGCGCAGGTCGGCGCCACGGCGGTCAATGTGGCGGTGGCGATGTCCGACTACCGCGGTGCGGCGCCGCTCGCCAACATCGCCACCCAGGTCGGCGCCAGCGCGCTGCTGGCCGGCTACTCGCGGGCCGACGAACGGCAGGCCGACGCGCTGGGGCTGGAATACATGACCCGCGCCGGCTACAACCCGGACGGCATGGTGAATCTGATGGACATGCTGCGCAGCCAGCACAAGGAAAAACCCAGCCTGCTGCAGACCATGTTCTCGTCGCACCCGATGTCGGACGAGCGCTACGCGACCGCCGAGCGGGAAGCGCTGGACACCTACGGCAGCCTGCGCAACAAGAAGCTGTCGCGCGAGCGCTACATGGACCACACGGCAGGTCTGCGCAAGCTCGCCCCGGCGATCAAGTCGCAGCAGGAGGGCGAGTCGCTGATGGCGAAGAAGTCGCTGGACGACGCCGAAACGCGCTTCGCGCAGTCGCTCAAGGTCGCGCCGGACGACTACTGCGGCAACGTGCTGATGGGCAAGTGCCTGCTGGCGCAGAAGCAGTACGCCGACGCTGACCGCCACTTCGCGCGCGCCGCCGAGGTGTATCCCGGCGAGGGTCAGGCCATGTATCAGCGCGGCGTGTCCAAGCTGGCACTGGGCCGGGCGCCGGAGGCGCTGGCCGCCTTCAACGCCTACGACCGCGTGCTGCCGGGCAATCCGACCACGCTGTTCCTGAAGGGGGTCGCCTACGAAACGATGCAGGACAAGCGCGCCGCCAGCCAGCACTACGCCGCCTACATCCGCAGCGGCAGCAAGGACGCGCAGGCCCAGTTCGCCTACCAGCGACTGCAGGCCTGGGGTGTCGTCAAGTAGCACGACGCAGGCGCCGACCGGGATCTGCATACATTTGTGTCGGACCCCGGATGCGCGCGGCCGGCCGGTCGCAGGCAGCCGCGCCGCAGGGCGCGGAGCGCCGGAAAAAGGGCATTCCGTCGTCACGCTGCAGTGCGCCTTGTGACGGATTCCCGGCAGGGTTAGCATCGCGCGGCGTCGTTTTTTGTCCGTTGCCGGCAACCCCCTGCAACGGACAGTACGAAGCACCCACCACCACGAGGAGGAGCATCAACCATGTCTGAACAGAACAAGACGCAGTCGGCCCGCCGCAACTTCCTGGCCAAGGCTGCAGGCACTGCCGCCGGTACCGCCGCCATCGCCTTCCCCAGCATTTCCGTCGCCCAATCCCCGGTCACCCTGCGCTTCCAGTCGACCTGGCCGGCGAAGGACATCTTCCACGAATTCGCCCAGGACTACGCCAAGCTGGTCAATGACATGTCCGGCGGCCGCCTCAAGATCGACGTGCTGCCCGCCGGTTCGGTGGTGAAGGCCTTCGACCTGCTGGACGCGGTCAACAAGGGCACGCTCGACGGCGGCCATGGCGTGATCGCCTACTGGTACGGCAAGAATTCCGCACTGGCGCTGTGGGGCTCCGGTCCGGCCTTCGGCATGGACGCCAACATGCTGCTGGCGTGGCACGAATTCGGCGGCGGCAAGGCGCTGCTGGACGAGATCTACAAGAGCCTGAACATGGACGTCGTGTCCTACATGTACGGCCCGATGCCGACCCAGCCGCTGGGCTGGTTCAAGAAGCCGGTCACCAAGGCCGAGGACATGAAGGGCCTGAAGTTCCGTACCGTCGGCCTGTCGATCGACGTGTTCACCGACATGGGTGTGTCGGTCAATGCGCTGCCCGGCGGTGAAATCGTGCCGGCGATGGACCGCGGCCTGCTCGACGCCGCCGAGTTCAACAACGCCGCCTCCGACCAGGTGCTCGGCTTCCCCGACGTGTCCAAGGTGTGCATGCTGCAGAGCTTCCACCAGGCCTCGGAACAGTTCGAAATCCTGTTCAACAAGAAGCGGCTCGAAGCGCTGCCGGCCGACCTGCGCGCCATCATCGCCAACGCGGTGCCGGCCGCTTCGGCCGAAATGTCGTGGAAGGCGATCGACCGCTATTCCACCGCCTACCAGGAAATGCAGGAAAAGCAGGGCGTCAAGTTCTACAAGACCCCGGACCCCATCCTGAAGGCACAGCTCGCCGCCTGGGACAAGGTGACCGAGAAGAAGGCGGCCGAGAACCCGATGTTCAAGAAGGTGCTGGAATCGCAGCGCGCCTTCGCCCGTCGCACCGCCAAGTGGCAGAACGACACGACGGTGAACTTCAAGATGGCCTACGACCACTTCTTCTCGAAGAAGGGCTGAGGCCGCACCGCTGCAAACGAGCCGGCGTCTCCAAAAGGGGCGCCGGCTTTTTTGACTCCAAAAGAAAAGGACGGGCACCCACAGGTGTCCGCTTGATGCCATGCAGAAACTTCTCCTGCGCGTAGACCAGTTCAACACACTGGTCGGCCACGCCTTCGCGTGGACCATAGTCGGGCTCACGCTGCTCATCACCTGGGAGGTGTTTTCGCGCTACGTGCTGAATTCGCCTCACGCCTGGGTGTTCGACGCCACCTACATGCTCTACGGCACGCTGTTCATGATGGCCGGCGCCTACACGCTGGCCACCGGCGGCCACGTGCGCGGCGACGTGCTGTACGGCTTCTTCCGGCCGCGCACGCAGGCCACGCTGGACCTCATTCTCTATTTCGTGTTCTTCATCCCCGGCGTGCTCGCGCTGTGCTGGGCGGGCTGGGACTTCTTCAGCGAATCGATGGCGATCAACGAACATTCGTCGGTCACCTCCGATGGCCCGCCCATCTACCCGTTCAAGGCCATCATCCCGCTGGCCGGTGCGGTGCTGATGCTGCAGGGTGTGGTGGAGATCCTGCGCTGCATCGTCTGCATCCAGCAGGGCGAGTGGCCCTCGCGCACGCACGACGTCGAGGAGGTCGATGTCGAGAAACTGCGCCACATGGTGCATGCCGATCTGCCTGAAGGCAGCGAAGGAGCGTCCAAATGAGAAAGGAACTCCGTTTCGGCTTCGGCCTGATGGCGATCATCATCACCGCCACGGCCATCCTGATGCCGGCACCGTCCGAATGGACCGGCGGCCACCTCGGCCTGCTGATGCTGGCGCTGGTCGTGGTGGCCATCATGCTCGGCTTCCCGACCGCCTTCACGCTGATGGGCATGGGCGTGCTGTTCTCCTGGCTGGCCTACCGGATGCAGAACCCGGACATCGCCACCCAGCAGACGCTGGACCTGATGGTGCAGCGCGCCTTCTCGGTCATGACCAACGACGTGCTGATCTCGATCCCGCTGTTCGTGTTCATGGGCTATCTGGTCGAGCGCGCCAACCTGATCGAGAAGCTGTTCAAGAGCCTGCATCTGGCGATGGCCCGGCTGCCCGGTTCACTGGCGGTCGCCACGCTGGTCACCTGCGCCATCTTCGCTACGGCCACCGGCATCGTCGGTGCGGTGGTGACGCTGATGGGTCTGCTGGCGCTGCCCGCCATGCTGCGCGCCGGCTACGACGTGCGCCTGTCGGCCGGCGTGATCACCGCCGGCGGCTGCCTGGGCATCCTGATCCCGCCTTCGGTCATGCTCATCGTCTATGGCGCGACCGCCGGCGTGTCGGTGGTGAAGCTGTACGCAGGCGCCTTCTTCCCGGGCCTGATGCTGGCCGGCCTCTACATGCTGTACGTGATCCTGGTGGCCAAGCTGCGCCCGGACATGGCGCCGCCGCTGCCGGACGACGAACGGCACGTCGAACTGCCGCCGTCGACGGCCGGGGTGGCAAAGCAGTACGGCAAGCGCGCACTGCCGGCGCTGCTGGCTGCGCTCAAGGGCCCGCGCAACGCCGGTGTGGCCACCGGCACGATCATGCGCCAGCTGCTCGTGACGCTGCTGCCGCTGATCGCGGTCGCGGTGGCGCTGACGGCGATCCACGGCAACCTGACGAGGGCCGACGCGGTGGCCGACGTGCTGCCCGACAGCCTGCAGTCCTTCGACAGCGACTACTCGGGCGGCGATCTGGCCGAGCCGCCGGCGGACGCGGGCGGCCTGCAGGAGCCCCCGGCCGACGAAGGCGGACTGCAGGAGCCGCCTGCAGCCGACGGCCTCGCAGAGCCGCCGTCGACCGGCGGAGACCTGGCGGAACCGCCGGGTGCCGAGCCGACCGTCGCCGAGCCCGCAGCGCCGTCGCTGGCTGAGCCTGCTGCCGCCGAGGCTGCGGCCGCGCCGGCAGAGGTGGCCGAGGCGAAGTCGGCACCGCGCGGCTTCTGGATCGCGGTTGCCGTGTGCGCGGTGCTGATGATCGCCTACTACGCGATGCTGAGCTTCGAGCGGCTGGAAATCTTCAAGATGCTGCTGTCGTCCTTCTTCCCGCTGGCCATCCTGATCCTGGCGGTGCTTGGCACCATCGTGTTCGGCCTGGCGACGCCGACCGAAGCCGCGGCGATCGGTGCCTTCGGCGGCGCCTTGCTGGCGGCGGCCTACGGTCAGCTCAACTTCGGCGTCGTAAAGGAGTCGGTGTTCCTGACCGCGAAGACCTCGGCCATGGTGTGCTGGCTGTTCGTCGGCAGCGCCATCTTCTCGGCGGCGTTCGCGCTGCTGGGCGGACAGGAGCTGGTGGAGAAGTTCGTGCTGGACCTGGACCTGACGCCGATCCAGTTCATGATCCTGGCGCAGTTCATCATCTTCGTGCTGGGCTGGCCGCTGGAGTGGACGGAAATCATCGTCATCTTCATGCCGATCTTCATCCCGCTGCTGGCGCACTTCAACATCGATCCGCTGTTCTTCGGTCTACTGGTGGCGATCAACCTGCAGACGGCCTTCCTGTCGCCGCCGGTGGCGATGTCGGCCTTCTACCTGAAGGGGGTGGCGCCGTCGCACGTGACGCTGAACCAGATCTTCGCCGGGATGCTGCCCTTCATGGGCATACAGGTGATCGCACTGATCCTGCTCTACCTGTTCCCGGGCATCGGCATGTGGCTGCCCAACTATCTGTACAACTGATCGCAACGGTACAGATCGGGGTGTTCTGACGACGACGGCGCTGCGGCGCCGTCGTTTTTTTGGCCGCAACGTAGAATCGGACCGATGCTCTCCGCCGAACACACCCGCCTGCTGATCCGCCTGCGCTGGACAGCCTTCTTCCTGCTCGCCGGCGCCTACGTGCTGGTGTTCTTCCACCGCACCGCGCCGGCGGCCATCGCCGGCGAACTGGCACGCGACTTCAACGTCGGCCCGGCCTCGCTCGGCGCGCTGGCCTCCAGCTATTTCTGGATCTACATGGTGATGCAGATCCCGACCGGGGTGCTCGCCGACACGCTGGGCCCGCGGCGCATCGTCGCGCTCGGCGGCGTGATCGCCGGCATCGGCTCGATCACCTTCGCACTGGCCGACACGCTGTGGGTGGCGGTGATCGGTCGCACGCTGGTCGGCCTCGGCGTGTCCTTCCCCTTCATCGCACTGCTCAAGATCAACGCCGCCTGGTTTCCGGAAAGCCGCTTCGCCACGCTGAATGGCGTCACCATGTTCATCGGCAATCTGGGCGCCGCCAGTGCAGCGCTGCCTCTGGCCTGGGTGGTGACGATGGTGTCGTGGCGCACCGTGTTCGTGGCGCTGGGTCTGCTGTCCATGCTGCTGGCGCTGGTGACCTGGCTGCGCGTGCGCGACCGGCCGGAAGACGCCGGGCTGCCGACGATGCGCGAGCTGGACGGCAAGCCGGCACACGCGCCGCTGCCGGTCGGCGACTGGCGGGCCGGGCTGCGGCAGGTGGCCGGCAACCGCTCCAGCTGGCCGGGGCTGTTCGTCAATGCCGGCATCGCCGGTAGCCTGTTTTCCTTCGCCGGCCTGTGGGGCGTGCCCTATCTGATGGCGGCGCATGACATGGAACGCGCGGTCGCCGCGCAGCACACCACGCTGCTGCTGGTCATCTTCGCCTGCAGCTGCCTGTTCATCGGACGGCTGTCCGACCACCTGCGCCGGCGCAAGCCGGTCATGCTGAGCTATGCCGCGCTCTACGTCGCCGGCTGGCTGCCCTTCGTCCTCGCCGATGGCCCGCTGCCGCTGCTGGCGACCTATGCGACGTGTTCGGTGATCGGCGTGTCCGCCGCCGCCTTCTCGCTGACCTGGGCCTGCGCCAAGGAAGTGAACCCGCCGGCGCTGTCCGGCATGGCCACCAGCCTGGTCAACGTCGGCTGCTTTCTCGGCGCCGCCTTGCTGCAGCCGCTGGTCGGCTGGGTGATCGAGCTGTATTCGCCGTCGATCGCCGAAGCAACGCACGAAGCCGTGACCATGGGCATACGCGTGCTCGCTGTCGCCGCGCTGGGCGGCTTCGTCGCCGCCTGCTTCATCCGCGAAACCGGCGGCCGCAACCTGACGGAGTCGCACGGATGAACGCGCTGGTCGGCCTGATGGTGCAGGTGATGCTGCCGCTGTCGCTGCTGGTGGCGGCCGGCGGCTGGTGGGCGGCGCGCATGGGCGAAGGACGCGATGCCGACGTGCTGCGTGCGCAGCTGAACCGGCTGGTGCTCTACGTGTTCTACCCGGCCATCCTGTTCGCGGTGGCGGCCAGCACACCGATCAGCCTGGACCTGCTGACCGTGCCCTTCCTGGTCGGCGTCGGCACGCTGGCCAATGGCGCCCTGCTCTATGTGCTGCTGTGGAAGACGCGACTGGGCGCGAAGCTGCACGACACGACGCGCGCCGCCATCATGCTCGGCGGCATGTTCGGAAACACCTTCAACGTCGGTGCGCCGGTGCTCGAGTTCTTCTTCGGCAATGGCGCGATGCGCTACGCCATCTTCAACGACATGTTCATGACCATGCCCTTCGTGTGGACGCTGGGCGTGTGGATCGCCACCCGCCTCGGTTCGCACGCCGAGGGCGAACGGCCGGACGTACTGAGAACCGTGCTGATGATGCCGCCGATCTGGGCCTTCGTGCTCGGCCTGGGCGCGCAATACACCGGGCTGGCCTACCCGCCGCTGGTGCAAGCGGCGCGCTTCATCGGCCAGGCGGCGATTCCGGTCATCATCTTCGTGCTGGGCATGACCATTCCGTGGCGTCGGCTGGTGCCGCGCACCGAAATCCTGGTCGCCTCCGGCGTCAAGCTGCTGGTCGCGCCGCTGCTGATCTGGGGGCTGGTGCTGCTGGTGTCCGATACGCCGAACGAGGCGCAGCGCGCATCGCTGGTCGAGTGCGCCACGCCCACCTTCATGACCTCGCTGCTGCTGGCCGAGCGCTTCAAGATCGACGCCGCCGCCTCGGCGCTGCTGATTGGCTGGAGCACACTGCTGTTCTGGCTGTCGCTGCCCCTGCTGATGGGGCTGGGCCTGTTCGGTTGACGCTCGCCGCCGGCGCTTTACCGTCGGGACGGCGTGCTGCAGCCGGCCAGGGCGGACTTTGCGCCGTCGTCGCCCGGATCGATCAGCGGCAGCAGCGCGGCCAGCGGGTTCACTAGTGCCAGCGCCGCCGCCGGCAGCAGACGGGCCAGCAGAGGTCCTTTTTCGAGCGACACCTCAGGCTGGGCGAAACGGCCGGTGATGCGCACCGGCGTGCGCAGGCTGAGCGGCGATATGTCCTTCGGTGCTGCGCGCGCCACCAGGTCCAGTCTTTCGTCGACCAGCGACAGCGAACCTTCGACGCCGAGCGTCGAATCGGCCGTGTCGACGCGCGCGCTCGCAACCGTCACGCGGCCCTTGCGCACCTGCAGATCGGCGACACCACAGGTCACCGGCAGCGCGGCGTCGCCGCTCAGCATGACGCCCAGCGCCTGAGCGACGTCGATGCCGGCGGCTTCGACCGCCAGGTGCGACACGCGGCCCTGCGTCCACACCAGCGCCGCATGACCGTCGGCCGACGCCAGCAGTTCGGCGGTTGACCGCCCCTGACCGCGCAGTTCGATGCGACCACCGACGCGCCCGGCAACGTAGGGCGGCGCGTCTGCGGCGCGCGGCTGACGTATCCACTCCTCCAGCCGCAGCCCGCCGCCGCGCAACTGCACGTCCCACTGCGCAATGTCGGTACGACCGTCGAGACCGATGCGACCGGTGAGCCAGCCGCGCGCAAGCCGTGCTTCGATGTCGCGGATGTCGAGCACGCCATCGGCAAGACGCAGGCTGCCGCGCAACGGTGCGATCGCCTGCAGCGAGTCGCTGCCCGATTCGAAGCGCTCGATGTCGATGCGGATGTCGGCATTCATGGCGCGCAAGGACGGCAAATCGAAGCGGCGGTCCGGCAATACGCGTCCGTTGCGCCGCGCGGCGGACTGTTCGCCCGCCGGGACGCCCACCGCCGGACCGAGATCGGCCAGCCAGAGCACGCTGCCATTCAGCGTGCCGCCCAACCAGGGCACCCCGTCCCGCCCCGTCTCATAGCGGAACTGGCCGGCCAGCCGGCTGCGGCCGATTGTTGCGGTATCGATCGCCGTCTGCCAGGCATCGGGCTTGCGCTGCAGTCTGCCCTGCAGCGAGAACGCGGGGGTCGACGGCAAGGTCATCGCGAGGGCGTCGCCCAGTGCCGCGAGCGAAGGGCCGCTCACCTTATAGCGCCCGTCCAGTCCGCGCTGCGTCAGCAGATCCTGCACCCGACCGTCGAACGACAGTGCGGCACGACCCAGCTTCAGCGCCAGCGTGATCGGCACGGCCGGTAGATCGTCTTCGTCCGACAACCAGGGCAGAGTGGATCCGGTGCTCAGGGTCGCCGTCAGCGGCGACTGGCGATAACGGCCGTCGACGATCGCGCGGATGCCACGGTCGTCCCGCGCGTCGCCGGCCCGCTCGCTGCCATCGTGCATCGAAAATGTCGCCGTCAGTGCCAGCGCGAGCGGCGCGTCGTCGACCACGAGTCGCCCCTGCGCCACCTCGACACGTGCCGGCTGCACCCAATCCAGCAGCGGTCGGGCCGGTTCATTGCCCGTGCGCTCGAACTGCCAGTTGGCGCGGCCGTCATCGCCGCGTGCGAGGTGGAGGTCCAGCCGTTCGGCAACCAGACTTTCGATGCGCAGCGGCGCGCCGCGCAACATGCGGAACACGTCCGCATAACGCAACTTCAGACGGGCTGCTTGGGCGTCTATCAGCGCCTGATCCGGCGCCCATTCGGGACCGCCGATGCGCAGACGGCTGACGCGAAGGTCGATGCCACCGAGAAGTCGGAGCACGAAGGTGTCTCGCCCGCCGAGGTCCACCGGGCGGGCGACTGCAGCCGTCAGCCAGCGCTCGGCCGGCTCCGCCAGAAAGAACCAGCCACGCCATTCGCTCCATGCGAACAGCGTGGCCAGCAGACAGCAGGTGGCAAGGAAGAGACGGCAGGCCAGGCCTGCCGCGGTGGAACGCGCGCTCATCTGCCTCTCCGGCTCGCCGCGTTCCCGCTCAAGCATCAGCTCTGCTTGGCGCGAATCTGGATCGCGTTCTTGACCGACTTGGCGCCCTTGACGCTCTTGGCGATGCGCTCGGCCTCGGCCTTCTCGGTGGCGTCCTTGGCGAAGCCGGACAGCATCACCTCGCCGTTCAGCGTTTCGACGCTGATGGCCGACGCGTCGACCGCCTTGGATTCAACGAACTTGGCCTTCACCGACGCGGTGACGGTCGCGTCGTCGATGTATTCACCGACCGAGGACTGGTCGCGCGTGACGGCGCAGCCCGGCAGCACGGTCAGGGCAGCCAGGGCGGAGAAGGCGGTGGCGAGCATGAGATTGGAACGCATGATGGACTCCCTTGTGATGAACGCTGGTCGCCGGTCGCGACCGCTGCGCAATGAACGGAATCGATCTCGACGGCGCCCGGAACCGGGCGGCAGTCATGCATCCGTCAAGTCGATGACTGCAGTCTAGGGGGGACGCATCGGCCCGCCCGTCGGACAAGCGCCGTCCGCCGTGTAGGACAGCGCCGGCCTACCACCAGCGTTCGAGCAAGCGCGCTGCGCGCTCCTGCAGACGCGGCCACAGCGGTCGTCTGCGCCAGGTCTGCGCGTCGATCGTCTGCGACGCAGCGACGTCACGCTCGAACATGCGCGTCATCGCGTCGCCGAAGTCCTCGCCGAACACCACCGCATTGACCTCGTTGTTGTCGACGAAGCTGCGCCAGTCCATATTGCTGGAGCCGACCGTGGACACCACGCCGTCGATGACCGCCGTCTTCGAATGCAGTACCGCGTCCTGCAGTTCATGAATGCGCACGCCGGCGTCGAGCAACTCCTGGTAGTAGCTGCGGCCGGCATGCAGAACAGGCGAGAAATCGCTGACCGACGGCAGCACCAGCTGCACGTCGACGCCGCGTCGCGCCGCGTCAGCCAGCGCATCGACCATGTCCTGCCCGGGCGCGAAATAGGCCATGGTCAGATGCACGCTGCGACTTGCGGCGTCGATCGCGGTGAGCAGCAGGGTGTAGATGCGGTTCTGTCCGTCGTCCGGCGACGACGGCACGATGCGCACCGCGTGCGGGCCTGCGGCCTTGCCGGCCGCCTGCTCGACGGGCGGAGGAAGTGCCGGCTCGCAGTGCTGGTTGCGCCAGGTGTCGCGCACCAGATCGTCGAGCGCCGCGGCGGCCGGGCCGCGCAGTTCGATCTGCGTATCGCGCCAGCCGTTCTGCTCCGGTGCGCGCGACTTCTTGCCGAACGAACCGGAAGAATAGACGGCGCTGATGTTGATGCCGCCGGTAAAGGCGACTTCCCGATCCACCACCAGAATCTTGCGATGATCGCGGTGAGTAATGTCCTGATAGCGGCGCTTGCGCAGCGGCGACAGCGGATTGAATTCGCAGACGGCGACGCCGGCCGCGCGCAGCACTTCGAAATAGTCGCCACTTGTGCCTATGGAGCCGACCGCGTCATGGATCAGCGCGACCGACACGCCCTCGGCACGCTTGCGCACCAGCAGCGCGGCGAGATCCTGCGCGATCTTCGCGTCATCGATGATGTAGCTTTCAAGCAGGATGGAGCTGCGCGCGCGCGCGATCGCGCCGAACATCGCATCGAAGGTGGCCGGCCCGTCGATCAGCAGACGGGCGGCGTTGCCTGCGTACAGGTCGACGTCACCGAACTCGGCCATCGCGGCGAGCTGGCGCTTCAGCGGCGAACCGGCGCCCTCGCGGCCGATGCGCTCGACCAGTCGCGCGCGCTGATCGTGGTCGAGCCGTCCGCGCGGCCCGGTCACGTCCATCTTCGCAACCACCTGGCGTGCAGCCGGAGCCGGGCCTTCCGCCTTCGTCTGCAGCGTGCGCGCGGACGGCAGCGACGCCGCGCATCCGGCCACGCAGATCGCCAGCGCCGCGAGCAGCGGCCGGCCGCGACGCCTCGACGCGCACATGACCGTGGTCAGCGCTGCAGCGGACAGGCGGCTGCAGGCAGTTGCAAGGACGGGATGAGGAAGGGCAGCGCGCATTCGCAGCCCCACAGCGCCTGCACATCGTCGCTGTCGGCAGCGGGGCGGAGCGTCGGCTGTTCGAGTTCGGTCGTCATGCTGTTCATCGGCGATCTCCTCCAGAAGCGATTCGACAGCGGCCGCGTTGCCGCGTCGTGCAGCCACTGTACGGAGCGCGGGCGCCGCATCGTGTCGGCGGAGACCGGGCCGCGTGTAGGAATTCATCCCGGTCCGCGTACGCAACCGTCGTTCGCTGGGACAATCGAGGAACTTCCCTGCGCAAGCTCCGCCCCGCTGCCATGCTGCTGAACGATTCAACGCTGCTTCACACCCACTGCCTGATCGCTGGCGTCTGGACGCACGCCGACGACGAAGGCGCGATCGAAGTACGCAATCCGGCCAGCGGCGCGCTGCTTGCGACCGTGCCGCGCTGCGGTGTCGCGGAAACACGGCGCGCCATCGACGCCGCCCACGGCGCGCTGCCCGCCTGGCGCGCGCTCGGCGCACACGAGCGCGCACACCGGCTGCGTGCGTGGTTCGCGCTGATCAACCAGCACGCGGACGATCTGGCGCGGCTGATCACCGCCGAGGGCGGCAAGCCGCTGCACGAGGCGCGCGGCGAAGTGCGCTACGGCGCCTCCTTCGTCGAGTGGTTCGCCGAGGAGGCGAAACGCACTTACGGTGAAACCATCCCGTCGCCGGATCCCGGCCAGCGTCTGCTGGTGATCAAGCAGCCGGTCGGCGTCTGCGCAGCGATCACGCCGTGGAACTTCCCGCTCGCGATGGTCACGCGCAAGGCAGCGCCGGCGCTGGCTGCCGGCTGCACCGTGGTGCTCAAGCCTGCCGAGGCGACGCCGCTGACCGCGCTGGCGCTGGCCGATCTGGCGCTGCGCGCCGGCATCCCGCCCGGCGTGCTCAATGTGCTCACCGGCGAGCCGACCGACATCGGCGGCGAGCTGTGTGCGCATCCCCGGGTGCGCAAGCTGTCCTTCACCGGATCGACCGCCGTCGGGCGTCTGCTGATGACGCAGTGCGCGCCGACGCTGAAGAGACTGTCGCTCGAACTGGGCGGCAATGCGCCCTTCATCGTGTTCGACGACGCCGACCTCGAACTCGCTGTCGACGCGGCCATCGCCGCCAAGTACCGCAACAGCGGCCAGACCTGCGTCTGCGTGAACCGCTTCATCGTGCAGTCGGGCATACACGACGCGTTCGCCGCCCAACTGGCCGCACGGACGGCGCAACTGAAGGTCGGCGATGGGATGGAGGACGGTGTGCAGCAGGGCCCGCTGATCAATGCGGCCGCGGTCAGCCGGGTCGAGGAACAGGTGGCCGACGCCATCGCGCGCGGCGCCACCGCACTGTGCGGCGGACGCCGTCACGCGCTCGGCGGCAACTTCTTCGAACCGTCGGTGCTGGTCGGCGCCCGGCCCGACATGGTGCTGGCGCACGAGGAAACCTTCGGGCCGCTGGCGCCGGTGTTCCGCTTCGACAGCGAGGACGAGGCGATCGCGCTCGCCAACGACACCGAATCCGGTCTCGCCGGCTATTTCTTCACGCGCGACATCGACCGCGCCTGGCGCGTTGCCGAAGCACTGGAGTGCGGCATGGTGGGCATCAACACCGGCCGGCTGTCGAACGAGGTGGCGCCGTTCGGCGGCATCAAGCAGTCCGGCTTCGGTCGAGAAGGTTCCCGCTACGGCATCGAGGAATACCTGGACATCAAGTACCTGTGCTTCGGCAAAGGCCGTTGAGCGCGGATCAGACCGCGTCGTAACCGGCCGCCTCGACCGTCTCCAGCAGACGCTCACGCGGGAGCGCCGCGTCGTGCTCGATCTCCGCGTCGCCGTGTTCGAAATGCACGATCACGCGCCCGACCCCGGGCAACGCGGCGAGCGTGGCTTCGAGGCCCGCCACGCATTTCCTGCAACGCATGCCGACGATGCGGATGCGTGTGCGCACGGTTGCCTCAGGCGCGCAGCGAGAAGGGGTTGAAGTCGGTATCGCGGTCATAGTAGTCCTCGTTCTCGGCCCGCTTCAGCCAGGCAACGATGCGATAGGTGAGCGGCGTGAAGGCGACTTCGACCCCGACCTTGGCGACGAACTGCGCCAGCATGACCGCGGGCAGCTGTTCGTCCGGAATGATGCCGGTGCCCCAGAAGGCGAGCGGGTAGAACAGCAGCGAATCGACGCCTTCGCCGAACAGCGTCGACCCTATCGTGCGCATCCACAGCCGGCGCCCGGCCATCCACAGCTTCATCTTGGCCAGCACGAAGGAATTGACGAACTCGCCGCAGCAGAAGGCGATCAGCGACGCGATGGATACGCGCCAGGCCGAGCCGAAGGCGACTTCGTACGCCTGCTGGTTGTGCCAGAACGGCGCTGGCGGCAGCGCGACCACCACCGCCGCCATCGCCGAGGCGAAGGCGAGCGCGGCAAAGCCGGTCCAGATGACGCGACGCGAACGCGCGTAGCCATAGACCTCGGTCAGGATGTCGCCGAACACATAGCTGATCGGAAAGAACAGCACGCCGGCACCGAAGGTGAGCGTGCCGAGCAGTGGCGCGTCGATCTGCGCGATCTTGGCCGGGCCGATCAGATTGGAACAGACGAGCACGGTCACGAAGGCGACCATGACCCAGTCGTAGTAGCGGTATTGACGTGCGGTCACGTGCGCGGCCCGATGAATGCAGACCGCGATTGTGCATCGCCACAGGCGGTCCGTCAGCCCGGACTGCGCAGGACTCAGACGCTTTCGAGGAAGCCCAGGTGGAAAGCCGACACGCGGTCGAGGCCGATGCGACAGACGACCGACTCATTGGCCGGCACCGGGTCCTGCCCAGGGGTGAAATACATCGCGTCACGCAGATGGATGAAGGCGCGCGCTCCGTCGTCGGTCGGCGAGCCCGCCGCCAGCGCATCCTTGATGCCCTGTTCGATCGACGACGTCAGGACGTGGTGCTGCATGTACTGCGCCCGGCTGATGACGAAACCGGAGATGAGGAAGCCGTCGACCACGAGCGTGACCGCCGTTTCAAGCTGATTCTCGGATTCGGCGAACTTGACGATGAGTTCGAGTATCGGGTCTTGCATGGCGCCTCCTTGATGGGGGGAATGTGTGATCGGCTTCCGCCGCATACAAAGAGTACTCCGCAGCAGCACGCAGAACCATCGGGCCGGGAAAGCTCAGGCTGACTTGCTCTCGTCAGCGCCGGCTTCGGGCGGAGGAGGCAGGATGAACCCGGCAAGACGACGGGCCTGCATCACCATGATCGCACCGACAGCAAGCTGTGCCAGCGCCGCAGTTCCGCTCACGTGGGCATCAGCGCTCAGGTCGCTCAGCTGATAGCCGTTCCGCAGAAAGTGCACCGCGCTGATTGCATAGGTCAGAGCAGGCTCGAGTGCCTTGAGCCCGATCACCGCCAGTCCGACCGTCACGCAGGCGACGACGATCACCTGTTGCCCGTTCAGCGTGAGCCGGTTGTCGTGGTGAGTGCGCGGTACGAGCCGATGTGCAAGCGCCATCGGAAACAACCACATGAATACCGCGACGACTGAGAACAGCGCGGCGAACATCAGGTACAAATCGTTCATGCCGGCATTGCTGCTGTCGCGCACGGCATACGCGATACCGAACATCTGGATCACCCAGACGCCCAGCCAGATGGCAAAGAGTCTGACCGCGAGACCGACGATCTGTTGTGGGGTCATCGATAAGAACCGGGACGAAAGAACGGCACCGATTGTCATATGACGGACACGCACCCACAAGCGGTTTTCCGGCAGCACGAAAGAAAATACCGCGCGCCGCTCTCGCGGACACGCGGTTCTGCCGGCGGTGGAACAGGATCAGCTCAGCGCCTTGATGTGGCCAATCATTTCCGCCACCACGCCCTGCGCCGAGCCGTAGCAGAGGCGGCAGTTGTCCTCGAAGAACAGCGCGTTCTCGATGCCGGAATAGCCGTCGCCCTTGCCGCGCTTGATCACGCTGACGTTCTGCGCCTTGTCGGCATTGAGAATCGGCATGCCGCAGATCGGGCTGGTCTTGTCGGTACGGGCGACCGGGTTCACCACGTCGTTTGCACCGATCACCAGCGCCACGTCAGCCTGCGAGAACTCCTAACAGGCGGGCCACAGGGCCCGCCTTGGCACGTCGGGCCGGGCCTTCCGGCCCGACACCGTGTCCGATCAACTCTTGAGCGCCACCAGGATCTCGTCGAGCATCTTCTTGGCGTCGCCGAACAGCATGCGGTTGTTGTCCTTGTAGAACAGCGGGTTGTCCACGCCCGCGTAGCCGCTGGCCATGGAGCGCTTCATGACGATGCTGGTGCGGGCCTTCCAGACTTCGAGCACCGGCATGCCGGCGATCGGACTGGTCGGATCGTCCTGCGCGGCCGGGTTGACGATGTCGTTGGCGCCAATGACCATGGCCACGTCGGTGTCCGGGAAGTCCTCGTTGAGTTCGTCCATCTCGAAGACGATGTCGTAGGGCACCTTGGCTTCGGCCAGCAGCACGTTCATGTGGCCTGGCATGCGGCCGGCCACCGGGTGGATGCCGAAGCGCACGTTCACGCCCTTCTCGCGCAGGGTGCGGGTGATCTCGAACACCGTGTGCTGGGCCTGGGCGACGGCCATGCCGTAGCCGGGAACGATGATCACGTTCTTGGCCTCGCGCAGCATCTCGGCGGTCTCGGTGGCGCTGACGGGCGTCACCTCGCCCTGGGGCTCGGCGGCAGCGCCGTCGGCCTTGGCGGCCGGCTTGCCTGCGCCACTGCCGAAGCCACCGGCGATCACGCTGATGAAGTTGCGGTTCATCGCGTTGCACATGATGTAGGACAGGATGGCGCCCGATGAGCCGACCAGCGCACCGGTGACGATCAGCAGGTCGTTGCTGAGCATGAAGCCGGTGGCGGCTGCCGCCCAGCCGGAGTAGCTGTTGAGCATGGACACGACCACCGGCATGTCGGCGCCGCCGATGGCCATGACCATGTGCACGCCGAACAGCAACGCGATCACCGTCATCACGATCAGCGGCGTCATACCGCTCTGCACGTCGTGCGCGTTCAGGAAAACCTGGCCGAACCCGATCACCACCAGCAGCGCGATCAGGTTGAGCCAGTGACGCGCAGGCAGCAGCAGGGGCTTGCCGCCGATCTTTCCGTTGAGCTTGCCGAAGGCAATCAGCGAACCTGAGAAGGTGACCGCACCGATGAGGATGCCCACGTAGATTTCGACTTCGTGGATGACTTTCTCGACGCCTTCGAGTTGCAGCGACGTGTCGACATAGCTGGCGAAGCCGACCAGGCAAGCGGCCAGACCGACCAGGCTGTGCATCAGCGCGACCAGCTCGGGCATCTGGGTCATCTTGACGGTCTTTGCGGCGTACAGGCCGATGCTGCCGCCCACCACCAGCGCGCCGACGATCCAGGGAATGCCGGCGGGTGAAACGCGCGGCCCGAAGACCGTGGCGAGCACGGCCAGCGCCATGCCGACCATGCCGTACAGATTGCCGCGGCGCGATGATTCGGGGTTGGACAGGCCGCCAAGACTGAGGATGAACAGGATGGCGGCTCCGAGGTAGGCCACCGTGGCAAGGCTTTGGGACATGGGTGTCTCGTCTCTTTCTTGTCTTGATCGGTCGGGGACGGAGCCGAAGGTCCGTCCCCGGGGTCCTTACTTCTGGAACATCGCCAGCATGCGGCGCGTCACGGCAAAGCCGCCGAACATGTTGATCGCGGTCAGCACGATGCCGGCGAAGGCGAGCCAGAGGATGAGCTGATCCGGTCGACCGTTCGCACCGGCATCGGGCGGCGCGATCTGGATCAGCGCACCGATGACGATGATGCTGGAGATGGCGTTGGTCACGCTCATCAGCGGCGTGTGCAGCGCGGGCGTGACGTTCCAGACGACCATGTAGCCGATGAAGCAGGCCAGCACAAACACCGTGAAGTGGCCCAGGAACGCGGCCGGCGCGAACGAACCGATGGCCCCGAACACCAGAGCCCCCACGGCGAAGATGATGGCCAGCGTCTTGGCGGGCATCGGGCCGCCGGGGCCGTGCCCATGACCGCTCTTCTTTTCAACCGCTGCCGCGGCCGGCTTGGGCGCGGGCTTCGGAGCGGCGGCGATGGGCGGTGCCGGCCAGGTGATCTCGCCGTCCTTGATCACGGTCAGGCCACGGATGGCATCGTCGTCCATGTTGACGTTGATGACACCGTCCTTGGTCTTGCACAACTCTTCGGTCAGGCGGAACAGGTTGGTGCCATAAAGCGTGGACGACTGGCGTGCCATGCGTGAGGCCAGGTCGGTGAAGCCGACAATGGTCACGCCATGCTTGACCACGGCCTTGCCCGGTTCGGTGAGTTCGCAGTTGCCGCCCTGCTCGGCGGCCATGTCCACGATCACGCTGCCGGGCTTCATGCTTTGTACCATCTCGGCGGTGATCAGCCGGGGTGCGGGCTTGCCGGGAATCAGCGCAGTGGTGATGATGATGTCGCACTCCTTGGCCTGCTGCGCGTACATGGCGCGCTGCGCGGCCTGGAAGCCTTCGCTCATGACTTTGGCGTAGCCGCCGCCGCCCGAGCCCTCTTCCTCGTAATCGACCTTGACGAACTCGCCACCCAGCGAGACGACCTGGTCGGCCACCTCGGCGCGGGTGTCGTTGGCGCGCACGATGGCGCCCAGGCTGGCCGCCGCACCAATGGCGGCCAGGCCGGCCACACCGGCACCGGCAATGAACACCTTGGCCGGCGGCACCTTGCCCGCGGCGGTGATCTGGCCATTGAAGAAGCGCCCGAAGGCGTTGGCCGCCTCGACCACCGCGCGGTAGCCGCTGACGCCGGCCATGGAGGTCAGCGCGTCCATCTTCTGCGCGCGGCTGAGCGTGCGCGGCAGCGCGTCGATGGCCAGCACGGTGACCTTTTTCGCCGCCAGCTGCTGCATCAACTCCGGGTTCTGCGCCGGCCAGACGAAGCCGATCAGGGTCTGCCCTTCGTGCATCAGCGCCACCTCGTCGGCGGTCGGCGGACGCACCTTGAACACGATGTCGGCGCTGCTCCACAGCTCGGTCGCAGAACCGGCGATGCTGGCGCCCGCTTCGCGGTAGGCGTCGTCGGACAGGTCGGCCAGATCACCCGCGCCGGTCTCCACGACCACGCTAAAACCCAGCTTGGCCAGTTTGGTCACCACGTCTGGCACGGTGGCTACGCGCTTTTCGCCCGGGAAGATCTCTCGGGGAACGCCGATGCGCTGCGGCGTGGGGGCTGCCGCGCTGGCCGCGGCGTTGTCGTTCGATGCGCCAGAAGTCATGGGTAGGTCCTCGGTCGATTTGTTGGAATTCGGTCAGTTGCTGCGCAATGGCGCATCAGGGAGCGGAAGCAGTGGCGGAACCGTCAGCCTGCACCGAACACTGAAGACACAGTCAATAGCGGCCTTGTGCAGTTGGCGCCCCCAGTGCACGCTGGCGTGCGGACACGCCCTTCGGCAGCGGTTCTGTCGATGGCCCAGAGGTATCGCGGATCACGGGCAAGGCTTCGGGCACCACCATGGCCATCAAATCCACGAAGGCGCCGCTGTAAGGATCGTACC
Organism: Methyloversatilis sp. MC4-4; assembly: GCF_049843555.1. GTDB lineage: Bacteria > Pseudomonadota > Gammaproteobacteria > Burkholderiales > Rhodocyclaceae > Methyloversatilis > Methyloversatilis discipulorum_B. Next base: position 72,047 of record NZ_JBBHZK010000003.1, read on the forward strand.
CCCTGTTCGAAAACGGCCCCTGGCCGCACATGACCGATCCGGCGACAGGCGCATGACAGCCCGCTCGGAGCACCTGCCGGTGCGTCTTCTCCTGCCTTCCGGAGCGCGCAGTCTAGCGTGCCAGGCTTCACGGCGCAGCACTTTGCGCCAAAAAAGATGCACGTTGCGCCGCATCATGCCAGAACCACGGAAGGTTATTGACAAAAGAAAAGCCCCGTGTTGCGTTGCAACACGGGGCTTGCATTCAAGTGCGGGGGGTGCCGCCGCGGTCAGCGTGGCAGGACGCTCACGGTCAGGCCGGCAGTTTTCCCAGCTTGCGCCGGGCGGCGTCCAGACGGTCCTGTTCGGCCTTCTGCCGGGCCTCGACGTCCACCAGCTTGATGATGATGAGCGACACGTTGTCGCCGGTCGGGCGACCGCGTTCGCGTGCGCGCTTGATGAACACTTCGGCTGCCTCGCGCGCCGAGTACACGGAGAGCACGCCACCCATTTCCTCATCGGAAAAATAGGCCCACAGACCGTCGGAGCAGATGACGAAAGTGTCCCCGTCGGACAGCGTGTCGGTGCCGCCGAAGTCGATCACCGGTTCCTTCTGCGCGCCGAGGCAATGCAGCAGCAGGTTGCGCTGCGGGTGCGTCTTGGCGCCCTCTTCGTCGAGGCGCCCCTGACGCATCAGTTCGCCCACCAGCGAATGGTCCTTGCTGCAGCTGACCAGCTTGTCGTCACGGAAATGGTAGATGCGCGAATCGCCGCAATGCGCCCAGTCGGCACGGCCACCGTTCATCAGCAGCACGCAGGCGGTGGAATGCGGATCCTGCTCGGACGTGAAGCGGGTGAGCTTGATGACGACGTGCGATTCCTCGACCACGCTGCGCAGCAGATCGTGCGGCGACTCGATCGCCGGAGCGAAGCTCTCGAAGTTCTCGCGCGCCTTATGTACGACCTGCTCGGCCGCCATCGCGCCACCGCTGTGGCCGCCCATGCCGTCGGCGAGCACGGCCATCAGCATGCCCTTGTGACGGGAATGCGGAAACACCGCTGCGCGATCCTGCTGTTCCTTGCGATCGCCGATGTGCTGCGCGACGCAGCTGTCTAGTTTGAGCGCCATGAAGCTTTCCGGATACCTGTAGCCGATTCTAGCTTCTCAACAGCACACGCTCGTGTAAGCAGCTGTTCATGTCTGCAAGCACAGGTGCAATTTCACGATTCTTCACAACGAGAAGCTCACGTACTGGTCGTTGATCTCGTCGATGTACTCGTCGAGCGCACTCGCGTGTATGCCAAGCTCCTCCAGCACCTCGCCCGAACGCATGCTCCAGATCGGGTCCGGCAAGCCCTTGTTGAGCAGATAGATGTGCGTCGCCAGCGCGACGATGCCTATCGTGCTGCGCAGGCCGTAGGTGTCGTCTTCCGGCATTTCGTGGTGGTAGCGGATGGCCTGAACGATCAACTCCGGCAAGCCCCAGTTGCGGGCGACCCAGTAACCCACGGTCGCATGATCGAGCCGGTAGCGGACGTTCTCCAGACCGGTATCGACCCAGTAGGACTCCTCGTCCAGATTCAGCGTCGTCCAGTAGTCAGCGAAGCGCTGCGTCAGCAGGGGAACGCCGCAGTCGTGAAACATGGCGGCCAGATAGGCCTGATCGGGAAACACGTTGCAGACCGCGACGCGTTCGCCGGCGATCTGCGAGGCCAGGCTGGCAATCGTTTCGCAGCGCTGCCAGAAGCGCTCCATCTGCGGCCCCGGACCGCCTGCCGCCTGACGGATCGAAATGCCGCGCACCAGATTGATGGTCTGGTTGAGACCGATGCGCATCAGTACCTGTTCGGCGTTGGCGGGCGCACGGCCGCGCCCGTAGGCGGGCGAGCGGCACACCTTGAACAGCGCAGCCAGCACGCCAGGGTCGCGCGAAATGCTCTCGGCGAGGAGGCCGACCTCGAAATCCGGATTGCGCATCAGGTTTTCGATTTCGAGCAGCAGGCGGGGCTTCGATGGAAGGAGGACGGCGGACGATTCGAGTACGGCGTCGATGACTTCGGGTGCGTGTACGGCTGTTTGCTGCATGGCGGGCTCACTCGGAACTGTATTGCGGGCTGCGAGCATTAACGGCAGCCGCCGACAGGACTTGAGCAGCGGAACGCACCCGGATCCGCGGGCCACGGATCCTGGGCCGCCCGCGATTCAATGGCAACAGACCCTAGGTGAGCGCCTGATCGAGCCACTCTATCCAGTGGCGCACCGGCGTCGCGGTCCCGGTCTGCAGGTGGGCGATGCAGCCGACGTTGGCACTGGCAATGCCGGCCGGCTGTTCGGCCTGCAGCGAGCGCAGCTTGTTGTCGCGCAGCGTCGTCGCGAGCGCCGGCTGCAGCAGCGAATAGCTGCCGGCCGATCCACAGCACAGGTGGCTGTCGGCGACCGGTTTCAAGTCGTAGCCGGCGGCGCGCAGCAGCGCTTCGGCGTGTCCGCGCACCTGCTGACCGTGCTGAAGCGAACAGGGCGGATGGTAGGCAAGCGGGCGACGCCCGGTGCCACCGGCGGCGAACAGCCCTTCGATCTGCACGCGCTCCGCAGCCAGGATTTCGGACAGGTCGCGCGTCATCGCCGCCACCTTCGCCGCGCGCTCGGCGTAAAGCGGGTCATCGGCCAGCAGGTGGCCATACTCGCGTACCGTGCTGCCGCAACCGGAGGCCGTCATCACGATGGCCTCGACGTCGCCACGCTCGATCGCTGGCCACCAGGCGTCGATCAGCGCACGCATGTCCTGGCGACCGCCGTCCTGGTCGTTCAGGTGGAAACGCAGCGCGCCGCAGCAACCGGCACGCGCGATCTCGATCAGCGAAATGCCGAGCAGGTCGAGCACGCGCGCCGCCGCGGCATTCACGTCCGGCATCAGCGCCGGCTGCACGCAGCCCGCCAGCACCAGCATGCGGCGCTGATGGCGCACCGGCGGCCAGGCGCCAGCGCTGCGCGCGTCAGCCACCTTGGCGGCCAGCGCGGCCGGCAGCAGCGGCTTGGCGAGCCGGCCGAGGGCCAGTGCGGTGTTGAACACCGCCGGACGCGACAGCCCTTCGCGCAGCAGCCAGCGCTTCGCGCGCTGCGCCAGCGGGCGCTTCGCACGCCGCTCGGCCACCGCGCGTCCGATGTCGACCAGTTCGCTGTAGCGCACACCGGACGGACAGGTCGATTCGCAATTGCGGCAGGTGAGGCAGCGGTCGAGGTGAGGCAGCACGGTGTCGGCCGGCACTTCGCCTTCGAGCATCTGCTTCATCAGGTAGATGCGGCCACGCGGACCGTCGAGCTCGTCGCCCAGCAGCTGATAGGTGGGACAGGTGGCGTTGCAGAAACCGCAGTGCACGCACTTGCGCAGCAGGGTGTCGGCGGCGTCGCCTTCGGGGGTGTTGCGGATGAAATCGGCCAGTCCGGTCTGCATCAGTCGGCGCTCACAGTTCAGCGTACAGGCGTCCGGGGCTGAACACGCCGGACGGGTCGAAAGCCTGCTTCAGGCGGCGATGCACCGCCATCACTTCAGGGGCCAGCGGCTCGAACACACCGAGCGCGCGATCGACGGTACTGCCGCCGCGGAACAGCGTCGCGTAACCGCCGACAGCTTTCACTGCGTGACGCAGCGCGTCGGCGTCGACATCGCTGCGCAGCCAGCGCTGCATGCCGTTCCACTCGATCAGACGGGGGCCGTCGAGCGGCAGCACCGGCGTCATCGGCGGCAACGACAGGCGCCACAGCGGCGTGTCGCCGGCGAAGAAATCGTGCGTCTGTTCGCGCATCGACTGCCACAGCGCAGCAGCGTCGGTCGCATCGAGCGGGTCGCCGCCGATGTTGCGCACGGCCGCATCGAGCGCTGTCTGCGCGCCCGACAGTCGAACGGCCAGCCGACCGTCCAGCCAGGCCGTGGCCGACACGGGCAGCGGCTGGGCGCCCCACTCGCGCATGCGGGTCAGCGCCTGCGCCTCGTCGAGCACCAGCACGCGCGTCTGTTCCGCCTGCGGTCGCGGCAGCACCTTCAGCGTCACCTCGAGCACCAGACCCAGCGTGCCGAAGCTGCCGGCGATCAGGCGCGACACGTCGAAGCCGGCGACGTTCTTCATGACCTGACCGCCGAAACGCAGCACGCGGCCCTGTCCGTCCATCAGTGTCACGCCGAGCACGAAATCGCGCAGGCTGCCGGCACTGATGCGGCGCGGCCCGGACAGCCCGCTGGCCAGGGCGCCGCCCAGCGTCGCGTACGGGCCGAAGTGCGGCGCTTCGAACGCCAGCATCTGGCCGTGCTCGGCCAGCAGGCGCTCGATCGCCGACAGACGGGTGCCGGCATGAGCGGTGATGTAGAGCTCGGACGGTTCGTAGGCGATGACGCCCTGCGCACCGCGCATGTCCAGCGGCACGCCGCCAAGCGACTGGGCGAGGAAGTCCTTGGAGCCGCTGCCATGCGGACGCAGTGCGCGACCGTGCGCAGCGGCCTCCAGCACCTGCTCGCGCAGCACTGCATGAAGAGAGTGAGTCATGGTCAGAAACGCGGCAGTTCGGGATGGGGCAGTTCGCCGTGATGCACGTGCATGCGGCCCATTTCGGCGCAGCGGTGCAGCGTCGGCACTGCCTTGCCTGGATTCATCAGGCCGGCCGGGTCGAAGGCCGCTTTCACGCGGTGGAACATGTCGAGCTCGTCGGAGGCGAACTGGCTGCACATCTGGTTGATCTTCTCCAGACCCACCCCGTGCTCGCCGGTGATGGTGCCACCCAGCGCCACCGACAGTTCGAGGATTTCGACGCCGAAGGCTTCTGCGCGATGCACCGAATCCGGGTCGTTCGAATCGAACAGGATGAGCGGATGCAGGTTGCCGTCGCCGGCATGGAACACGTTGAGCAGGCCCAGGCCGTACTTCTTCGCCATGACCTCCATCGCCTCCAGCATCTCGGCCAGCCGCTTGCGCGGAATGGTGCCGTCCATGCAGTAGTAGTCGGGCGAGATGCGTCCCGCCGCCGGGAAGGCCGCCTTGCGGCCGGCCCAGAAGCGCAGCCGCTCGGCCTCATCGCTGGAAATGCGGATTTCGGTTGCCCCCGCAGTGTCGAGCAGTACACGTACGCGGGCGATCTCGTCCTGCACCTCCTCTTCGGTGCCGTCGGATTCGCACAGCAGGATGGCCGCCGCGTCCAGCGGGTAGCCGGCATGCACGAACTGCTCGACCGCGGCCGCAGTGGCCTGGTCCATCATTTCCAGCCCGGCCGGGATGATGCCGGCGGCGATGATGTCGGCCACCGCCTGACCGGCGCGGCGGATGTCGTCGAAGGCGGCCAACACGCAGCGTGCCACGCGCGGCTTGGGCACCAGTTTCACCGTCACTTCGGTCACCACGCCGAGCAGGCCCTCCGAACCGATGGTCACGGCCAGCAGGTCGTAACCGGGGCTGTCTGGCGCGGCGCTGCCGATTTCCATCACTTCGCCCGCCATCGTCACCATCCGCACGCGCAGCACGTTATGCACGGTCAGACCGTACTTCAGGCAGTGCACGCCGCCCGAGTTCTCGGCCACATTGCCGCCGATGCTGCAGGCGATCTGCGACGACGGGTCCGGCGCGTAGTAAAGACCGTAAGGCGCCGCCGCTTCGGATACGGCGAGGTTGCGCACGCCCGGCTGAACGACGGCCTGCTGGGCGAGGCGGTCGACCGACACGATGCGGTTCAGCCGCGCCGTCGACAGCACCACGCCCTGCTTGTGCGGCGTCGCACCGCCCGACAGGCCGGTGCCGGCGCCACGCGGCACCACCGGCACGCCGAGGCGGTGACAGGTGCGCAGCACCGCGATCACCTGCGCTTCGGTGGTCGGCAGCGCAACCGCCAGCGGCATCTCGCGCATCAGCATCAGGCCGTCGCATTCGTAGGCGCGCAGACGGCCAAGGTCGGTGATCAGACAGTCCTCCGGCAGGACACGCGCCAGTTCGGCGATCAGGGCCGGGCGGTCGGTACTTCCGAGTGGCGGAACAGCGGCGGCTTCGTGGGCCTGTGGCAGAGCGCTCATGGCGGCTTCCGGTGGGGCAGAGACAGGCGGCAGATGATACCCGCAGTGCCCGGGCGGCGCCTCCTGCAGCGCGGGATCGCTGTCCGTGGAAGTCACCTCTGCTCGTAATGCGGCGTCGGAAACCGCGCCGGCTCCCGATACAGGCCGCTGTCGGGCTCAGAAGACCCCTCCCACAAGACCCCGGCTCGCGACTGCGCTTCCGGAGGCGGCAAAAGAAACGGCGCCCGCAGGCGCCGTTTCCGGGGAGAGCCGAGGTCGTTCAGACCTTCTTTTCGACGTAGATGGCGCGGAAATCGTTGACGTTGGTCAGCGTCGGGCCGGTCACGATGAGGTCGTCGATGCCGAGGAAGAAACCGTAGGCGTCGTGCTGGTCCAGCATCGTGCGGGCGTCGATGCCGGCGGCGCGGGCACGGGCCAGCGTGTCGTCGGTGACGATGGCGCCGGCGTTGTCCTCGCTGCCGTCGATGCCGTCGGTGTCGCCCGACACCGCGTGGATGCCTTTCATGCCGTCCAGTGCGATCGCCAGCGACAGCAGGAATTCCGAGTTGCGACCGCCGCGCGGCTTCTGACCGGGCTTGATCTGGCCCAGCGTGACCGTGGTTTCACCGCCTGACAGCAGCACGCAGGGCGGCTGCACCGGCGTGCCGTTGATCGCACACGCCTTGGCAATGCCAGCCAGCACCTTGCCGGCGTCGCTCGATTCACCTTCGATCATGTCGCCCAGCACCAACGGTGTCACACCGTGCGCGCGTGCCACTTCGGCGGCCGCCAGCAGCGACGCCTGGGCAGTGGAAATGACCCGGGTTTCGCAGCGCGCCAGACGCGGGTCGTCGGCCTTCGGCGTTTCCGATTCAGGCTTCGCCAGCCAGGCCATGACGGCCGCCGGCACTTCGATGTTGTAGCGACGGATGATGGCCAGCGCGTCCTCGCGCGTGGTGGTATCCGGCACCGTCGGGCCGGAGGCGACCACCGCCGGATCGTCGCCCGGCACGTCGGAAATGACCAGCGTAAACACGCGTGCCGGGTAGGCGGCCTGCGCCAGCCGGCCGCCCTTCATCGACGACAGGTGCTTGCGCACGCAATTCATCTCCTGGATGGCGGCGCCGCTGGCCAGCAGTGCGCGGTTCACGGCCTGCTTGTCTTCCAGCGTCAGGCCTTCGGCCGGTGCCGACAGCAGCGCCGAGCCACCGCCAGAGATCAGGGCGATCACCAGGTCGTCCTCGCTCAGGCCCTGCACCTTGTCGAGAATGCGCTTCGCCGCCTGCTGGCCGGCCGCATCAGGCACCGGGTGCGACGCCTCGACCACCTCGATGCGCTGGCACGGTGCGCCGTGACCGTAGCGGGTCACGACCAGCCCGGACAGGTCGCCCGACCAGTTCTTCTCGACCGCCAGCGCCATCGACGCCGCGGCCTTGCCGGCGCCGACGACGATGGTGCGGCCCTTGGGCGGCGGCGGCAGATTGGCCGGCACGCACAGGTCGGGATTGGCAGCGTCGAACGCCGCCTGGAACAGCTTGTTCAGGAAATCTTTCGGTTCGGGGGTACTCACGGCAACTCCGTCTGGTCTGTTCGTTTGCGGGGGATGTGTGGTCTGCGTGTATGTGCATGAACCGCGCAGCGCTGCCGGGTGATGGCCGCCCGCATATCCGGCTGTCGCGGGGTGGGCGCCAGCATGGGATGATGTGCAATTCTAGCGTGCGCCGGCCTTATATTTGCGCGCACTTATAATCAATACCTCTTATCCAAGTCATCACACGCCATGGGTCATCGACTATCCAAGATTGCCACCCGCACCGGCGACGGCGGCGAAACCGGCCTCGGCGACGGCACCCGGGTTTCCAAATCCAGTGCGCGGATACACGCGCTCGGCGACGTCGACGAACTGAACAGCGCGATCGGCGTGCTGCTGTGCGAAGACATGCCGACCGATCTGTCGGCGCTGCTGACCGAAATCCAGCACGACCTGTTCGACCTCGGCGGCGAACTGGCCATCCCCGGCTATCACCTGATCAAGACCGAACAGGTGGCGCGCCTCGATGCCGAACTCGAACGCCTGAACGCCGAACTGACGCCGCTGAAGGAATTCATCCTGCCCGGCGGCACCCGTGCGGCCGCCCATGCCCACCTCGCCCGCACCATCTGCCGCCGCGCCGAACGCGCGGTGATCACCGCGGCGAGCGAAGGCAAGGTGTCGGAGGCGAGCAGGCAGTATCTGAACCGTCTGTCCGACCTGCTGTTCGTGCTTGGCCGCACCTACAACCGGCTGGCCGGCTGCGGCGACGTGCTGTGGCAGCGCGGTCGCGCCCACGAGGGCGGGACGGACTGAAGGGATGGCCGCGGACACGTCCGCGACCGAGCACTGCCCGTGACCAGCAATCCCGACGCGCCGATAGGCGTATTCGACTCCGGCCTTGGCGGCCTGTCGGTGCTGCGCCACGCGCGCGCAGCGCTGCCGGCCGAGGATTTCCTGTACGTCGCCGATTCCGGCTTCGCCCCCTATGGCGAGCGCAGCACCGAGTGGATACGCGCGCGCAGCGCGGTGCTGGGCGAGTTCCTGCTCGACCATGGCGCCAAGGCGCTGCTGATCGCCTGCAACACGGCCACCGCGGCGGCCGCGCAGGCGCTGCGCGAGCGCTGGCCGGCACTGCCCATCATCGGCATGGAACCGGCGGTCAAACCGGCGGTGGCGGCGACGAAGACCGGCACGGTCGGCGTGCTGGCCACAACCGGCACACTGGCCAGCAGTCGTTTCGCAGCACTGCTCGACACCTTCGGCCGCGACATCCACGTGGTGACCCGGCCCGGCAGCGGTCTGGTCGAGGCGGTCGAGCGCGGCGACTTCGACACGCCGGCCACGCGTGCGCTGGTGGCCTCGCACGTCGAGCCGCTGATCGCCGAGGGCGCCGACGTGATCGTGCTCGGCTGCACCCATTACCCCTTCCTGCGCCCGCTGATCGAACAGGCGGCCGGACCCTCGGTGCGCGTGATCGACACCGGAGATGCTGTCGCCCGCCAGCTCGCACGCGCGCTCGGCCGGGCCGGCCTGCTGCGCAGCGGCCATCACGGCGGAGAACGTTTCTGGAGCAGCGCGCCGCCGACGCAACGCAGCGCCGCGCTGCAGCGCCTGTGGCGGCAGGACGCGACGGTCGAGCCGCTGACCGGCTGATCAGCGCAGGATGAGGACGGTGACGACCACCCAGCCTGCCATCGCGACGATCAGGTGGGCATCGCGAAACAGGTCGTGCGACGGATCGCCGCCGCCGCCCTGCCGATGCAGCAGATAGAGGTAGCGGAACAGGCCGTACAGCACGAAAGGCAGGGTGTAGATCAGGTCGCCGGTGCCGTGGGTGCGCACGGTGTCCTCGTCCACCGTGTAGAGCGCGTAGGCCACTACGGCGCAGGCGCCACTGATGGTGATGAACTGGTCGAGCAGCGCGGCCGAGTACTGGTCCAGCACCTTGCGGTGTGCGCCACCGCCCTCCTCCATCAGCATCATTTCGGCGCGCCGCTTGGCGAAGCCGAGGAAAAGCGTCAGTAGCAGGCCGCACATCAGCAGCCAGTTCGACGGCGGGATGCCGAGGCCGGTGGTACCGGCCAGCAGGCGCAGCATGAAGCCGGCACTGATCAGGAACACGTCGAGCACGACGACGCGTTTCAGGCCGTAGCTGTAGCCGAGGTTGAGCAGCCCGTAGATGCACAGCAGCCACACCAGCATGTCGCCGACCTGCCAGGCCAGCGCGAGCGAACTTGCGGACAGCGCCCCCATCAGCAGCACCGCCACCGACGGCGACAGCGCGCCGGAGGCCAGCGGACGCCGCCGCTTGACCGGGTGCAGTCGGTCCTGCGCGACGTCGCGGAAATCGTTCAGCGCGTATACGGCACTGGACATCAGGCAGAAGGCGGCGAAGGCCAGCAACGCCGACTGCACCATGGCGGCCTGATGCCAGGCGTGTCCGAACAGCAGGCCGAAGAACACGAAGCCGTTCTTCACCCACTGCTTCGGACGCATCAGCTGCAGGGCGGCGACGATCATCGCGGTCTCAGTTGAAGTAGCGTTCCTCGAAATAGCAGCCGCAGTCCGGCAGCCACTTCGGTATTGCATACCAGAGGCGGCGCGCCGGCTCCAGCACGCCTGCATGGTAGGCCGCGTAGTCGAAACCGTGGCCACGGATGCGCCAGAAGGTGGCACCGCGCACCTGCAGCGTGTCCTCGCTGACCTCGCGGAAATACGGCGTGTAGTCGGCGAGGTCCGGCTTCTCCTTGCTCAGGATCAGGATGTCGCGACCGGCCAGCGCGCGGAAATCGGTCAGCACGTCGTCGTGCCGCGCATGGCTGGACGCCGGGCCGAACACCGGCCAGTAACGGCCGTGGTTGTAGCCCAGCGTGACCGAGGGCGAATAGCCGTCGGTCATCAGCACGTAGCGCTCGACGTCGCTGCCCAGCGCGGCGATCACCTCGTCCGCCTTCACCGTCTGCACGACGCCGGCGTACTTGCGCGGCCCCAGCCGCTGCGCCCAGCTGTCGACCGGCTGCGTCGCTACCGCGACCACGCCGGCCACGTGCAGCAGCGCCAGTATCGCAGTGATGTTGCGGGTACGGCGCAGCACGCCGTCGGGCACCGCGCGTGCATACATCAGGAAAGCCAGCGGCACGAAGGAGAACACCCAGTGCAGGCCTATGGTCTTGACCAGCGACAGCAGACCAAACACTGCCAGCGGCACCACCACCAGCGCCGGCAGCGCGGCCTGGCGCATCCAGGCACCGGGCGCCCGCAGCAGGCGCCACACCACCATCGGCGTCAGCAGCCACAGCATCATGCCGGCGTACATCAGCGGCGTCTTCCACGACAACCCGGCGCCACCGTGGCGATTGAACACGTTGAACATCACGTTGGCCCAGCAGTGCTGGCTGTTCCACCACGCGTTGTACAGCCCCGCCGGCAACGCGCACAGCACGAGCAGCGCCAGCCCCTTCCATTTCCACGCCGCCGGCCGCCACAGCGCCCACACGATGTAGGCCAGGCCGAGCAGCACGGCGAAATACTTGGACAGGAAGGCGCCGCCGAGCAGCAGGCCGGCCAGCGCGAAGGCCGGCATCGACCTTGTGCGCTGCGCGCGCAGGAACAGCAGCGCCGACGCAACGCTGAAATACACCAGCGGAATGTCGGTCGTGATAAGCACGTCGAGCACGCTGGCCGGCGCCAGCAGCATCAGCGTGGCCGCGCCCCAGCGTGTGGCGGCGGCATCGTCGCGCAGGAAGGCGAGCAGCATGAAGGACAGCAGTGCCGGCTGCAGGATGGCCGGCAGGCGCAGCCACCACTCGGCTTCCGACACCGATATCAGCGCCGCCAGCCACCAGCCCACCATGGGCGGATGGTCGTAGAAGCCGCCGGCCGGGATCTTGCCCCACCAGTAGAAATAGGCTTCGTCGCCGGTGAAGGGCAGCACCGCACCCAGCCAGCCGCGGAAAACCAACGTCAGCAGCAGGCTGATGAAATAGAAACGGCGCCAGCTGGACGCCGGCGCCGTAGCGAACAGCGTATTCACCGATCAGTCGCGGTCGGCCAGCGCACGGCGACGTGCGCGCACGGCTTCGGCCAGGATGTCGAGCAGTTCGACGCTCTTTTCCCAGCCCAGGCAGGCGTCGGTGATGCTCATGCCGTATTCCGGCTCCTTGCCGGCGACCAGATCCTGACGGCCTTCCTTCAGATGCGATTCGACCATGACGCCGAAGATGCGGTCCTCGCCGCAGGCCATCTGCGCCGCGACGTCGCGCGCGACGTCCATCTGCAGCGCGCACTGCTTGCGGCTGTTGGCGTGCGAGAAGTCGATCATCACCTTGGCCGGCACGCCGGCGGCGGCCAGTTCGCGGCACACCTTCTCGACCGCCTCGGCGTCGTAGTTGGGCTCCTTGCCGCCGCGCAGGATGACGTGGCAGTCCTCGTTGCCGGCGGTCGACACGATGGCCGAGTGGCCGGCCTTCGTCACCGACAGGAACACGTGCGGCGACTGTGCCGACTTGATCGCGTCGGAGGCGATGCGCACATTGCCGTCGGTGCCGTTCTTGAAGCCGACCGGGCAGGACAGGCCGGACGCCAGTTCGCGGTGCACCTGGCTCTCCGTCGTGCGCGCGCCGATGGCGCCCCAGGCCACGAGGTCGGCCGTGTACTGCGGCGTGATGGTGTCGAGGAATTCGGTGCCGGCCGGCAGGCCCTGCTCGTTCACTTCCAGCAGGATGCGGCGCGCCAGGCGCAGGCCGTCGTTGATCTTGAAGCTGTTGTCCAGATAGGGGTCGTTGATCAGCCCCTTCCAGCCCACCGTGGTCCGCGGCTTCTCGAAATAGACGCGCATGACGATTTCGAGGTCGGCCGAAAGACGCTCGCGCTGCGCTTTCAGCAGCTTCGCGTATTCCATGCCGGCCTTGTAGTCGTGGATCGAGCAGGGGCCGATCACCACCAGCAGGCGGTCGTCGGCGCCGCGCAGGATGCGGTGGATGGCCTGGCGCGCGGCAAACGTCGTTTCGGACGCCACATCGCTGGCCGGCAGTTCGCGCAGCACGTGCGCGGGCGGCAGAAGTTCGCGGATTTCCTTGATGCGGACGTCGTCGGTGATCTTGTGCATGGGAGCGTTCATGGCTACGTTGTTCGGTACCGCGCCGGCAGGTGTGCCGTTGCAAAGCGGTGGATTCTAACCCGGCGCGGGGTTTCCTTCGTTCAGGCGGATGCTGACCGGCTCAGTTGCGGCGCTCGCGCCACAGCAGGTGGACCGCAAAATAGCCGATCACCGAGGCGCTGCAGGCCATGATGAACAGCCCGGTCACCAGCGGCAGGCCGGCCGCGCTGAGCCAGATCCAGAAACCTTCGAGCCAGCCGGTCGCCAGCTCGCCGATCTTTTCCGCACTCTGTTCGATCTGCGACGACTCGCTGACCGATGCCGGCTTGGCCAGCACGAAGCTGCCCAGTTCGTAGGCCGCCCAGTAGATCGGCGGGAAGGTGAACGGATTGGTGATCAGCGTGCAGCCGGCGCTGATCGCGACGTGCGCACGCAGGAAGAGCGCGGTGGCGATGGCGAACAGGAACTGGGCGAATGGAATCATCAGCCCGAAGAACAGGCCGATCGACACCGCCTTCGCGACGCTGTGGCGGTTGGCGTGCCACAGACTGTCGTCGCGCAGGTGATGGGCGAACGGCGCAACGACGCGCGAGGAGAGGATCTGCTCGCGCGTCGGGAACCAGCGTCTCAACCAGGTAGGCATGCTGCTGCGACTGACCGTCAGGCCGTGCCTCCAACGGTCAGTCCGTCGATGCGCAGCGTCGGCTGACCGACGCCGACCGGCACGCTCTGCCCTTCCTTGCCGCAGGTGCCGACGCCGCTGTCCAGCGCCATGTCGTTGCCGATCATCGACACGCGGGTCAGCGCGTCCGGGCCGTTGCCGATCAGCGTCGCACCCTTGACCGGGTAGGTCACGCGACCGTTCTCGATCATGTACACCTCGGCGCCCGAGAACACGAACTTGCCGCTGGTGATGTCGACCTGGCCGCCGCCGAAATTGACCGCATACAGGCCCTTCTTGACCGAGCGGATGATCTCTTCCGGCTCGCGGTCGCCGTTCAGCATGTAGGTGTTGGTCATGCGCGGCATCGGCAGATGGGCGAAGCTTTCGCGGCGGCCGTTGCCGGTCGGCGCCACGCCCATCAGGCGGGCGTTCAGGCTGTCCTGCATGTAGCCGACCAGGATGCCGTCCTCGATCAGCGTGGTGCAGCGGGTCGGGTTGCCTTCGTCGTCCACGGTCAGCGAGCCGCGGCGGTTCGGCAGCGTGCCATCGTCGACCACGGTGACGCCGCGCGACGCGACCTGCTGGCCGATGCGGCCGGCGAAAGCGGAACTGCCCTTGCGGTTGAAATCGCCTTCCAGACCGTGGCCGATCGCCTCGTGCAGCAGGATGCCGGGCCAGCCCGGGCCGAGCACCACGCTCATCGTGCCGGCCGGCGCCGGGCGGGCGTCGAGATTGACGCGTGCCTGATGCACCGCCTTCGCCGCGTAGTCGCGCAGCACCGCATCAGTGAAATAGCCGTAGTCGAAACGGCCGCCGCCGCCACTGGAGCCCTGCTCGCGGCGATCGCCGTCCTGCATGATGACGGTGACCGACACCCGCACCAGCGGGCGCACGTCGGCGGCCATGTGGCCGTCGCTGCGCATCACCATCACCACCTCGTGCGTGCCGGCGATGTGCGCCATCACCTGGGTGACGCGACTGTCCTCGGCGCGGGCGTAGCTTTCGAGCCGTTCGAGCAGCTTCACCTTGTCGGTGTCACTGAGCGAGGCGTGCGGATTGCGCGACGAATACAGCGGCACCGGCGAGGCCGAGGTCACCGTGCGTGCGCTCAGGCTCTGCCCCTGCGAGGCGATCGCGCGTGTCGCGCGGGCCGCCGCTTCGAGCGCCGGCAGGCTGATCTCGTCGGAATAGGCGAAGGCCGTCTTCTCGCCCTGGATTGCGCGTACGCCGACGCCCTGTTCGATGTTGAAGCTGCCGGACTTGACGATGCCCTCTTCCAGGCTCCAGGCCTCGCTGCACTGGTGCTGGAAGTAGAGATCGGCGTAGTCGATGCGATGGCCGCCAAGCAGCCCGAACACGCGGTCGAGTTCGCCGCGGTCGAGATCGAAGGGGGCGAGCAGCGTGGCACGCGCGGTGCCCATCAGGTCGGCGCCGGTGAGCGCCATCGGTTCGCGGGTCTTGACGGTGGAGCCGGTGGTCATGAATGCATCAGTCCTGGTTCAGTTGCGCGCCGGACGCCCCAGGCGTTCGGCGATGGCGTCCTCTTCCTGGCGCGGGAAGAAGTACTTGTACATCGATTTCTCTTCCTTCAGATCACGCCAGCGGCCACCCAGTTCATCGACGCGGCTGCGATACAGCTCGCGCGTCAGCCGCAGCAGGATGGCCGGCGCGCCGACGCGCTTGCACATGCGCTCCTCGGCGGCCGGAACGAAGTCGAGATATTTCTCGTAGAAGGCGCGGTGGCGCGGGTTCACCTCGATCAGCACATCGTCGCAGTCCTGGATGCGGAAGGCGTAGATGCACATCAGGTGGAACAGCGTGCCCATCAGCCGCTTCGAGCGCACCGACTGCTCGACCGCGAACTTGCCGAACTCGCACACCTTGCGACCTTCGTCGCGCAGGGCGTGCATCACGTCCGGATAGGTCTCGTCCGCCGACAGACCGGTGTCGGAGTCGAGATTGACCGTGATGGTGCCGTAGATGTGGCCGTCGAACTCGGCTACAAGGGTAATGCGGTTGGGCGCCTCGTCGATCTGCTTCTTCGTGTGATAGCCGCGCCACGAGTACATCTTCTCGATCAGCAGGCTGGTGCCTTCGCGCTTCTCGTTGTCGCTGCTCAGCAGGCGCACGCGGAACTTGTCCTTCTGCTGCGCCATTTCGCGCGTACCCGGAATGTCCTCCTGCTCGATGCACATCGAGCGCAGCCGTTCGACGTCCATGACCGTCACTTCCGCAAGCGTGTGCGGAAATTTCGACGGATTGCGAGTGGTTTGGTCATTCATTCGAGGAGACCTCAGCAAGCGATGCGCCGGTGGCCCAAGGCTGGAAGATTCTGCCTTATTTCAACAAGATAGTCCGAATCCAGATCACCTACGACCACGCCCGGGCCGCGCGCCAGGCGATTGATCACATTGCCCCACGGGTCGATCAGCATCGAGTCACCCCAGGTGCGCCGGCCGGACGGGTGCACGCCGCCCTGCGCCGCCGCCAGTACGTAGCACTGGTTCTCCACCGCGCGGGCGCGCAGCAGCAGTTCCCAGTGCGCCCGACCGGTGGTTTCGGTGAAGGCGGCACCGAGCACCAGCAGCTTCATGTCGCCCAGCGCGCGGAAATACTCCGGAAAGCGCAGGTCGTAGCAGATCGACAGCCCGACCCGGCCGAAAGGGGTCTCGATCGATACCGGCTGATGGCCGGCTTCGATCGTCCGCGCCTCGTCGTAGTTCTCGGCGCCACGGGTGAAGGCGAACAGATGGACCTTGTCGTAACGGGCCACCTGGCTCCCGTCCGGACCGTAGGCCAGGCAGGTATTGCGGACCTTGTTCGCGGCATCCGCCACCAGCGGCACCGAGCCGCCGATCAGCCAGATGCCGTGCCGGCGCGCGCAGTCGGACAGGAAACGCTGGATCGGGCCTTCGCCCTCTGATTCGCGTATGCCTATCTTGTCCGCCTCGTCGCCGGAAATCAGCGGAAAGTACTCCGGCAGCGCCACCAGCTGCGCGCCCTGACGGGCCGCCTCGGCAATCCAGTGCCCCGCTTCCCGCAGGTTGTCCGCCACCACCGGGCCGGACACCATCTGCACGGCAGCAACGCGGGTCTTGGTCGTAGTGTTCATGACGCACCTTTCAATCGGATGACAGGCTCATTCGGCCGCCGGCGCCGTCGACAGCTTGGCCACCAGCGGATCCTCCCATGAACCGGTGACCGCGTAGCGGAAGGAGAAGATCTGCCCGAGCGGGTCCTTCAGTACCTTCTGCGCCAGATAGGTCGCCACACCGACCGCCGGATTGGCGATCAGCGCGCCGACCGACACGCTGTCGCTCAGCGCCGGCTGGACGTTCACCGTCAGGTTCTGGGTTTCGGCGGCGATGTTGGCACTGCCACTGATCTGCACGCGCGCGGCCGGCCCGGCCAGTTCGAGATTGTCGGTGTTCATGATGCCACGCTCGACCGCCACCGTTCCTTCGATGCGATCGAAGGCGAAACCCTCGCTGAACACGTCGCGGAAATCCAGCGTGATGCGCCGCGGCAGCGACTGCAGGCTGAGGATGCCGAGCAGGCGACCGGCGCCCGGGTTGATCTTGCTGAACTGGCCGTTGCTCGCCTTCAGCTCGAACGATCCGGACAGCGACGGGTAGTCGATCGACAGCGGGCTGCCCTGCCAGCGCAGCATGCCCTTCATGCCGGCGGTACCGCGGCGCAGGGCGCCGGCATGACCGAGGCGATCGAGCAGCTTGCCGGCGTCCTCGCTGTCGATGACGAAATCGAGCCGGGTCTCGCGCGTTCCGCGCAAGCCAGCCAGCGCGCGCCCCCATGCACCGCTGGCGACGAAACTGCCCTCGGGCATGGTCAGTGCGAGGCGGTTGATCAGCCAGGCACGGCGCTCGTTGCTGGCCTGCAGCTCGAGCCGGCCCAGGTTGCGCCCGTCGAGCACGAAGCGCTCGGCCTCGATGTCCAGCGCCGGCAATTCGTCCAGTTCCTCGTCCGGCTCGACGCTGCTGACCTGGGCGCCCGCCTCGTCCTCCGTGTCGATGCGTAGCTGCTCGAAACGCGCCTTCACCTGACCCTTGCCCTGTTCGCTCCAGCTCACGCGGCCGCGTGCCTGGGTGCTGGCAAGGTCGATATCCCACACCTCGCCGCGCCGCGTCGCGTCGATCTTCACCGCCTCCAGCCAGTGCCCGGACAGACGCAGATTCTTCGCGTCGAGCTTCACCCTCGACACCGGCAGGGCGTCGGCCGCCGGCGCACCCGGCTGCGCGGGCGCGGCAAAGGCACGGCGCAGCGCATCGAGATCGACCGTTTCGGTGGTCAGGGCCAGCGCCAGCCCCTGATCGGGCAAGGCGGGCATCTGTGGCAGACCGACCGCACCTCGATCCAGCACCCAGCCACCCGGCGTCGAGCGGCGGACGATATCGGCGCTGCCCATCCGGCCCGCGTCGATCCGCAGCAGTTCGCGCTCGGCACCCAGTGCAGGCAGGCCTCGACGTGCCGCTTCGCGCGCGTCGAGACTGCCGATGCGCTCGACCTTCAGCGCCAGCGCTTCGCCCGCGGCCTTGCCGAACGGGGCCGGAAGGGTCGAGGCGATCTGTGACAGGTCGGCCTCCAGCGTCATGTCGCTGCCGTTGCGACGCACACCCAGCCGCGCCTGCCAGCCGGCGACGCCGGACAGCGCCGCCATCCACGGCTGGCCGAACTGGGCGCGCAGCGCCTCCATCGAGGCGCGGCCGCGCACGTCTACATTGACCGTGCCACCGCCGCCGGTGCCGACATCCAGTGTCATCGGAAAGCCGAGCACGCTGGCCTGGGCGCTGCGGATAGACAGGGTGCTGTCGGTGAAGGCCACCTTGCCTGACGCGTCGGTCAGCGGCGGCAGCGTGCTGTCCAGTACGAGCTTGTTGGCGGTGAAGCTGTACTCGCCCTCGACCTTGGTGTCCTTCGAATGGCGCAGCGGGATGGTGAGTGCGATTGCCAGCTTGCCGTTGCCCTCGGCGCGCATGGTCGAGGTGAAGCCGTCGATGCGTTCGGCCACCGGGCTGGCGTCGATGTAGCGCAGGAAATCGGCGGTCGCACCGCTGGTCGAGCCCTTCACCAGCAGCAGCTCCTCGGCCGCGTCGAGATCGGGAATCTCGGCCGTGGTCGGGCCCAGCTTCGTGTTCATGATGCGGCCGTCGCGCGAAGTGATGAGCATGCGCGGCCCCTCGAACAGCACATCGGCGCGCAGGCCGGTCAGCGGCGGCCAACTCGGGCCGAAGTCGACGGTCACGTCCTCGGCCTTCACCTTCACCTGGAAGATGCCCGGCTGGCCACGGTCGAACGGGAAATCGTCGAGCCGGCCGCGCAGCTTCAGCGTCGCCTCCGGCGCGCGCCCCGCGGTCAGCGCAGTGCGCAGCCAGTCGCGCGTATCGGGACCGATGTCCAGCGGCAGATAGCGCCACACCGCCCGCGCATCGCCGTCGAGCAGTTTGGCTTCGATGTCGATCTCGCCGGCCGTGTTGCCCGCCGTGCGGTAGCGCCCGCGCGCCTGACCCTGCACGTCGTCGTTGCGGAAGGCGAGCGATTCGATCACCACCTCGGTTTCGCCGTCGCTGCGCGCCCAGCCGGCGCGTGCCTTGAACTGCGAGAACGGAATTTCCGGCTGCGGGAACACCGCCGGCAGGTCGAGCACCAGCTCCGGCGCGTCGATCTGCACGCTGCCGCGCACGTCGCTGCCCTCGATGCGACCGCTCAGCCCGCTGACCCCGGGCAGTGCGCCGTCGGCGCGCAGACCGACGCGCTCCAGTCGCGCGCTGACGCGGAAGGCGGTCGGCGCCGACAGCGGACCGGTCCAGCCCCCGTCGAGTTCATGCACGACGCCCTGCGCCGCGTGGCGCTGCAGCCGGTCGCGCACCGGGTCCGGCAGCGGAAGGTAGGCCGACAGCCGGGTCAGCGCGTCGAGATCGAGCGCGCTGGCCGACAGTTCGCCACGCTCCACCTCATTGCCGGCCGCCGCCTGCCAGCGCAGATCGATGCTGGTCGGCTGCACACGCAGTCCGTCGCGGGTCGCCAGTTGCAGCTGACGGGCCGAGGCGACGACGCGCTCCTGGCTCAGTTGTTCGGCGCTGACGCGGCCGGACAGGCTGACCAGATCGAGCAGCGGCAGATCGGGCGCCAGACGCAGCCGCACGTCGGCCAGCGCCAGTTCGCCAGTCACCTCGGCCAGCCGGGCACCGTCGAAACGCGTCCATGCACGCGCCGCACCACGCCCCTGCGACAGTTCGAGCGGGTAATCGACCCAGGTCTGCCAGACCGCCATGTCGGCGCCTTCGAGCGACACGAACAGTTCGCCCGACGCGCTGCGCCAGTCCTCGCGGTCGGGCAGCGTCACGTCGCCGCGGATGTCCAGTCGCTGCGCCAGCTCGCTCGGCGGCCGTGCCGACAGGCCGAAGCGATGGTCGCGCCCGGAATTGTCGAGGCGGAAATCGACCTGGGTGAGCTGCAGCGGCGGCGCCGTCTCGCGCAGCGCGTCGTCCCACTCCAGCCGCGCGCCGCGGATATTGATCTGGCCCTGCGACAGCAGCCAGCGCATGAAGCCGCCCCGCTCGCCGTCCTGCCTTATTTCCAGACCGGCGACGAAGAAGCGGCCGTCGGCCTCGCGTCGTATCCAGAGGTCGGGGCCGTTGATGTCGAGCCGGTGCAGATGCAGCTCGCCGCGCACCAGCGACGAAAAGCCGAGCGCCGCTTCGACCTGTTCCAGCCGCAGCGCCGGCTGGCCCGCTTCGTCGAGCAGGGTCAGGCCGCGCAGCGACAGCTGCGGATGCAGGCCGCTCCAGTCGGCACTCAGGCTGTCGATGCGCACCTGGCGCTGCAGTGCGTCGCCGAGCGCCTGTTCGATGCGCGCGCGGTGCTGGTCCACCTCGGGCAGCACCCAGTGGCGAGCGACCAGCACGATGCAGGCGACGACGACGTAGGCGACAAGCGCCGCGTCGAACAGCCGCCCGGCGATACGGCGCCACATGGGGCGGGCCGCTGCCGCGCGGACGGTGGCGACCGCGGCGGCGAGTTCAGCGTGGGCGGAGTCGGACAAGATTTGCGGGCAGTCAAACCGGCGATGACTGTATTTATGGAACGATGCGGGAGTTTACCCGCAACGCAGGCGCTGTCGCGCTTTGTAAGGCCATGCTTACATGCCGGCCCGCACCGCGGTTTTTTGCATAATCGCCATCTTCATACGAGAAAGCCTGACATGGACGCCCCCGCCGCCATCGCCCACGCCCGCCGCCACAGCCGCTACCTCGCCCGCCTGCTGGACGCGCGGCCGGCGCTGGAAGATGCGCTGGGCAGCACGCTGCAGGCCCAGATCAGCGCGGCCCTGCTCGGCGAATGGCTGACGCAGACGCCGTTCGGACACGGCGACGAGGCGGCGCTGAAGTCGGCGCTGCGCCGGCTGCGTGCCCGCACCATGGCCCACCTGATCGTGCGCGATCTGGCGGGTCTGGCCGATCTGGACGAGGTGACCGAGGGCATGACGCTGCTGGCTGAACAGACGGTGCGGGTGGCGGTCGATCAGGCGCGCGCCGCGCTGGTCGAGCGCTTCGGCGAACCGCGCGGCGAGGCGGACCATGCCGTGCAGCCCTTCATCTGCATCGGCATGGGCAAGCTGGGCGGGCGCGAGCTGAACGTCAGTTCCGACGTCGATTTCATCTTCGTCTATCCGGAATCGGGCGAAACCGACGGCGAAACGCCGACCGGGCCGGGCAAGCGCATCGACAACTTCGACTTTTTCACGCGGCTCGGCCGCAAGGTGATCGAGCTGCTGGCCGACGTGACCGCCGACGGCTTCGTGTTCCGCGTCGACATGCGGCTGCGCCCGAATGGTGATTCCGGCCCGCTGGCCTGCAGCTTCGACATGCTGGAGAACTACTTCGTCACCCAGGGCCGCGAATGGGAGCGCTACGCCTGGATCAAGGCGCGTGCGCTGACCGGCGGCGTCAATGACGAACTGGAATCGCTGCGCAAGCCTTTCGTGTTCCGCAAATACCTCGATTTCGGCGCGATCAACGCGATGCGCGACCTGCACGCGCAGATCCGCCGCGAGGTGGCGCGCCGCGACATGGCGGACAACATCAAGCTCGGCCCCGGCGGCATCCGCGAGATCGAATTCATCGCCCAGGTGTTCCAGCTGATACGCGGCGGCCGCGAGAGCGCGCTGCAGATCCGGCCGACGCAGAAGGTGCTTGACCGGCTGGCGATGCGCGGCGTGCTGGGCGAGGACGCGGTCGAACAGCTGCAGTCCGCCTACGTCTTCCTGCGCCGGCTCGAACACCGCCTGCAGTACGTCGAGGACGCGCAGACGCACAAGCTGCCGGCCAGCGCCGAGGACCAGGCGCTGGTCGCCTCGGCCATGGGCTTCGGCGATTACGCCGCGCTGCTGGACGAACTGGACCACCACCGCGGCCACGTGAGCCGCCATTTCGACGCCGTATTCGGCGCGCAGGAGAGCTCGACGCCGACGCCGCGTGCCGTCTGGCAGGACATCGGTCAGGACAGCGCGCCGTGCGATGACTGCCACAGCGCGCTCGACGGCATGGGCTTCGACGACACCGAACAACTGGCGCGCCGCCTGTCCGCCTTCAAGTCGGGCAGCCGCTACCGCCAGTTGCCCGACAGCTCGCGCACCCGCGTCGACGCGCTGGTACCCAAGCTGCTCGAAGCCTGTCGCGACACGCCGCAACCCACGGCCACCGCGCTGCGCGGCCTCGACCTGCTGGAAACCATCAGCCGGCGGGCTGCCTATCTGGCGCTGCTGGCCGAGTTTCCACAGGCGCTGAGCCAGGTGGCGCGGCTGATCGGCGCGTCGAGCTGGGCGGCGAACTATCTGGTGCGCCATCCCATCCTGCTCGACGAACTGCTGGACGCCCGCCTGCTCACCGCCGAACCCGACTGGCCGGCCTTCGAGCAGGCGCTGCGCCAGCAACTGGACGAGCTGGGCGACGACACCGAGCGGCAGATGGACACCATGCGCGACGCCCACCACGCCCAGGTGTTCCGGCTGCTGGCGCGCGACCTGGCCGGCGAGCTGTCGGTCGAGCGCCTGTCCGACCACCTCTCGGCGCTGGCCGACGCCATGCTGCGCATCACGCTGGACATGTGCTGGCGCAAGCTCACCCGTCGCCACTGCGACACGCCGCGCTTCGCGGTCATCGCCTACGGCAAGCTGGGCGGCAAGGAGCTGGGCTACGCCTCCGACCTCGACGTCATCTTCCTGTTCGACGACCCGCACGAGTCGGCGCCTGAAACCTATGCGCGACTGGCGCAGCGCATGCTCACCTGGCTGTCCAGCCATACCAGCGCCGGCATCCTGTTCGAAACCGACACCCGGCTGCGGCCGAATGGCGAGTCCGGCCTGCTGGTCAGTTCGATCGAGGCCTTCCGCGACTATCAGCAGAAGTCGGCCTGGGTGTGGGAGCACCAGGCGCTGACGCGCGCCCGCTTCTGCGCCGGCGACGCCGCGGTCGGCGAGCAGTTCGAGGCGATCCGCCGCGACCTGCTGACGCAGCCGCGCGACGTCGCCGCGCTGCGCCGCGAAGTGCTGGACATGCGGCAGAAGATGATGGACGGCCACGCCAACAAGTCCGAACTGTTCGACATCAAGCACGACGCCGGCGGTCTGATCGACCTCGAGTTCGCCGTGCAGTACATGGTGCTGGCCCATTCGGGTGCGCATCCTGAGCTGACCGGCAACCTCGGCAATATCGCGCTGCTGCGCATCGCCTCGGAGGTCGGCCTGCTGCCCGCGCTCGACGCGGTCGCCGCCGGCAACGCCTACCGCCGCCTGCGCCACCTGCAGCACGGCCTGCGGCTGAACGATGCGCCGAAAGCCCGGGTGCCGAAGGACGAGGTGGTGGCCGAGCGCACGGCCATCCGTGCCATTTGGTCGCGCCTGTTCGACGACGCGTCGAACTCCGACGCAGTCGAACGACTCTGACACACAGACCCGATATGGAGAGTCGCATGTACACGCTGACCCTGCGCCGCAGCCTGCTGCTCGCCGGCCTCGCCCTGACGCTCGGCGGCTGCGTCACCGCGCCGCCACTTCCGCCGGCGCCGACCACCGACGAAATCGTGCAGATGTCGAAGGACGGCATCCCGCCGGCGGAAATCATCCAGCGGCTGGAGGAGAGCCGCGCGCTCTACCCGCTCAAGGCCTCTCAGCTGGCGAAGCTGCGCGAGGACGGCGTGTCGGACGAGGTGATCGACTACATGCAGCAGACGCTGATCGAGACCGAGCGCATGCGCGAGGCGATGCGCGAACGCGACCGCATGTGGATGTACGGCTACCCCTACTACCCCGCCTACCCCTGGGGCTACTGGCGGCGGCCTTACCGCTAGCCGATCGCGCGCCCGCACCGCCCAACAAAAGAAAATTGAGTGATATCTATAGAACTAAATATCACTTTTTTGAATAAGCATTGCTGACTAGACTGCGCGCTCCCTGAGATATCGAGCGACGCGCAGTGAAGATCCGCCACATCGACACCCGGCCCACCGAGGTCGGACAAGCCCACGAAGCACTCGGCCTGCCGCCGGTCGAGCAGGTGATCGACCGCGCGCAGGCGCACCCGCTGGCCACCGTCGCCAGCTGGTTCATGGGCTTCACGCTGTTCGGCCTGGCCGCCATCCTGCTCGCGCGCGGCCTGCCTCTGGGCGACCCGTCGGCGGCACTGGACATCGTCATCGGCGTCGTCACCTCGGACGAATTCCTGAAGGCGGCCGCCGTCGGCTTCATCGCGCAGAGCATCGACGGCGCGCTCGGCATGGCCTACGGCATTTCCGCCACCACCTTCCTGCTCGGCACCGGCGCCTCGCCCGCGGTGGCCAGTGCCAGCGTACACATCGCCGAAATCTTCACCACCGGCCTGTCCGGCCTGTCGCATCTGCGGCTCGGCAACGTCGACCGCAAGCTGATGCTCAAGCTGCTGATACCGGGCGTGATCGGCGGCGTACTCGGCGCGCTGGTGGTGACGAAATTCGACGGCGCAGCGCTCAAGCCGTGGATTTCCGGCTATCTGCTGGTGATGGGCATCTACGTGCTGGCCAAGGCTTGGCGCCATCGCCGCAAGCCGGCACAGGAGCCGAAACACGTCGCCAAGCTGGCGCTGTTCGGCGGTTTCGTCGACGCGGCCGGTGGCGGCGGCTGGGGGCCGGTCGTCACGACCAGCCTGGTCGGCGCCGGTCAGGACCCGCGCCGCACCATCGGTTCGGTGAATTTCGCCGAGTTCTTCATCGCCATCGCCAGCGCCGGCGCCTTCGTCATCTTCATCGACGCCGCCCCGTGGGCCACCGTGGCCGGCCTGGTTGCCGGCGGCATGTTCGCCGCGCCACTGGCCGCCTTCCTGTGCCGCGCGCTGCCGGCGCGTGCGCTGCTGGTGCTGGTCGGTACGCTGATCAGCGGCCTCAGTGCCTTCAACCTGATGAAGGCACTGGGCTGAGCGCAGCCGGGGACGGACGAAGCGACAGGTATACTTGAGCGCTGATCTCCGGACACCGCGCATGACCCGTTACGCCAACACCGCCGCCTACCGCTTCGTCCGCCTCGACGACCGCGAAGCGCTGCGCACACGCATCCACGACGCGGCGCAGTCACGCCAGCTGCTCGGCACCGTGCTGCTGGCCAGCGAAGGCATCAACATCTTCCTCGCCGGCCGCGAAGCCGATCTGCGCGACTTCTTCGCCAACCTCGGGCAGGACCCTCGCTTCGCCGCGCTCGACGTGAAGTGGAGCAGGTCGGACACGCTGCCCTTCAAGCGGCTGCGCGTGCGTCTGAAGAAGGAAATCGTCACCGTCGGTGCGCCGGACTTCGACCCGACCGAGACGCCAGCGCCCTATCTGCCGCCGGCCGAACTGAAGCGCTGGTACGACGAAGGGCGGCCCTTCGTCATCATTGACACACGCAACCGCTGGGAAGTCGAGCAGGGCAGCTTCGACAATGCGCTTGATCCGGGCGTCGACAGCTTCGGTCAGTTCCCGGCCGCGCTCGAACAATACGCCGACCTGAAGGACACCCCCATCGTCACCTTCTGCACCGGCGGCATCCGCTGCGAAAAGGCCGCACCCTTGATGAAGAAGGCCGGTTTCAACAAGGTGTGGCAGCTCGAAGGCGGCATCCTGCGCTATTTCGAGGAAGTGGGCGGCGCCCACTGGCACGGCAACTGCGTCGTGTTCGACGACCGCGGCGCGCTGAAGACGGATCTAAGCCCAGCCGGCTGAGTCGCGCCGGGTCAGGCGGCCGCGCTGCCGCGCAGCTTCTTGACGCCGAGCACAACGGCCAGCGTGATCGCGCCGGCGACGACGCCGGTCAGTGCGTCGGCGACGAAGGGCAGCAGCACGCCCCACACCGAACCCACCGCCTCCGACAGATGATGTATCCGGTCGTGCAGCGCCGGAATGCCGTGTGTCAAGATGCCGCCGCCAACCAGGAACATGGCGGCGGTGCCGGCCACCGACAAAGCCTTCATCAACCACGGCGCCAGCGCGAGGATGCCGCGACCGAGCGCACGCGTCGCGCCGGAGGCGGTGCGGCTCAGGTAGAGACCGGCGTCGTCCAGCTTGACGATGCCCGCCACCAGTCCGTACACGCCGACCGTCATGATGGCGGCAATGCCCGCCAGCACGGCGACCTGGGTGCCGAAAGGCGCGTCGGCCACGGTGCCCAGCGTGATGGCAATGATTTCGGCCGACAGGATGAAATCGGTGCGGATGGCGCCCTTCACCTTTTCCTTCTCCAGCGCGACCAGATCGATCTGTTCGTCGGCCAGTGCCTTCAGGTGCTCGGCGCGGTGCGCGGCGTCTTCGTCGGCGCCGTGCAGGAATTTGTGCGCCAGCTTCTCGACGCCTTCGTAACAGAGGAAGAGCCCGCCCATCATCAGCAGCGGCGTCACCGCCGCCGGCACGAAGGCGCTGATGGCGAGCGCCGCCGGCACCAGGATGAGCTTGTTGCGCACCGAACCCATGGCCACCGCCCACACCACCGGCAGTTCGCGGTCGGCCTTGACGCCGGCCACCTGCTGCGCGTTCAGCGCGAGGTCGTCGCCGAGCACGCCTGCCGTCTTCTTGGCGGCGACCTTGGTCAGGACGGACACATCGTCCAGTACGCTGGCGATGTCGTCGATCAGTGCGAGAAGGCTGGCTCCGGCCATGGCGAAATCCTGTGAGTGTTGTCGGGGTCGATCCTTACGGCATGGATCGCGCGGCGGATGCTACCGGAAGTCGGCGATGAGACTGCAGTCGATCACGGCGCCCGCGGTCGGCGCAGGTACAGATCGCAGCCGTGCGACACGCCGGACGCCGCCAGCCAGAACAGCACCTGGGTCGCGCCGCCGCCGGTGAGGGCTGCGCGCAGGGCCAGCATCAGGCACAGGCCGGCGGCCAGCGTCGGCAGCCAGCGGCCCGGCGCGAAGCCCAGACCGCGCCGGCGATGCAGCAGCGCCAGTGCCGCCGCTTCGAACAAAACCCCTATCATGATCAGGTCGATCAACACACCATTCGCCAACAGGTCGGACATGCGAGCGCTCCACGCTGAGATCGGCAGCACGCTGCCGCATCTGCACACCGTACACGACTGACAGGCCGACGCACCCTTCCCCATGCACGCCACCGAACAGCCCCCGCTGTCGCAGCGCCTCAGACAGGTAACCGCAGCACATCACACGCAGGTCGAGCGCAGCGGCCCGATGCCGGCGCTGCTGCGCGGCGAACTCGGGCTGACCGCCTACTGCATCCTGCTGCGCAACCTGCACCCGATCTACCGCGATCTGGAAGCCGCGCTGGCGCGGCACGCGGCGCACCCCGGCCTGGCCGGACTCGACATCGAAGGATTGCCGCGCTGCGCGGCGTTGGAAGCCGACCTGGCCACACTGCATGGCGACGGCTGGGCGGACGCGCTGCCGCTGGTCGACGCGGCAGCGGACTACGCGGCGCGCCTGAGCGAACTGTCGGCGCGCCGGCCGGAACTGCTGCTCGCGCACGTGTATGTGCGCTACCTCGGCGATCTGCAGGGCGGACAGATCCTGCAGCGCATCGTCGCACGGTGCTTCGCGCTGGACGGCGAAACCGGCACCCGCTTCTACCGCTTCGGTGCCCATGCGCCGGCCGAACTCAGCGCACGACTGCGCGCCGCACTCGACGGTCCGTCGCGCGACGACGCCACGCGGGCGGACATCGCACGTGAAGCCGAAGCCGCCTTCCTGCGTCACGTGGACATTTTCGAGGCGCTGCCGGCCGGCGACGCCGCCACGCTCAGAGTGGGCGGTTGAATTCGCGCAGGCGGGCATAGACCGCCGCGGCGCGCGTCGCCGATGCCTCCAGTTCCTCGATCAGCGTAGCGACCGGGATCGACGCCGTGGTGTCGGTCAGCTCCATCGCCGCCACGCTCGCATTGGCCAGGATGGCGCCCATCACTTCGTCGGGCAGGCCGCGCGCCTCGCGCGTGGTCAGCTGCGCATCGGCCTGACCGGTCATCGTCAGCGACTGTTCGAGATGGCGACGCGCCGCCTCGGTGCGCTTCGCATCGGTGAGGTCGGTGAACATCAGGATGCAACCGAGTACGGCATCGCGCGGGCCCGGCACGACGTCGGCGCGCACGCCCAGCGCAATGCCACCGCTCATCCGCCACTCGCCACGCCACGACACACGTCCTTCGCGCAGCGACCTCAACACATCGCGCACAGAGGCCTGATCTTCGAACAGCGCCGCCAGTTCGTCGAAATTCACCGGCTGCCGGCAGCCGCCCGGCAGGATGCCGGCGAGCGCCGGACTGGGAAACAGGATGCGGCCGTCGCCGTCGGCAACCAGCAGCGGCTCCGGCGACTCGTCGACGGCGGTGCGAAATTTTTCAAGCTGGTGCTGGGCGATGAGCAGGCGCACCGCCTGCGTCTGCATGATCACGTCGCGCAGCGAGGCGCCGATCGCGCGCGCCAGCGCCAGATCGGCGCGCGACCACGGTGCCGCGGTGCCGCGCACGATTTCCGACCACGCCTCGAAGGAGCGTCGTGGCGACAAGGTCAGCGGATCGTTGTCGACCATGGGCTTCGCCGGGTCGCCGGCCCAGGTCAGCTTGGCACGCTGCTCGCGCCGGAACCACATCAGCAGATTGCGGCCCCGCGTCGACAGATCGATCGCCAGCACGCCGCACACCCCCGGCGTCAGGTAGGCCAGCGCCGGGTTGGCGCGCTCGACCGAGGCGCAGCTGAACAGCATCTGCTTCATTTCGCCGGAGACCCAGCCGGCCAGCGCGCGCACCGACTCGGTGGACGGCACCTCGCCAGCGGTCAGCAGTTCGCCGTCGTGCAGCAGCGCGACACCGCTAGCGTCCATCGGCTGCAGCAGGGTGCGCGCGTTGCGCATCAGCGCCGCACGCCAGTCGCCCTCGGTCGACGTCGCCTCGATCAGCCGCAGTTCCATGCGCCGCACCAGCACGTCGACCTGGGTGCGCACATAGTTCTCGATCGCCGCGATGCGCGTCGACATCACCTCCGCCAGCACGTCGACGGCGGCGCGCTGTGCGTAATGGATGCGCCGCGGCGAATAGTGATGACAGGCGATCAGCCCCCACAGCCGCCCCTCGCGCACCAGCGACACCACCAGCGTGGCGGTCACGCCCATGTTGCGCAGGTACTGGATGTGCAGCGGCGACATGCTGCGCAGGTGGCACATCGACATGTCCAGCTCTTCGCCGCCGTGCGGCAGCCGGCGCGGTTCGACGGCGACCGGCAGGTAGCGCGCATCGACCAGCACGCGCACCCGGTTGCGCAGGTAGAGATCGCGGGCGCGCTGCGGAATGTCGGTTGCCGGATAGCGGTGACCGAGCAGGGTGTCGAGCCGGTCGTCGCGCGCCTCGGCGACGATCTCGCCATGGCCGTCGGCGTCGAAGCGATACACCATCACGCGGTCGTAACGGGTCAGTTCGCGTATCGACTGCACCGCAGTGTCGGCCAGTGCATCGACGCTCATCGCCTCGCTGAAGCGTCGCACCGCCGTCGCCAGCAGGGCCTGGGCTGCGACGTCCTCGGCCGGCGGCCCGGCGGTCTCGAGTTCGACGATCAGCGTGCCGGACTGCCCGCGATGCGCCATGCCCTCGAAATGCCGCAACAGCCCGCCGTGGCCGGTGCTGCAGTGGAAAGGCGTCAGTTCGAGTTCGGTCAGCGTCCGGCCCAGTTCGCGCACACGCGCCGCCAGGTCGCCACCGAGCGCCGGCAGCGGCGCCTCGACCACCGCCGCGTGCTGCACGCCCAGCCACTGTTCGGTATTCAGGCTGGCCTGCAGCACCTGCAGGTCGGATTCACGGACGACCAGCAGCACGCCGTGCGGCTGTATCGAGCCGGCAAGGTGGATGAGTTCGCGCTCGCAGTTGGTCAGGTCGGCCTGACCGAAGGGCGGACTGTAGAGAGGATCGTTCACTTTGCGCGACACGCTCAGTGCATGCGACCCCTGACCCCCACGCCGGGACCGCGCGGCTGCACTGCGCGGATGATGAGACCGATGGTGTTCGAGTCTCCGTTATGGATCAGCACAGCCGACAGTTCAACATCGACGTCGTGCCCGCGCTCGTTGCGCAGACGCGTCGCCAGACGCAGCGTGCCGCTCTGCCGTACCGCTGCGATCAGGGCACCCAGTCCGTCGCTCTCGCCGGACAGCCATTCCGCCATCGAGCGGCCACGCAGCGACGCCATGTCGACGCCCTGCACCAGCTCGACGAAAGCGGGATTGGCGCTCAGCAACACCCCCTGTTCGTCGGTGAAGGCGACCGCATCGGGTGTCAGACGCACCAGTTCCGGCAGCATCGCATCGTCGACCGCCGGCGGTATCTGCCCGCCTTCGGGCCAGGCACGCATCAACAGCAGCGTGCTGCCTTCGTCGCGGAACAAGGACACCCACGCGTGGATGCGGCCGCCCGACGCCAGGTCGAGCATCGCGTCGCCCGGGCGCTCGGACACCCGCACCGTGCCCAGCAGCTCTTCCAGTACGGGCAGCGAGGACGGCGCCAGCGCGTAGCCGGCCTGGCGGCCGGGCATGTCCTGCACCGTACCGCCGAACAGGCGGCCGGCGGCACGGTTCGCGTCGACGATGCGCAGCGTGTCGGCGTCCACCACCAGCACCGCGTCGGTGGCGATCTGGAACAGCAGGCGGTAGCGGGTTTCCGCCTGCCGCATGCGCCAGTAGTCGCGTTCCATCGATTGCTGGGCGTCGACCAGCCGCTGCTGCATCGCCGAGACGGCGCGCAGGTCGCGTCCGACCACCAGCAGCGGGCCGCCATGGCCGAGGCGCACCGCGGTGTAGGCCACCGGCAGATCGCTGCCGGCGAGCGACGGGTGATTGATGTGGCGGGTGCGCGAAACGCCCGACTCGGCCGCCTCGTTCAGCAGGTCCTCGACCTTGCGGCGGGTGTCCGGCGTCACCGTGTCTATCCACTGGCGGCCCAGCCATTCGCCGGCTGCGGCGCTGACCGGCTCGGTGCCGCCCAGCGCGACGCTGCGGATGACGCCCTTTTCATCGATCACCAGCGCGATGTCGCTGGCGACCGACACGAGCATGTCGGCCAACTCCGGGGCCACATCGGAGAAGGCGCTCAGGTCTCCTGGATCGTTCGGTAGCTTGTTCACGGCATGGGCCTGGTAAGCAGGACGGAGAGGTACGAGGCCGCCCTGCTGCAAATTTCGGGCCCGGCCTGGACCGGGACATGCGCTGCCGCGTGGTTCGGGAGAGCCCGGTGAGCGCAATTCAACGGGCGCACACCCGCCGATCACCGGACTGCCGACGGCGCGATCGCGACAACGCCTTCAATTGCTTGAGTTTAACGCCTGCATGCTACGGCAAGTCGCTTGCCGGCACACGTGACCGGCGTCAAAAAGTGCGGCGCGTCAGCCAAAGGGGGCGTTCAGGCGGACGATGGACAGATTCAGCGCTGCCGCAAACGCGACCCACACCGCATACGGCAGCAACAGCGCGGCCGCACGTGCGGACCATGGTCGCAGGCGGACCATCAGGAACACCACCGACAGCCAAAGCAGCACGACTTCGGCCAGCGCCCAGTCGGGACGGCGCAGATGGAAGAACAGCGCACTCCAGAGCACGTTCAGGCCGCCGTTTGCGGCGAACATCGCCAGCATCTGCCGACGCCCTCGCGCGTCCGGCGCATGGCGCCAGCCGAGCACGCCGGCGGCGGCGGCAAGGCCGAAGATGAGGGTCCAGGCCGGCCCGAAAGCCCAGTCCGGCGGCTGCCAGGCGGGTTTGGCGAGCGCGCGGTACCAGTCGCTCAGATCGGTCATTGCACCGCCCAGGCCGGCCACCGCAAGCGCGGCAAGTGCAGCGACGGCCACCGGCTTCCAGCGCGTGGCCGTCCGGGCATTCATGGCGACACGATGCCGCAGAGGTGCGCAAGGTCCTTGAAGAAGATGCGCATGTGCGCCAGCGGCCGCGCACGGACCAGCCGCTTGTGCATGTAGGCCTGCCAGGTGAGCTGCTGCACGTCGGGATCGCGGCAGATGCTGACGAAGCGTTCGCGCCGCTTGTCGCTCGCGTACCAGAAGCGCTGCATGATGCCGAGCACCATGAACACCCGGCCGTGCGCCTTCATGAAACGCTTGCGCGCCAGCCTCAGCGCGCGCGCATCGCCGGTGACCAGATAGGCGTCGACCGCCTCGGCCGCCAGCCGGCCGCCACTGAGCGCGTAGTAGATGCCTTCGCCGGACGCCGGCGCGACGACGCCAGCCGCGTCGCCGGCCAGCACCACGTCGCGGCCATTGTCCCAGCGCTGCAGCGGGCGCATCGGAATCGGCGCGCCTTCCCTGCGAACGGTGCCGGCTGTGCCGAGGCCGGCACTGTCGCGCAAGGCGCTGACGCCGCCGCGTATCGAGAAGCCCTTGCGCGCCGAGCCGACGCCGACGCTGACCGTGTCGCCGTGCGGGAACACCCAGCCGTAGAAATCGGGCGACAGCCGGCCCTGGTAATAGACATCGCAGCGGCTGCCGTCGAAACCGGTCTGCGGCGCGCGCACGATCTCGTGGTAGGCGAACACGCAGGGCACCTGGTCGGCGCCCGGCACACACTGCCGGCCGACCGCCGACAGCGCACCGTCGGCGCCGATGATGGCGCGGGCGCGCACGCAGCGCTCGCCCTGCTCGCCGACGCGGTAATGCACGACGGCCGAGCCGGCACCGTCGCGGCTCACCCGCTGAAAGCTCCCGCTGCGCCGATGCGCGCCGGCGAGTCCGGCCCGTTCGCGCAGGTATTCGTCGAACTGCTCGCGATCGACCATGCCGACGAAACCGCCGTCGATCGGCATGTCGACCGCGCGCCCGCTGGGCGCCACCATGCGTGCCGAACGGGCACGGGCGACCAGCAGTTCATCCGGAATGCGGAACTCCTCGATCGCCTTCGGCGGTATCGCGCCGCCGCAGGGCTTGATTCGCCCGCCGCGATCGAGCAGCAGCACCGCGTAGCCGCGTCGCGCCAGATCGGTCGCCGCGGTGGCCCCGGCAGGCCCGCCGCCGACCACCACCACATCGTAGCTTTCCATGATCAGGCCTCTCCTTCCGCGCGCGGCATCAGCGGCAACGGCGCGGCCGGCGCACGCGCCGCCACGGTCGCCGGCTGCAGGCCGGAAATCCGCATCGCCATGGCGGCCGATACGATGAACAGCAGCGCCTCGCCAGCGAACACCAGCGCATAGGCGACGCCCGGTTCGACGATCAGGGCACGTGTCAGATCGACCGCGACGGTGCCGGCGAATCCGCCCAGCGCGAAAGCGATCGCCTGCGCCGCGCCCCACAGACCCATGCGCACGCCCTCGCGGCCGGCGCCGCCCTGGCCGGCCAGGCGCATCATCGACGCGATTGCGGCCACCGCGAACGCGCCATTGGAAACGCCAAGCAGGAACACGGTTTCGCGCAAGGGCCAGCCCTGGCCGCTGAAGCCGGCGGCGGTCAGACCTGACAGCGCGCAGGCCGAGGCGATGCAGCCGCCGATGATCCACAGTCGCAGCGAGCCGATCTGCCGGCCGCCGAACACGGTGCCGGTCAGCGCCACCAGCAGCATGCCGGCGAACACGCCGCCGTGCTGCAGGCCCGACAGCTGGGTCGACTGCCCGGGCGAATAGTCGAACACGGTGCCGGCAAAGGGTTCGAGTATCAGGTCCTGCGCGCTGTAGGCGAGCATGGACACGAAGACGAACAGTGTAAAAAGCCGCGCATGCGACTCGCCCCAGACCTGGGCAAGCGCAGCGCGGAATGGGGTGCGCTGAAGAGGAGAGTGCGGCAGCCCCGTCGACACCGTGTTCGCAGCGGGGCCGGCGCCCTCGACGCCGCGCACGGCGACGAGCGCCAGCATGAAGGCGCAGACCGAGGTGCCCGCAACGACCTGCAACAACCGCTCGCCGGAGAAAGGATCGAGCAGCTTGCCGGTGATGCCGGCCGTGACGGCGAAGCCGAGGATCATCATCATCCAGACGATGGTGGCGGCGGCCGCACGGCGGCCGTCGTCCACGCGCTTGGCGAGCAGCACCAGCAGCGAGGTGCCGGCGGCGCCGACACCGACGCCTATCAGTGCGAAGGCAAGCACCGCCAAGGCGACACCGGCGACGAAGTGATCGGCCATCAGCACGGTGGCGAGCGCGGCCAGCGTGCCGCCGGCGGCCAGCACCGCCATGCCGCCGATGATCCACGGCGTGCGCCGCCCGCCCAGATCCGACCCGTGCCCGAGGCGTGGCCGCAGCATCTGCACCGCGTAATGCAGCGCCACCAGAACGCCCGGCAGCATGGCCGGCAAGGCCAGTTCGACCACCATGACGCGGTTCAGCGTCGACGTGGTCAGCACGACGATGGCGCCGAGCGCGGTCTGCACCAGACCGAGGCGGAAGATACCGATCCAGCCGAGGGCGTTGTTCATGTCAGTCGCCTCCGAGCGCGCGCAGTGCGAAGGCGCTCACCAGCATGCCCAGCACGTAGAGCGTGATGCCGGTGCCGTTGTACCAAGGCGCGCGCGCGCGCGGGTCGTCCAGCAGGCGGGACATCAGCATCAGCTGGGCACCGAGCAGCATGCCCACCAGCGCAGCGTGTGCCGGCGCGCCCCAGTGCGCGAGCAGCGCGACGACGACGACTTGCGGCACCGCCATCACCCAGCAGGCGACCCGACCGGCGCGCGCAACCCCCAGTTGCACCGGCAGCGAAGCGATGCCCATGCGACGGTCGCCATCGACCGACTTGAAGTCGTTCAGCGTCATGATGCCGTGCGCGCCGGCGCTGTACAGGCCGGCAAGCAGCAGGCTGCGCAGGTCGGGCATCGTACCGCCGGCCATCACCGCCGCACCGGTCACCCAGGCCAGACCTTCGTAACAGAGCGCGCAGGCGGTGTTGCCCCACCAGCCGTTGGCTTTCAGCCGTAGCGGCGGCGCGCTGTAGGCCCAGGCCAGCAGCAGGCCGACAGCGGCGGCGGCAAAGCCCCAAGGACCGAGCGCGGTCGCCACCAGCAGCGACAGCAGCGTCCAGGCGACTGCAATGTAGAGACCCCAGTGACCCGGCATGCGACCGGATGGAATCGGACGCTGCGGTTCGTTGATCGCATCGACGTGACGGTCGAACCAGTCGTTTACCGCCTGGCTGGTCGCGCAGACCAGCGGCCCCGCCAACAGCACGCCGAGCAGCACGACCTGCCAGCGCTCCCCGGCCGGCAGGCCGGAGGCGACGACGCCACAACCGAAAGCCCACATCGGCGGAAACCAGGTGATGGGCTTGAGCAGTTCGGCAACGGCAGAGAGGGCTGGACGTGTCATGAGCTAACAGTAGGCTTGACACACAAGAGCGTCAAGACAAACTTACACTCGTTCAGTCCATTTTGATTGACACCGGGCGCAAGGCCACCGACCGGGCTTCACGACAGCGCCGTGCGGACGCGGTCGGCGGGGCGCGACCCGGCCGACCGACCCGCTCCGGATCACTCCTCGCCCGGCTCCTGCCCGCCGTCGTCGCCCTGATCGGCGTTGAGATCGCCGATGCCATAACGGCGCAGTTTCACGTACAGGCTCTGCCGGCTCAGGCCGAGCATTTCAGCCGCCGACGCGCGGTTGTCGTGCGTCATGTCGAGTGCCGCCTCGATGCACAGCTTCTCGATCAGATCGGTCGATTCGCGCACCAGATCCTTTAGCGATACGCGACCGACCAAGCCGGTCAGCTGCTCGACCGAACGCGGCATCTCGCGGCTGACCCGCGGTTCCGGCTCGATGCGGCGGCTGACGCCGCGCACGGTGAAACCGATGCACGGACGCTCACCGCGGTCCACCGCGACCGCCGACACCTCGACGTCGACGTCCGAGCCGTGCTCGCCGCGCAGCACGGTCGAGAACAGGCGGATCGAACCGTGCTGGCGCACGTTCACCATCAGCACCTTGAAATCGACGCCCGGACGGCCAAGCCAGCGTTCGAGCGACTGCGTGCGCG
Organism: Methyloversatilis sp. MC4-4; assembly: GCF_049843555.1. Taxonomy (GTDB): domain Bacteria; phylum Pseudomonadota; class Gammaproteobacteria; order Burkholderiales; family Rhodocyclaceae; genus Methyloversatilis; species Methyloversatilis discipulorum_B. Next base: position 107,814 of record NZ_JBBHZK010000003.1, read on the forward strand.
CCTGTTCGATGCTTGCCAGCTGGGCGAGATCGACGAAGGCCTGGTTGGCGGTCAGGATGACGCCGTCCTCGCCGGTCAGCACGAAGGCGTCCGGCACCATTTCGACCGCATCGACCACCGACATCCGCTCGCCCGATTCGGTGCCGGTGGCACCGATCTGCGACAGCCGCACCAGATACAGCGATGCGGCGTCCTGTCTGACCAGCGAGGCGGCCACCAGCCAGTCGCCACCCCCCGGCCCGCGCACGCGGACGTCGTCGGAACGACCGTTGGCACGCACCGCGGCGAACAGTCCCTGCACCGCCTGATTGCCGGCGTCGTCCAGCCCTTCCGGGAAATTGCGGCCGACCACGCTGCGCGCGTCCTCGCCCAGCATCCGGTTGGCGGCGGCATTCGCCTCGACGATGCGCTGACTGACGGTATCGACCACCAGCACCGCTTCCGACGTCATCTGGAACAGCAGGCGGTAGCGCGCCTCGAGCTGGCGCAGGCGGGCATAGTCGCGCTCGATCGACTGCTGCGCGTCGACCAGCCGCTGCTGCAGCATGGACAGCGCCGTCAGGTCGCGGCCGAGTGCGACGACCGTGCCGTCGTGTCCGATGCGCACGGTCGAGTACAGCAGCGGCAGATCGCTGCCGCCCTGCACCGGATGATTGACGTGCCGCGCACGGCGGCTTTCGCCGCTGGCTGCGTCCTGCAGCAGCGCCTCGACCTTGGGGCGGCTTTCAACCGTCACCACCTCGGTCCACCGGCGCCCCAGCCAGCGCGCGCCGGCCTCGGGCAGCAGCGCGCCGTCGTTGAATGCAAGGTCGCGGATGACGCCCTTGTCGTCGAGCAACAGCGCAACGTCGGAGGCGGCGGCAATGAGTCGTGCAGCCGACTCGGCATCGACGCCATGTAGCAAACCCATCGGCGAATCAAAAGGCCTCACCGTCAACCTTCCCGCATCGGCGTCCATTTTCGCGATCTGATCGCGCCCCTGCTCCGAACCCAATCGATACCCTCCAGAAACTGATCACCCATGCGCAAATCGCACAGGCAGCAATGCTTCGGCCACATCGACCGCGGCGCTCGCGTCGCGCGCCGTCGCGTCGGCGCCGACCAGCGGCACCCACTCCGGCCGGCTGGCGAAGATCGGGCCGCCGACCATCACCACGATGTCGCGTTGCAGCGACACGCGGCGAGCGGCGGTGATCCATTCCGCCAGTTCGTCGAAGCGCGTTTCGCTGCCGAGTGACACGCCCACCAGATCGAAGCGCTCGGCGCGCAGCAGGCGCAGCGCTTCGCCGCGCGGGCCCGGTGTGTCGAGGCGCACGTCCCAGCGGCGCTGGCGGAAGAAGTCGGCCACCATGGACATGCCGAAGGTGTGCTGCTCTCCCGGCAAGGTGGCGAGCAGCACGCGGCGGCCTGTCTCGCCCGAATGCAGATCGCTGCGGAAACTCGGGCTGACGTCGTGCAGCACCTGCTGGATCCGCCACAGGCCGAGCGTGACCTGCGTGAAATCGCACAGATCGGCTTCCCACAGTTCGCCGAGCCGGCGCGCTGCCGGCGCGAGCAAGTCGAGACAGATGACCCGTGGCTCGACGCCGCGGGCGCGGATCGCCTGCACGCAGCTGCGTACGACGCCGGCATCCTGTGCCAGCACGAGGTTGGCGAATTCGTGGATTTCGCGCGCCGAGATGGTCGTTGCGCCCGCCCCGGCCGGCGGCAGATCGACCAGATCGCCGTGCGCCAGCATCAGCCGTGGAATGATTTCCGCTTCTATCGTCTGCGCCAGATCCCCCAGCCAGTCGGGGGCGGCAAATACGGGCGGTCCGATCGGCGGCCCACCGAAGTGGCTCACGCCGCCCTGCTCCTGCACGGACAAGCTCTCTACCGACACCTGCGCCCTGCGGGCGCCTCGCTGCGTCATCCCGGCCATCTTCCTGCCTCCTTGGGTCTTCTTGTCGTGCCCCGGCCGTGTCGGATGCGCCCCCGGTGGACGCCCCATGGATGCGGACGGGCTGTACGGCTGCTGCGGGTGGTGAACCCAGTGTCCGTGGTGGCACTGACGACGAGGGCGAGCAAGTCTCTGGGCAGGAAGGCGTGGGTTCGAAGATGTCTGCAGAACTGGACGCCAACAATGTAGGAATAGAGCGCGCCACCCCGCACTGTCAAGTTAACTTGTCAATTTCGATGACGCGCCGGCCCGAATGGCCAGCTGGACCGCGCGCATTGTCATTCCGCCGATGTAATTTCGTCGTGACGTCAATTTACATTGACACTTTGTCCCCGGCCGTCTAGATTCGATTACGAGGACAGAGGAGACGCGACGATGCGCAACAGAGAGGCCTCACCGCCGACGCGGCACACACCGCTCTATACGCCGGAGGAACGCCGCCGGCGGGATGAGTCACCCTGGACCCTGGTTCAGGGGGTGCTGGCGCCGGTGCAGTTCATCGCCTTCGCGATCAGCCTCGTGCTCGTGCTGCGCTATCTGTGGTCCGGTGAGGGCCTGCAGGCGGCGGTCTGGTCGGTGGTGATCAAGACGCTGCTGCTGTACGCCATCATGGTCACCGGCTCGATCTGGGAAAAGGCGGTGTTCGGCGTCTGGCTGTTCGCCCGCCCCTTCTTCTGGGAAGACGTATTCAGCTTCGCGGTGCTGGCGCTGCACACCGCCTATCTGGTCGCACTGGCGACCGGCATGCTGGACGCGACCGGCCTGATGTGGCTGGCGCTGACCGCCTACTTCACCTACGTCATCAACGCTGGACAGTTCCTGCTCAAGTTGCGCGCCGCGCGGCTCGACACGGCGACTCCCGCGGCCGGCAACCACGGCGCGGTGGTGCAGGCATGAGCAATCTGCACGACATTCCGATCGCTACCCGCAGCGGCTGCGACGAGCGCCCGGTGCTGCGTGAACGCGGCCAGCGCGAGGTGTTCTGCGGCCTGACCGGCATCGTGTGGCTGCACCGCAAGCTGCAGGACGCCTTCTTCCTGGTGGTCGGCTCGCGTACCTGCGCCCACCTGATCCAGTCCGCCGCCGGCGTCATGATCTTCGCCGAACCGCGCTTCGGTACCGCCATCCTGACCGACCGCGACCTGGCCGGCATGGCCGACGCCAACGACGAACTCGACCGCCTGTGCGTCACGCTGCTCGAACGCCGGCCGGAAATCCGCACACTGTTCCTGGTCGGCTCCTGCCCGTCGGAAGTGATCAAGCTCGACCTCGCTCGTGCCGCCGAGCGGCTCAACGCCCGGCTGCTGCCGCAGGTGCGCGTGCTGAACTATTCCGGGTCCGGCATCGAAACCACCTTCACCCAGGGCGAAGACGCCGCGCTGCGCACCTTCGTGCCGCTGATGCCGCACACCGACGCGCGCCAGCTGATGGTGGTGGGCTGTCTGCCGGACATCGTCGAGGACCAGTTCCGCCGCCAGTTCGAACAGCTGGGCATCGCCGACGTCGTGTTCCTGCCGGGCCGCCGCGCGGCCGATGTGCCGGCGATCGGTCCGAACACCGACCTGCTGCCGGCCCAGCCCTTCAATGGCGACACCGTGCGCGCACTGGTCGCCCGCGGCGCCCGCCTGCTGCGCGCGCCCTACCCCTTCGGTGCCGAAGGCACAACCGCCTGGCTGCAGGCGGCCGCCCGCGCCTGGGGCGTAACCCCGGCCACATTCGACGCGGTGACCGGCCCGGCGCGTGCGCGCGCCGAAACCGCCCTGGCACGACAGCGCCCGCTGCTGGCCGGGCGCAGCCTGTTCATGCTGCCCGACTCGCAGCTCGAACCTTCGCTCGCCCGCTTCCTGCAGCGCGAACTGGGCATGCGGCTGATCGAGGTCGGCACGCCCTTCCTCGACCGCCAGATGGTCAGTGAGGAACTGGCGCTGCTGCCGGACGACATCGTGCTCAGCGAAGGCCAGCACCTGGATCGCCAGCTCGACCGCGTGCGCGCGGCCCGCCCCGACCTCACGGTGTGCGGCCTCGGCCTGGCCAACCCGCTGGAAGCCGAAGGGCTGGCCACCAAGTGGTCGATCGAACTGGTGTTCTCGCCGATACACGGCTACGACCAGGCGGGCGACCTGGCCGAACTGTTCGCCCGCCCGTTCGCGCGCCGCGCACGGCTGGCCGTCTGAAGGGGCACGCGATGCAGCTCACGCTCTGGACCTACGAAGGACCGCCGCACATCGGTGCCATGCGCGTCGCCAGCTCGATGCGCGACCTGCATTACGTGCTGCACGCACCGCAGGGCGATACCTATGCCGATCTGCTGTTCACGATGATCGAACGGCAGGACCGCCGGCCGCCGGTCACCTACACCACCTTCCAGGCGCGCGACCTCGGCGGCAGCACCGCCGAACTGGTGAAGGCCGCCGTGGCCGAGGCCTTCGAGCGTTTCCATCCGGCCGCGCTGCTGGTCGGCGACTCCTGCACCGCCGAACTGATCCAGGACCAGTCCGGCGCGCTAGCCGCCGGCATGCAGCTGCCGATACCGGTGGTGGCGCTGGAGCTGCCCGCCTACTCGAAGAAGGAGAACTGGGGCGCCGCCGAAACCTTCTATCACCTGGCGCGCACCCTGCTCGCCGACCGCCTGCCCGCGCCCGGCGCCGCACGTCCGCCGCGCGACCCGGCACGGCGCCCGCGCGCCAACCTGCTAGGCCCGACCGTGCTCGGCTTCCGCTGCCGCGACGACGTGACCGAAATCCGCCGCCTGCTCGACGCGCTCGGCATCGACGTCAACGTGGTGGCGCCGCTCGGCGCCTCGGTCGACGACCTGCGCCGCCTGCCCGATGCCGACTTCAATATCGATCTCTACCCGGAAGTGTCGCGCACGCTGACCGGCTGGCTGAGCCGCAGCTTCGGCATGCCGGCGACACGGACCATTCCGATGGGCGTCGGCGCCACGCGCGACTTCATCGCCGAAGTCGCCGCGCTGGCGGGCGTGGATCCGTCGCCGCTGCTGGGCGCCGAAACGCCGGGCGCCGCCGGCCGCGGCGCTTCGGCCTCGCGTCAGCCCTGGTATGCGCGCTCGGTCGATTCGACCTATCTGACCGGCAAGCGGGTGTTCATCTTCGCCGACGCAACGCACGCCATCGCCGCGGCACGCATCGCGGCGGAGGAGATGGGCTTCACCGTGGTCGGCCTCGGCTGCTACGCACGCGACTTCGCCCGCGACGTGCGCGAGGCGGCGGCGCGCTACGGCGTCGAGGCGCTGATCAGCGACGACTACCTCGAAGTCGAGAAAGCCATCGCCGCCGCCGCACCGGAGCTGGTGCTCGGTACGCAGATGGAGCGCCACATCGCCAAGCGGCTGGGCATCGCCTGCGCCGTCATATCGAGCCCGATCCACGTACAGGACGTGCCGGCCCGCTACAGCCCGGTGTATGGCTTCGAAGGCGCCAACGTGCTGTTCGACAGCTGGGTGCACCCGCTGGTGATGGGGCTGGAAGAACACCTGCTGCAGATGTTCCGCGACGACTTCGAATTCAACGACGCCGCGCCCGCCTCGCATCTGCCAGCCGTCGCCGTACAGACGATGGCGGTGGCCGAACTGGGCATGAGCGACGCGGACGACGCCCCGGCCTGGACCGCAGACGGCGAACGCGAACTGAAGAAGATTCCGTTCTTCGTCCGCGGCAAGGCGCGCCGCAATACCGAAAGCTACGCCCGCAGCCGCGGACTGAGCACCATCACGGTGGAGACGCTCTACGATGCCAAAGCTCACTTCGCACGCTGAGCCCTCGACCGCCGATGCCACGCCGGTACGCGTGGTCATCGTCACGATGGACACCCACCTGGCCAGCGCCACCGAGCGCGCGCGCAGCGCGCTGCGGCGCGAACTGCCCGGTCTGGAACTGGAGGTGCACGCCGCCTCGGAATGGAGCGACCGGCCGGAGGCGCTGGCGCGCTGCGAAGCCGCCATCGCCGCCGCCGACATCGTCATCGCCACCATGCTGTTCATGGAGGACCACTTCCGCCCGGTGCTGCCGGCGCTGATCGCGCGCCGCGAACAGTGCGATGCCATGGTGTGCGCCATGTCGGCCGGCGAAGTCGCGCGGCTCACCCGCATCGGCCGCTTCGACATGAGCGCGCCGCCGAGCGGCCCGATGGCGCTGCTTAAACGACTGCGCGGCAACGCCGGCAAGGGCGGCAGCAGCTCCGGCGAACGGCAGATGCGCATGCTGCGCCGCCTGCCCAAGCTGCTGCGCTTCATACCCGGCACCGCGCAGGACGTGCGCGCCTACTTCCTGACGCTGCAGTACTGGCTGGCGGGCTCGCAGGACAACGTCGCCAACATGGTGCGCTTTCTGATCGACCGCTACGCCGACGGCCCGCGCGCCCACCTGCGCGGACGCATGAAACCGGGCGCACCGTTCGAATATCCGGAAGTCGGCGTCTATCACCCGCGCATCGCCCAGCGCATCGCCGAACAGGTCGCCGCGCTGCCGACCGCGCCCGAGGCACGCGGTACGGTCGGCGTGCTGCTGATGCGTTCCTACCTGCTGGCCGGCAATGCCGCCCACTACGACGGCGTGATCGCCGCACTTGAAGCGCGCGGCCTGTCGGTCATTCCCGCCTTCGCCACCGGCCTGGACGCGCGGCCGGCGGTCGAGCGCTTCTTCATCCGCGACGGCCGCGCCGTGGTCGATGCGGTGGTGTCGCTGACCGGCTTCTCGCTGGTCGGCGGCCCGGCCTACAACGACGCGAAGGCGGCCGAAGACCTGCTGGCGAAGCTGGACGTGCCCTACCTCGCTGCCCACCCGGTCGAGTTCCAGACGCTGGAACAGTGGGGCGCCTCCGAGCGCGGCCTGCTGCCGGTCGAGAACACCATCATGGTGGCCATTCCTGAACTCGATGGCGCCACCAGTCCGATGGTGTTCGGCGGCCGCTCGGCGGGCGCCGGCGGCACCTGCGAAGGCTGTGCGCGCCGCTGCAGCTTCCCGCCCAGCGAGGGCGGACGCGACATGCACGTGTGCGCCGAACGCGCCGACATGCTGTCCGACAAGGTGGCGCGGCTGATCGCGCTGCGCCGCGCCGAACGGGCGCAGCGCCGGGTCGCCGTCGTGCTGTTCAACTTCCCGCCGAATGGCGGCGCAGTCGGTACCGCGGCCCACCTGTCCGTGTTCGCCTCGCTGTACCGCACGCTGGGCGCGCTGAAGCGCGAGGGCTACCAGATCGACATGCCGGCCAGCGAGGCGGCGCTGCGCGACGCGCTGCTGACCGGCAATGCGGAGCGCTTCGGTGCGCCGGCCAATGTGCATCACCGGATACCGGCGGACGAGCACGTGCGACGCGAAACCTGGCTGAGCGAGATCGAGGCGCACTGGGGCCCGGCGCCCGGCCGCGATCTGAGCGACGGCCGCCACCTGTTCGTGCTCGGCGCCCGATTCGGCAACGTGTTCGTCGGTGTGCAGCCGTCCTTCGGCTACGAGGGCGATCCGATGCGCCTGCTGTTCGAACAGGGCTTCACGCCGACGCACGCCTTCTCCGCCTTCTACCGCTGGCTGCGCGAGGACTTCGCCGCGCATGCCGTGCTGCACTTCGGCACCCACGGCGCGCTCGAATTCATGCCGGGCAAACAGGCCGGCCTGTCCGGCGCCTGCTGGCCGGACCGCCTGATCGGCGCGCTGCCCAACCTGTATCTGTACGCGTCGAACAATCCGTCCGAGGGTGCGCTGGCCAAGCGCCGCTCCGGCGCCACGCTGATCAGCTACATGACGCCGCCGGTCACCCAGGCCGGCCTGTACGCCGGACTGGCCGAGATGAAGGTGTCGGTCGAGCGCTGGCGCGCACGCGAACCGGGCAGCGAGCGCGAGGCGCCGGCCCTGGCCGCGCTGATCCAGGCGCAGGCGGCCGCGCTCGAACTATGCGCGGCGACACCGCCGTGGGCAGACAGCGAAGCCGCCATCGTGACGCTCGGCCTGCAGATGCATGAACTGGAGCGCACGCTCATCCCCTGCGGTCTGCACGTGGTCGGCGAGGCGCCGACAGAAGCCGAACGCGCCGACCTGCTGCACGCGGTTGCCCAGGCCGGACACGGCATCGAACTGCCGCGCGCCATGATTGCGGCCGTCATGCGCGGCGACAGCCCGGAGCGCATCCGCAGCGCAGGCAACCTCGCCGACGACGACGGCACGCGCGCACTGATTGCCGAACTGACGAAAACGAACGGCCTGCTGGCCAAGGACCACGAAGTCGATGCGCTGGTGCACGCGCTCGACGGACGCTTCGTGCGCCCGGCCCCCGGCGGCGATCTGCTGCGCACGCCGGCGGTGCTGCCGACCGGCCGCAACCTGCACGGCTTCGACCCCTTCCGCATCCCGAGCGCCTTCGCCGTCATCGATGGCGCGAAACAGGCGGCGCGCCTGCTCGCCCGCCACACCGACGACGGTCACCCGTTCCCGGAATCGATCGCCATGGTGCTGTGGGGCACCGACAACCTGAAGAGCGAAGGCGGGCCGATCGCGCAGGCGCTGGCGCTGATGGGTGCGAAACCGCGCTTCGACAGCTACGGCCGCCTGGTTGGCGCGCAGCTGGTGCCGCTGGAAGAACTCGGCCGGCCGCGGGTCGACGTCGTGATCACGCTGTCCGGCATCTTCCGCGACCTGATGCCGCTGCAGATCCGCATGCTGGCCGAAGCCGCCTTCCTCGCCGCCAGCGCCGACGAGCCGCTGGCGCACAACTTCATCCGCAAGCACGCGCTGGCCTTCCAGGCCGCCAACGGCTGTGACCTCGAAACCGCTGCGCTGCGCGTGTTCGGTAATGCCGAAGGCGCCTACGGCTCGAACGTGAATCACCTGATCGAGAACAGCCGCTGGGACGACGAGGACGAACTGGCCGAAACCTATACCCGCCGCAAGGGCCACGCCTACGGCCGCAGCGGCCGGCCGGTCGCCCGCAGCGCGCTGCTCGCCAGCGTGCTGGCCGACGTCGAACTGGCCTACCAGAACCTCGAATCGGTCGAACTGGGGGTGACCACGGTCGACACCTATTTCGACACGCTGGGCGGCATCTCCCGCGCGGTGCGCCGCGCCCGCGGCGCCGACGCCGCGGTGGCCCCGGTCTATATCGGCGACCAGACCCTGGGCGAAGGATCGGTGCGCACGCTGGACGAACAGGTGGCGCTGGAAACGCGCACCCGCATGCTGAACCCGAAGTGGTACGAAGGCATGCTGGCGCACGGCTACGAAGGCGTGCGCCAGATCGAAGCGCACATCACCAACACCATGGGTTGGTCGGCCACCACCGGCCAGGTATCGCCCTGGGTGTACCAGCAGCTGACGCAGACCTTCGTGCTCGACGAAAAGATGCGTACCCGGCTGGCCGAACTGAACCCCACCGCCGCCGCCAAGCTCGCCAACCGGCTGATCGAGGCGCACGACCGACGTTACTGGCAGCCGGACGACAGCGTGCTCGCGCGCCTGCGCGAAGCCGGCGACGAACTGGAAGACCGCCTCGAAGGCGTGTTCCAGCGGGCCAGCGCATGACGCACCTCACCCACCTTTCCAGGGCCGCACCGTGAATACAGTCACCACCACCCATGTCCCGCTGTCGTCGCTGACGACGCGCCGCGGCCCTTCGCATCCGGACGGCGAAGGCAGCGTGCAGGTGCACCAGGACCCGACGCTGCGCATCGGCACCGCCAAGGTGTTCGCCGTCTATGGCAAGGGCGGCATCGGCAAGAGCACGACGTCGTCCAATCTGTCGGTCGCCTTTTCCAAGCTCGGCAAGCGCGTGCTGCAGATCGGCTGCGACCCCAAGCACGATTCGACCTTCACGCTGACCAAGTCGCTGGTGCCGACGGTGATCGACATTCTCGAAACCGTCGACTTCCATTCGGAAGAACTGCGGCCGGAGGACTTCGTGTTCCCCGGCTATAACGGCGTCATGTGCGTCGAAGCGGGCGGCCCGCCGGCCGGTACCGGCTGCGGCGGCTACGTGGTCGGGCAGACGGTGAAGCTGCTGAAGGAACACCACCTGCTCGACGAAACCGACGTGGTCATCTTCGACGTGCTCGGCGACGTCGTGTGCGGCGGCTTCGCCGCGCCGCTGCAGCACGCCGACCGCGCGCTGGTGGTGACCGCCAACGACTTCGATTCCATCTTCGCGATGAACCGCATCGTCGCCGCCATCCAGGCCAAGTCGAAGAACTACAAGGTGCGGCTGGGCGGCGTCATCGCCAATCGGAGCAACGCCACCGACCAGATCGACCGTTTCAACGAGCGGGTCGGCCTGAAGACCATGGCGCAGTTTCCCGACCTCGACGTGATCCGCCGCAGCCGGCTCAAGAAGGCCACGCTGTTCGAGATGGATCCGACGGTCGAGGTCGAGGCGGTGCAGCACGAATACCTGCGCCTGGCCGCCTCGCTGTGGGCCGGCACCGATCCGCTGGAATGCGCGCCGATGAAGGACCGCGACATTTTCGACCTGCTGGGATTCGACTGATCATGGACAGCTCCTACCTCGAACGCCGTGGCGAGATCGCCACCTATTTCGACCGCACCGCGGTGGACGCCTGGAAGCGGCTCACCTCCGATGCACCGGTCGGCCGCATCCGTGCCACCGTGCGCGCCGGCCGCGACCGCATGCGCGCCACCCTGCTCGACTGGCTGCCCGACGATCTGAGCGGCTGCCGCCTGCTCGACGCCGGCTGCGGCACCGGCGCGCTGGCGGTCGAGGCGGCGCGCCGGGGCGCCCACGTGGTGGCGATCGACCTGTCGCCGACCCTGGTCGGGCTGGCGCGCGAACGCATGCCGCATGGCCTGGCGGGCCGCATCGACTTCCGCGCCGGCGACATGCTGGACCCCGCGCTCGGCCACTTCGACCACGTGGTGGCGATGGATTCGCTGATCCACTACCGTCCGCGCGACGCCGTGCGCGTGCTGTCGGGGCTGGCCGCGCGCACCGCGGCCTCCATCCTGTTCACCTTCCCGCCCAGCACGCGCGCCCTCGATGCGATGCATTTCGTCGGCCGCTTCTTCCCGCGCGGCAACCGCGCGCCGGCGATCGAACCGGTCCGCGCGGCGGTGCTCGGACGGCTGATCGCCGACGAGGACGGACTGCGCGGGATGGCGCCGCTGCGCAGCGAACGCGTGGCCAGCGGCTTCTACACCTCGCAGGCGATGGAACTGGTGCGCACATGAACGCGCCGCGCAGAGGGCTCGGCCTGCCCGCACTGAACGCCCGCGCCGCACGGCTGTGGACCGGTGTCGGCACGCGTTTCCTGCCCTTTGCCGACGCCGCCAGCGAGGCGCTGCCGCTGGGGCGACTGCTGCGCCTGTCGCTGTTCCAGGTGTCGGTCGGCATGGCCACCGTGCTGCTGATCGGCACGCTGAACCGCGTCATGATCGTCGAGATGGGCATGGCCGCCTGGCTGGTCGCCGCGATGGTGGCGCTGCCGCTGCTGTTCTCACCCTTCCGCGCGCTGCTCGGCTACCGCTCGGACACCCACCGCTCGGCGCTCGGCTGGCGCCGCGTGCCCTATCTGTGGATGGGCACGCTGGTGCAGTTCGGCGGACTGGCCATCATGCCTTTCTCGCTCATCCTGCTGTCCGGCGATACGCGTGGCCCCGAATGGGTCGGTCAGGCCGGCGCCGCGCTGGCCTTCCTGATGGTCGGCGCCGGCATGCAGACGGTGCAGACCGCCGGCCTCGCGCTCGCCACCGACCTCGCGCCGCCCGCTGCGCGGCCGCGCGTGGTGGCGCTGATGTACCTGATGCTGCTGGCGGGCATGGTGGGCAGCGGCGTCCTGTTCGGTCTGCTGCTGGCGGACTTCTCGCAGCTGCGACTGATCCAGGTGATCCAGGGATCGGCCATGCTGACCATGGCGCTGAACATCGCCGCGCTGTGGAAACAGGAGGCGCGCAGCGCGCGCAGCACCGAGACGCCGCGCCAGCCCTTCCGCACGATATGGCAGCAGTTCTCGACGCATGCGCGCGCCACCCGCTACCTGCTGGCGCTCGGCCTCGGCAGCGCCGCGTTCAGCATGCAGGACATCATTCTCGAACCGTATGGCGCCGAGGTGCTGGGCATGGGCGTCGGCGCCACCACCGCACTGACCGCGCTGATGGCCTGCGGCGCGCTGGCCGCCTTCGCCTTCGCGGCACGCACGCTGGCGCGCGGCGTCGATGCCTGCCGCGTCGCCGCCTTCGGCGCGCTGATCGGCATCGTCGCCTTCTCGACCGTCGTGTTCGCCGAGCCGCTGCAGTCGACCGCGCTGTTCCGCGGCGGCGTCGGCCTGATCGGCTTCGGCGGCGGACTGTTTTCGGTCGGCATGCTGACCGCCGCAATGGGTCTGGACAGCGGAGGCATGAACGGGCTCGCGCTCGGCGCCTGGGGTGCGGTGCACGCCTGCAGCACCGGCCTGGCGATCGCCTTCGGCGGTGCGCTGCGCGACGTCGTGTCGACACTGGCGACCGCCGGCGCGCTCGGCCCGGCACTCGCCTCGCCGGCCACCGGCTACAGCTTCGTCTATCACTGCGAAATCTATCTGCTGTTCGCCAGCCTGGTCGCACTCGGACCACTGGTGCGCAGCGCCCCGCGCGCGCCGGTCCCGGCCAGCGCGAAGTTCGGACTGGCCGATTTCCCCGGCTGAACATCCATCACACAGGAGAATGACCATGGAAACCGGCGCCATCACCCAGTACTTCGACGTCGCACAGATCGTGCTGTACGTCTTCTGGATCTTCTTCGCGGGGTTGATCTACCACCTGCATCAGGAGAGCAAGCGCGAGGGCTACCCGCTGGAATCGGACCGTTCCGACAGCATTCGCGTGCAGGGCTTTCCGCCGATCCCCGATCCCAAGACCTTCCGCCTGCAGGACGGTCGCACGGTCACCGTGCCCAATGACTTCCGGTCGCCGCAGACGCTGAAAGCCACGCCCAGCGGCAACTGGCCGGGCGCACCGCTGGACCCGACCGGCAACCCGATGCTCGACGGTGTCGGCCCCGGCGCCTGGGCCGACCGCGCCGACCTGCCCGACCTCACCTTCGACGGCGCGCTGCGCATCGTGCCGCTGCGCGACGCACCCGACTACGACGTCGCGCATCAGGACACCGACCCGCGCGGCCTGCCGGTGATCGGTGCCGACGGCGCACAGGGCGGCGTGGTGCGTGATCTGTGGGTGGACCGCTCGGAAGCGATGTTCCGCTACCTCGAACTGGATGTGCCGGCCGGCGGTGGTACGCGTCGCGTGCTGCTGCCGATGAACTTCTGCCGCGTCGGCGAACGTGCGGTCAAGGTGGCGTCCATCCTCGGCCACCAGTTCGCCAGCGTGCCGCAACCCAAGGCGACCGACCGCATCACGCTGCTGGAAGAGGAGAAGGTGATGGCCTACTACGGCGGCGGCACGCTGTACGCCGAAGCGTCGCGCAAGGAACCTCTGCTGTGAGCGGCCTGCGCGCGGTCCGCCACGACGGTCACGAGCACGAGTTCGAAGCCGCGCCCGGCCTGCCGGAGCGACTGCCGGCGGACGAAAGACTGCTCTGGCAGGGTGGCCCGGACTGGCGGCAACTGGCGCGCGAGCGCTTCCACGTGCGTGCGCTGGCGCTCTACTTCGCGGTCATCCTGGCGCTGCGCGCCGGCTTCGTCGTCGCCGACGGCGGCCGCTTCGGCGACGCAGCCAGTGCCGTGCTGATGCTGCTGCCGCTGGTGCTGGCCGCGCTCGGCATGATGACGCTGCTGGCCTGGCTGAGCGCGCGCACCACGGTCTATACGATCACCGACCGGCGCGTCGTCATGCGCGTCGGCATCGTGCTGAGCCTCACCTTCAACCTGCCGCTGAACCGGATCGAGGCGGCCGGGCTGAAGCTCACGCGCAAGGGCCACGGCAACATTCCGCTGCTGCTGGCTGCGCCCGATCGCATCGCGCTGCTGCACCTGTGGCCGCACGCCCGTCCGTGGCGGGCCGCCCGGCCGGAGCCGATGCTGTGCTGCATCGCCGACGCCACCCGTGTCGCCGCCCTGCTGACCGACGCGTGGCAGGCCGCGCGCAGCGACGCGCCGCAAACGGCGCCCGCTGCAGCCGCGCAGAAGGCCGATGCGCCCGCGCCGCGTGCCCGCCGCACCGGTCGCGCACCGCAACTCGCCACTCACTGAGGAACGCAGCATGAGCGCACACACCGCACCTGCACTGCCGCGCTGGCCGCTGCTCGCCATCGGCCTGATGCTGGCCGGCGTGCTGGCCGCGGTGGCTTTGGTCCGCCTGTCCGGCACGCCGATCGCGACGCCGGACGCCGCTGCGGTCGCGGTCCGCGAGCTGCGTTTCGAAGACAGGCCGGACGGCAGCATCGCGGTAATCGATGCGCGAACCGATACGCAGATCGAATCCTTCGTCGGCGAACAGGGCTTCGTGCGCGGCACCCTGCGCGGCCTGGTGCGCGAACGCCGCCGTCAGCAGATCGGGCCGGAACAGCCGTTCTCGCTGATCGCCCGCGCCGACGGCCGGCTCACGCTGGTCGATCGGAGCACGGCGCGACGCGTCGACCTCGAATCCTTCGGGCCGGTGAACGCCGGCGCCTTCGGCCGGCTGCTCGACGCCGGCCGCCCCACCCTGCATGCATCGGGAGCACAGCCATGAGCACTGCCACACAGCCTGCGCCGCAGGTCGCCGTTTCCGCCGAAGCCACCGACAAGGCGCGCGTCAGCACCATGCTGAGCCCGCGCTTCTACACCACCGATTTCGCCGCGATGAACCGCCTCGACGTGAGCCCGGTGCGCGCCGAGTGGGACGCGATGATGCTGGAGTACGAAGGCGACAACAATCACGATCACTTCCAGCGCAGCGCCGATTTCGGCGAACAGATCCGCGACCTGCCGCCGGCCCTGCACCAGGAGTTCATGGACTTCCTGATCAGCTCGATCACCTCCGAATTCTCCGGCTGCGTGCTGTACAACGAAATCAAGAAGAACGTCGACAATCCGGACATCAAGGCGCTGATGGCCTACATGGCACGCGACGAGGCGCGCCACGCCAACTTCCTGAACATGTCGCTGAAGGACTACGGACTGGGCGTCGATCTGGGCAGCCTGAAGCGCACCAAGCGCTATACCTTCTTCAAGCCGAAGTACATCTTCTACGCGACCTATCTGTCGGAGAAGATCGGCTATGCGCGCTACATCACCATCTACCGCCAGCTGGAGCGCCATCCCGAACTGCGCTTCCACCCGATCTTTCGCTGGTTCGAGCGCTGGTGCAACGACGAATTCCGGCACGGCGAATCGTTCGCCCTCATCCTGCGCGCCCAGCCTCACCTGCTGCGCGGCGCCAATCTGCTGTGGGTGCGCTTCTTCCTGCTCGCGGTGTACGCCACGATGTACGTGCGCGACCACATGCGGCCGCAGCTGCACCAGGCCATGGGGCTGGAGGCCGACAGCTACGACTACGCGGTCTTCCGCATCACCTCGGACATTTCCAGGCAGGTGTTCCCGCTGACGCTGGACACCGACAACCCGTCCTTCCGCGCCGGCCTCGAGCGGCTGTTCGCGCTGGCCCGGGCAAACGAGGCGGCGAAGCAGCAGGGCGGCATCACCGGTCTGCTCAAGCGCGGCGCCTGCGCAGTGGCCGCCTTCGGCACCTTCGCCCGCCTCTACCTGCATCCGGTCAAACCGAACGCGGTGCCGGACGACGTGCGCGTGTCGCCGGCCTGGTGAGCGCGATGGACGGCGCCCTGCCCGGCTGGGCGCTGCCCCTGCTCTACGCGCTGGCGCTGTGGTGGGCAGCGACCGGTGTCATCCTCTATCTGGACGGCCTGCCGCGACGCACCTTCCGCATCAGCATGACGGTGGCCAGCGTGCTGGCGATCGCCGCGCTGGTCGGCCTGCAGCACAGCGCACGGCTCGACAGCGCCCTCGGCAGCTACTGCGGCTTCACCAGCGCGCTGGTGGTGTGGGGCTGGATGGAAATGAGCTTCCTGATGGGCTGGGTGACCGGCCCGCGCAAGCACGCCTGCGCCGCGGGTTGCGACGGCCTCGCGCATTTCCGTCACGCGACCGAGGCCATCATCCATCACGAGCTGGCCATCGCCGGCGGCGCGCTGCTGATCTACCTGCTCACCCTGGACGCCGCCAACGCCACCGCGCTGCACAGCTATCTGCTGCTCTGGGGCATGCGGCTGTCGGCCAAGCTGAACCTGCATTTCGGCGTGCGCAACTTCAGCGAGGAATTCCTGCCGCCGCACCTGCTCTACCTGAAAAGTTTCTTCCGCCGGCGTCGCATGAATGCGCTGTGGCCGCTGTCCATCGTCGCTGGCAGCGCGCTCACCGGCGAACTGATCGGCCACGCTGCCGCGGCAGCGCCCGGCAGCGCCGACGCCGTGGCCCTCACCCTGCTCGCCACGATGGCCGGCCTGGCGGTGGTCGAGCACCTCTTCATGGTGCTGCCGCTGCCGTTCAACGCGATCTGGAACTGGGGGCTGAAATCACGCGCTCGGGAAGAGGTGAAGCCGCTCTGACTCAACGGCGGTCGGGCGCTTCCCCCTTGTCGGAGCAGCCTTGGCTGCGACGGGGCTTTCGCTGTCCGCTGCGTCCGATCAAGGCCTTTATCGCGAGCAAGCTCGCTCCCACAGCAACCGTGCTCGTGCCACCGACACGGCGTGCTTTTTGTGGGAGCGGCCTTGGCCGCGACAGGGCTGTCGCTGTCCGCGGGCTTCGATCCAGGCCGATGTCGGGATCGGAAGACCTCTCCCACAACAACCCGGTCCCGACGCCGACCGCGCCAGCCGATCGACCGGCGCTGGGACGGTCCGCCTAGCCTCCGATGCGCGCGAAGAACAGCCCGCGGTTGATGTCGCCGATGCTCACCATGCCGACCAGCTTGCCGTCGCGCGCGACCGGCATGCGGCGGAAATTCTTGACGCCCATCCACGATGCGGCCTCGAGCACCGGCGTTTCGGGCGACAGCACCAGCGGGTTGCGTGTCATCACCTGATCGACCCGCATCGTCAGCACGCGGTCGTAGCCTTCCTCCATCGCAAGGAAGTCGCGCGTACCCACGTTATCGTGGATGTACTCGCCCAGCTTGGGGTACATCGGCAGCATGATGTCGCGCACTGAAACGATGCCGACGATGCGGGCATCCGGCTCGATCACCGGGATGGCGCCGCAGTGACGGCTGAGCATGTGGATCACGACGGATCTGACGCTGTCGCCGGGTGCTGCGCTGAGCACGCCCGACGACATGACTTGACTGACCTGCATGACGGTCTCCTCTGCGCGGAGTGCGGGAGGGGCCAGCCGACCCGGGCGCTGCGCGATCCGGGAGCGCGTCGCGCTCCCTGTCTGCGTGGTGTCCGGATCCGCTCCCGCAGAGGCGCTGTCTGGCCCAGCGCGGAGGAGAACTGCAGGAGCGGCCGAACGGGGTCAGGTCGGCGCACCTGAGCGCGCCGACCGAGGATCAGGGCTTCGCCGCCTCCGCCTCGGCGGCCGGTGCCGAGGCGGAGGCTGCTGCTGCTGCAGCGGGCGGCAGTGCGGCCTGTGCGCCGGGGGCACTGAGCGCCAGGTAGTCCTTCAGCATCGGCGTGCCGTAGAGCGGCTTGTAAGCACCCTGGTGGCAGGTCGCGCAGTTCAGCTTGGCGACGTCGCCGGTCGGCCCGAGCCGGTGCGCCGGAAAGGTCGCGGTCAGCGGCACCATGTATTCGTTGTTCAGGTCGCGAGCCATCCGTATGCCATGCCAGGCGGTCTGCCGCTGCGGCGTGCTTTCGGTCCATGGCGCGAACGCGCGGCTGTTGTGGCAGTAGGTGCAGTTGACGCCGAGCGCGTCCGACATGTGCATCATCAGTCCGTAGGTGCCCTCGGTATCGGCCAGCGAGCCAGGCGCCGCAGTCGGCAGCGCGGTCACCGCATTGACGCGGATTTCCTGCCCCTTCTGCAGATAGCGGGTGAAGGCGTCGTAGGGCAGCGAGGCGTAGGCGACGGCGGCGTCCGGCGTGTTCTGCTGCATCTTAGAGCCGGCCATGCGCGTCGCGTGCTTCTGCGGCGGCGGCTGGAACCACACCTCGGCCGGTACCGGCATGCCGCGGTGACAGGTGTAGCAGGTGACGCCGGTGTCGGCGACGTGCGGCTTCCAGTCGGCGTTGATGTGCTGCGTCATCTGGATCATCCGCCGCGCCACCACCTTCGTGTACATCGAGTCGTCGGCCATGTTCTCCAGCTTGTGGCAGTAGGCGCAGCCCTGTTCCGGCGACACCCAGGCGGTCATCGCTACCATCAGCCGGGTGAACTCGGCAACGCTGACGTCACCCAGCACCTTCACGTTCTGGAACACCTCGGACGCCTTCTGCCCTTCACGCGGCGCCGCCGGTATCGGCTCCGGCACCACGTTCTTCTGCTGTTCGCCCTCGACGATGCGCGGGTTGTAGACCTGGACCATGCCGGTGCCGCGCACGCCGCGCTGCACCGTGTCGATCGGCGGTTTTTCGCAGGCGGCGAGCAGCAGCCCCGCCCCCAGCATGGCGACGACACGCAGTGTTGCCTTCAGGGTGTTCATGGCTGCACTCCTTGCACGGTGGCGGGATCGACGACGGTGCCGAACACCGCCGGATACATCGGTGCAACGTGATGCTTGACGGCCCACAGATACCAGTTGTCGACCACGGTGCCGGTGAGCAGGATGCCGATGCCGCCGGTCAGCGGGCACAGCACGGCAAACCACCAGGCCCAGCGGTGGATGGATTCCATCGACGCGTTGAAGCCCATGGTCCAGCGCCAGAACAGCGCGGCGCGTTCCGACGCGGTACCGCGATCGACGATCTGTTCGATCTCGCGCTCGCCGCCGAAGCGGCTGACCGCCAGGATGGTGGCGCCGTGCATCGCGAACAGCAGGGTCGAGCCGTAGAGGAAGGCGATCGACAGCATGTGGAAGGGGTTGTAGAACAGGTTGCCGTAACGGATCGAGAACGCGGCGGTCCAGTCCAGGTGCGGGAAGATGCCGAAGGGCACCGCCTCCGACCACGAACCCATCAGCACCGGACGGATGAAGCCGAGCACGAGGTAGAGCCAGATCGCGGCAGCGAAGGCCCAGGCCACGTGGGTGCCCATGCCGAGTGCGCGCGCCCTGCGGTACATGCGCACCCACCAGAGCAGGATGGACGTGGTGAGGAAGAAGCCGGCCATCAGCCACCAGCCGCCTTCGTTCAGAGGCGGTATCGACAGCCCGTAGTGCGGCGCCGGCGGCTCCAGCGCGAGCCAGAACAGCTGGCGCACGAACTCGATCGGATCCCAGTTCACCGAAGCCATCATGTTGAGGCCGATGATCTCGAAGGCGATGAAGCCGCAGATCAGCGACGCCAGCCCGAACCAGCCGAGGTAGATGGGCCCGATCTGCGCGTCGCCGAGGCGACCGAACAGATGCACGTGGGTCGGTGTGCCGGTGCGCTCGCGGTCGTCACGACCGACCGAAACACCGGGGAAGGACGGTGCGTGCACCTGCACCTGCGTGAATAGATTCTGGTACTCGGCCATGATGGCACCCTCGCTTTCGTCTGTTATCGCCACACGGGAAGGTTGAGCCACCAGCTCCACCATTCCGGCCACCCGCGTGTCCAGAACGGACCGCTGATGACGATGCACACCGCGCTCCAGAAGCCGGCCGACAGCGCGAGGAAAAGACCCAGTCGATGCACGCCCAGCGTGCCGATCGAGTAGCCGATGGCATCGCGGAAGAAGGTGTTCTCGTGGTCCGGCGTCTTGACCACGCCGTCACCCGGCGGATTGGTCGCCGACAGGATGAGCGCACCGTGCAGCGACAGCGCCAGCGTGGTGGCGAAGAAGCAGCTCACCGCCAGCATGTGCGCCGGGTTGTAGTGGAAGTGCAGATACTGGTAGCCGGTGTTCGACACCCAGTCGAGGTGGCTCATGATGCCGTACGGGAATCCGTGGCCCCAGGCGCCGAGCAGCAGCGGCCGGAACACCACCAGCGTGACGTAGGCGAAGATGGCGACCGAGAAGGCCACCGGCACGTGATACCCCATGCCGAGCTTGCGGCAGATCTCGACCTCGCGCAGCGCCCACGACACGAAGGCGCCGATCGCGCACACCGTGATCAGCTGCCACAGCCCGCCTTCCATCAGCGGCGCCATGCCCAGGCCGTACTTCAGGTCGGGCGGGGCGATGTTGATCTGCCAGAGATTCCAGGTGGTGCCCTGCGAGGCGCCCCAGATGATGAGCAGTGTGCCCAGCAGCGCGAAGAAGATGCTGGTGACACCGAAGAAACCGACGTAGAAGGGGCCGACCCAGAAGTCGAACAGGTCTCCGCCGAGCAGCGTCCCGCCACGGATGCGGTATTTTTTTTCGAAACTGAGCATGGACATGCCAACCCCCTTATCCGGAAGCGCGATGCCTCCGCGGTAGAGACGCGCTGCAGCGCTCGTGCGAGGCCGGGCAGGCCCGGTCCCCGCACACCTGCCGTCAGTGCATTTACTGCGTTGTCCGCATCGCGACCGGAGCCGGCATTGCGCTCTGGGCCGTTGCTGCGGGTTTCTTGCTCGGGCCTTCGATCCAGTTGAAGCGATCGGTGCTGAGCAGGATGAAATGGATCAGGAGCGCCAGCACCATGAGGAAGGTGAAGAGCGCGACCAGTGATCTGCGCGGATCGAAAAGCAACCAAATACGCCACATATCTGCGCTCCTATGCCTGGTAGATGTAAGGAATGACCGAGTAGGTCGCCGCCCTGACGCCTTCGATCAGCGACGCATAACCCTCGGAACCCGGCAGCCACGGGCGCCAGTTCCAGACGAGGATGTGCGCGATGATCGCGACGACCAGAAAGACGATGAAACTGGTCATGAAAATGGCGTGGAATTCCCGCGCCTCGGAATCTGTCAGTCCTGACAGGGATCCGCTTCTAGTGCCATCAGCCATACCGATTACCTCCTGACGGGCCTTTCGGCCATTGCCGCGCAACGCCCGCGCGGCGGGGACTTCCGGGGCTGACTGCGCCCCGCAAGAGGGTGGACGGGCGTGTGCTGCGCCCGCTCCGGACGGTGGCCAGACCGGTCCTCATGTCGTTTCCAGCGCGCGCTGCACGCGCGCTGCGGTGATGCGTTGTTCGTCGGCGCTGCGTGCCGCCTCCTCCGCCTTGTCGCGCAGCCGCTTGGCGGCCGAGATGCGCACCAGGAAGGGCTGCTTGTCGAGGTACTGATCGAGCAGGCGCTGGGCGTCGTCGTCCCACGGTCGTGCGTCGGCACGGGCGAGCCGCGACGGGGTGGCATCGACGCGATCCATGTCGCTGCCCAGCGGCAGGATGTGGAACAGCGCGTCGAACAGCGCGTTGCACACCTCCTGCACCAGATAGGTGGCGCCGGCGTAGCCCATGAAAGGCGTGCCGGTGTGGCGGCGGATGATGGCGCCGGGGAAGGAGGCGGGGATGTAGCTGCCGCGTGCACCGCACTCGGCCATGTACATGCGCTCGTTGTAGCTGCCGAACATGACCAGCGGCGTCTTGTCGCGCACCAGCGCGCGCACCGCGTCGTTGTCGGTCTTGGCACCGGCGCGCCGCGACACCGCGAAGGCACAGGGCAGCCCCATGTCATCTTCGAGGAAGTGGCGGATGCCACGTGCGTAGGTGTCGTTGGCGACCACGGCGAAACTGGCGGTGCCGAAGAAGTCCTGCGTCACCGAACGCCACAGATCCCACAGCGGCTTGATCGTCGTGTGCTTCTCGCGCTCGATGAAGGGCTCCGGATCGAGTCCGGTCAGTTCGCCCAGCGCGCGCAGGAAGCGGGTGGTCGAGTGCAGGCCGATCGGCGCCTGCAGATAGGGCCGCTCCAGCGTTTCGCACAGCAGCCGGCCGTACTCGCGGTACATGCAGATATTGACGTCGGCATCGACCAGCTTGGGCACGTCGGCCAGATGACTGCCGAGCGGGAAACTGAGGTTCACCTCGCAGCCGATGCCTTCGGCCAGGCGACGGATTTCCGCCAGATCGCTCGGCGTGTTGAAGCAGCCGTAGATCGGCCCGATGATGTTCACCCGCGGCTTCACGTCGGGGGCGCGCGGCTTGCGTTCAGGGATGCGCTTGGCGCCGTACTGCGTCCACAGCCAGTTGATGGCGCGGTTGGCGCACTGCCACTGGTCCTCGTCTATCGTGCGCGGCAGGAAGCGCTGGATGTTGGTGCCTTCGGGCGTCACGCCGCCGCCGATCATTTCGGCGATCGAGCCGGTCACCACCACCGCCGGCTGGTCCGGATCGAGCACCTGGTGCGCGCGGCGCATGCTGCCCTCGGTACCCTCGCGGCCCAGCTGTTCTTCGGCCAGGCCGGTGACGACGATGGGCAGTTCGTGCGGCGGCAGGCCGTCGGTGTAGTGCAGCACCGAGGTGACCGGCAGGTTCTCGCAACCGACCGGACCGTCGATCACCACCTGCAGACCCTTGATCGCGGTGAAGGTGTAGACCGCGCCCCAGTAGCCGCCTGCGCGGTCGTGGTCGAGGATCAGCATGTCGCCACCTGCCCGGTGCGGGTTCGCTGCGTGCTCCGCTGCGTAGTCCGCTGCGTAGTCATATCGCCTCCTCGACGCTGCGCGCGCGGGCGAGCTTGGCCATCTTGGCGCGGTAGGCGGCGCGATACTCCGGCCTGTCCTTCGGCACGTCCTGCCACACGCCGCCGGTGTGACCGCTGCCGACGCCGTCGAAGAATTCGCTCATCGTGTCGAAACGCGACTTGTTGCCGATCGCGCCATTGATCACCTGCGCCAGCGAGCCGGCACCGGCCGGCCCCATCAGCGGCCGCGCGGAAATCAGGTTGGTGAAGTAGAGCGCCGGGATGCGCGCCTCCTTCGCCGCCTGCACCACCGGCGTGGTGCCGATCGCCAGGTCCGGGCGGAATTCGCGCATCGCGGCGAGATCCTGTTCGAGCGAGGCGCGGTACTGCACATGCACGCCGTGCGCGCTCAGCCATTCGCGGTCGGCCGCGCTGTGCGGCGTCTGTGGGCAGGCGGTGCCGACGTAGCGCAGGTCGGCGCCGCTCTCGACCAGCAAGCGCGCCACCAGCAGTTCCGAGCCTTCGTAGCCGGACAGCGTGATGCGACCCCTGATCGGGTTGGCCGCGAGCGCGCCGCGTATCGCCGGCAGGAAGCGGTTCTTCGCCGCGTCGATCTGCGCCTGACCGACGTTGGCCGCCTGGCCGATGGCCTGCAGCCAGGCTTCGCTGCCATCGTGACCGATCGGCGCCGAGCCGACGACGGGCCGGCCGGCCGCCTCGAATTCGCGGAAGCTCGCCGTGTAGAACGGATGGATGGCACCCACCACCGCGCAGTCGAGCGCGGCATACAGCTCGCGCCACTCGCGCGTCGGCACCACCGGACCGGCGGCCAGCCCCATCGGTTCGAGCAGCGAACCGATGATGACCGGATCGACCGGGAACATTTCGCCCACCAGCGCCACCGTCGGCCGGTCGGCGACGCCGCTGCGCGGCGCCTGCACCGGCCCCTGCTCCGCCTCCTGGCGGGCATAGCGCAGCATGGCGCCGGCCAGCACGTCCTTCGCTTCGGCGTGCGTCGGCACGCCGAAGCCCGGCACGTCGATGCCGATGATGCGCACGCCGTCGATCTCTTTCGGCAGCAGCTGCAGCGGCACACCGCTGGCCGTCGGCACGCACAGATTGATGATGACGATGGCGTCGTACTGGGCCGGATCGGCCAGCTTGTAGACCGCCTCGCGGATGTCCTCGAACAGCTTGCCGGTCACCAGCGTTTCGCTGTTGAAGGGCACGTAACCGACGCTGCGGCGGGCGCCGTAGAAATGCGAGGTGAAGGTGAGGCCATAGACGCAGCAGGCGGAACCGGACAGCACGGTCGCGGTGCGGCGCATGCGCAGGCCGACGCGCAGCGAACCGAAAGCCGGGCACATGCTCTGCGGCTGGTCATGCGGGCCCTTCGGATAGTCGGCGGCGTAGCGGTCCAGCGTTTCGCTCTTGCCGGCGGCGCGCGCCGCGCCGTCCAGCTGCTCGCGCCCGGCGTGACAGCCGATACCGTCGCCGTCGGCCGGCCGGCGCTGCGCCGACAGCGCGTCGGTGTTGATGACCTGTGTATGCGTTGTGTCGGTCATGGTGGCCACCTCAGACGGTGTCGTACACCACTTCGAGCGACGGCCGGACCACGTCTTCGCGGCCCAGCATGTCGGCCACCGTGGCCGGCGTCATCACGTAGTCACGACCGGTCACGTCGGCCGCGAACAGGCCGAGCAGACCGTCCTGGGTCATCGGCTTCGGTCGCACCGGTGGCGCTTCCGCCACGTTGGTGGCCAGTTCCTCGAACAGCGGCGCCCATTGCGAACCGGGACGGCCGATGATTTCGTAGCTGGCGCTCTTGCGCCGGATGTCGTCGTTGGCCGGGATGGTGGCCAGCACCGGAATGCCGGCCGCATCGGCGAACCTCGCCGCCTCGCCGGTGCCGTCGTCGCGGTTGATCACCACGCCCGCCACGCCGACATTGCCGCCCAGCTTGCGGAAATACTCGACCGCACTGCACACGTTGTTGGCGACGTAGAGGCTCTGCAGGTCGTTGCTGGCGACCACGATCACCTTCTGGCACATGTCGCGGGCGATCGGCAGGCCGAAGCCGCCGCACACCACGTCGCCGAGGAAATCGAGCAGCACGTAGTCGAAGCCCCAGTCGTGGAAGCCGAGCTTCTCCAGCGTTTCGAAACCGTGGATGATGCCGCGCCCGCCGCAGCCGCGACCGACCTCGGGGCCGCCCAGTTCCATCGCGAACACGCCGTCGCGGATGAAGCACACGTCGCCGATGCCCACCTCCTCGCCGGCCAGCTTCTTCTTCGAACTGGTTTCGATGATGGTCGGGCAGGCCTTGCCGCCGAACAGCAGCGAGGTGGTGTCGCTCTTCGGGTCGCAGCCGATCAGCAGCACCTTCTTGCCCTGCTGCGCCATCATGTAGCTCAGGTTGGCCAGCGTGAAGCTCTTGCCGATGCCGCCCTTGCCGTAGATGGCGATGATCTGCGTCTGCTTGGTCACTTCGCCGTCGGCGACGGGATCGGGATCGATCGCCGCCTCGGCGCGCAGCACCTTGGTCAGGTCGAACTTGATGGGGCTGACGGCGCCGCCGCCACAGGCTTCGGTCATGACAGCTGTCTCCAGTCGAGGATCATCTTCAGGCAGCCGGGGTCACCGAATGCCGTGCGGTAGGCGAGGTCGGCGCGACTGGCCACCTCGCGATGCGTGATCAGGCCATCGAGCGACAGCCGGCCGTCGGCGGCCATGTCGCGCACGTTAGCCAGATCGGCGTCCTGCCATTGGGCGGCGACGCGCAGTCGCGCCTCGCGCATGAAGGCCGGTGCGAAATGGAAGGACAGTGCGTCCTCGTAGAAGCCGGCCAGCACGATTTCGCCCTGCGGGGCCAGCCGTGCGATCAGCGTATCGAGCAGCGTCGCGTCGCCGCTGACGTCACAGATGCAGCGGTAGTCGCGGCGGTTGTCCAGCGCAGCCGGGATGACCGGGTAACCGGTGCTGCCGGCAGCGCGCATCGGATTCGTTTCCCACACCACCGGGTCGCCACCGGCGGCGACCGTGAGCCGGGCGACCAGCCTACCGAGCACGCCGTGACCGATGATGAGATCGGGCAGCGCAGCGCCGCCCATGACCGCGTGCTGTGCGGTGGCGGCCAGCGCC
Organism: Methyloversatilis sp. MC4-4; assembly: GCF_049843555.1. Classification (GTDB taxonomy): domain Bacteria; phylum Pseudomonadota; class Gammaproteobacteria; order Burkholderiales; family Rhodocyclaceae; genus Methyloversatilis; species Methyloversatilis discipulorum_B. The sequence goes on from NZ_JBBHZK010000003.1 coordinate 133,409, forward strand.
AGCAGGATGCCGCGTTCGGCCAGGGCTTCGTCTATCGGCAGCGCCCGCGCCGCCGGTACCACCAGCCGTGAAGCGGCTCCGCCGAACAGGCCGCGCACCTCGCCGAAACAGCGCGCCCCGGGCACGAACACCCGCTCGCCGACGCGCAGACCGGCAGCACGCCCGGCGGCGCTGACGCGGCCCACCGATTCGTAACCCGGCACCAGCGGATAACCCATCCCCGGAAAGGGCGGCATGCGACCGGACCACAGCAGGCGTTCGGTGCCGGTGCTGATGCCGCTCCACTCGACATCGACGACGACGTCGGCGTCTCCTGCAGGCGCCAGATCCAGTCGTGTCACGACCAGCTGTTCCGGTTGCTGCAGCACTACGGCCATGCTGTCCATCGCGCCTCCTCGTTGAGGACGGTCGGCTGACGGTGTCAGCGCGGCCTGTCGCATAAGTGTCATTCTATGTTTACTATGATCTGTGTCAACGTTTAATTACACTTTGTCGCGTCATCGGCTGTCAGCGGTCGCGGACGCGCGACCAGAACGCAGGTCTGCAGCGGAATCCGCGTCGGCAGACGGCCGATCTGGCAGAAGCCGGCGGCCCGCAGCATGTCGGTGAGCCGCGCCTCGCTGCGCGGGCGGCCGCGCCCCATCGCCATCAGGTAGAAGCCGAAATAGGCGTCGCCCACCGGTTCGGCGCCAGCGACGCCGGACATCGGTTCGGCGATCAGCAGCGTGCCGTCGGGTGGCAGCAGTGCGCGGATGGCCCGCAGCAGTTGCATCACGTCGTCGTCGTCGTGGTCGTGCAGCACGCGCACCACCGACACCAGGTCGGCGCCGTGCGGCAGTGGGTCGGTCTGGAAGGCGCCGCCGAACACCTCGGCGCGGGCCATCAGGCCCGCCTCGGCAAAGCGCCGGCGCGCCTGATTCGCCACCGCCGGCAGGTCGAACAGCTGCAACCGCAGGTCCGGCGCACGGCGCGCGGCGGCGCGCAGGAAGCTGCCGTCGCCGCCGCCGACGTCGAGCAGGCAGCGGTGCATGGCCACCGGATAGGCATCGAGCACCTCGTCGGCCACCAGGGGCTGCGAAGCCGCCATCAGCGCCGTGTAGTCGGCGATGCGGCCGTCGTCGAGCGCCGCCGCATCGGCATTGCCGGCATAGGGCCAGTAGCCGGACAGCGCGGTCGCTCCGGACAGGCCGCGCAGCAGCGCCACCGGGTCCTCGAAATCGCGATAGACGCGCCCGTGGTGCTCGACCATGTCGGCAATGCCCGGATTGGCCAGCACGGCCGCCCCCAGCATGCCCAGTCCGTAGCGGCCGCCGCTGCGGCGCGACGCCAGGCGCAGCGCCACCGCCGCGTCGAGCAGTCGCTCGGCGGCGTCGCGGCTGAGCCCGGTGCGCAAGGCCACCTGCTGCGCGCTCTGCGCGCCGTCGGCCAGCACGTCGAACAGTTTGAGCCGCACGCAGGCGAGCAGCACCTGCGAATAGACGAAGCCGGCGCACAGGTCGAACAGCGCACGCGCCTCGCGGCGCGCCTTGTGGCGCGTCAGCGGAAAGGCGGCCGCCCAGCGATGGAAACGCGGGCTGCTGAGCAGGCGCTCCGCCGCCTGGCGGATGCGCTCGACCAGGCCTTCGTTCCCCGTCATCGACGACGGCCGGAAAGTGTCAGGCAGATCCATGACGCGCGCTTCAGGCGGCGCAGTCGGCGATCTCTGCCGGCAGGAAGCGCCGCGCTTCCATCGCGATTACCGCGCGCAATCCGTCGGCACCGGAGCAGGCGGGCACTGCGTCCATCGCATCGCTCACCAGTTGCTGCAGCCGTTTCACTGCGCCCGGTATGCCCAGTTCGCGTGCCGCGCTCGGCCGGCCCAGTGCGGCGTCGCGACCGATCGGCTTGCCGATGCGCTCCTGCGTGGAAGCCACGTCGAGGATGTCGTCGGCGACCTGGAACGCTTCGCCCATGCAGTCGCCGAGCGCGCGCCACGGGCCGGGATCGGCCCCCGCCGCCGCCGCGCCGGCCATGGTCGCCGCGGCAAACAGCGCGCCGGTCTTGGCCTGTTGGTACTGGCGCAGGTTCACGTCGGTTTCGCATTCGAGCGCCTGACCGGCGACGATGCCCGACGGCACGCCGACACCGCGGCCGATGATGGACAGCAGCGGCAGCAGACGGTACGGCGCCTGGGCGCCGCCGCGCGCCATCGTCTGGAAGGCGAGCACGATCAGCGCGTCACCGGTCAGCACGGCGATGCGCTCGCCGAAGGCGCTGTGCACCGAAGGCTTGCCCCGGCGCAGCGGCGCGTCGTCGAAGCAGGGCAGATCGTCATGCACCAGCGAGGCGCAGTGCAGCAGTTCGATCGCCGCCGCCGCGTGATCGGCGATCGACGTGTCGTCCTCACCGCAGGCGCAGGCCGCAGCCAGACAGAGCCGCGGCCGGATGCGGGCGCCGCCCGGGAACACCGCGTGACGTATGGCCGCCGCCAGCAGCGGCGGGCAGCCGGGACCGTCGGCATGCGACAGCGCGGCCACCAGCGATTGTTCGACCGCCATCCCCAGGGCCTGCTCGATGCGCTTCATTCCATCCATGGCCTGTTCCCCCGCATGTGTCGGCGCGCAGCTGTGTCCGACGAGTTATCGCGCCAACTGTCAACCTTGATTGTCAGGCGCTGGTGTAATGTAATGTAGACATGACAGGTCGTAACGTCAATGAAGGTTTACAGGAGCCGGCATGAGCGGACAGGACGTGGTGGTGATCGGTGCCGGCGTGGCGGGCCTGGTGGCCGCGCTCGAACTGGCCCGCCGCGGCCTGGCGGTGACGCTGACCGAGCGCGCAGGCACGCCCGGCGGCAAGCTGCGCGAGGTGCACGTGGCCAGTCTGCGGCTCGACGCGGGCCCGACGGTGTTTACGCTGCGCGAGGTATTCGAGGACATCTTCGATGCCGCCGGCAGCAACTTCGCCACGCACGTCGGCACGCGCAAGGTCGAGGTGCTGGCGCGGCACGCCTGGTCTGCCGGGCAGCACCTGGATCTGCATGCCGACGTCGACCGCAGTGCCGAGGCCATCGGCGACTTCGCCGGCGCCGCCGAGGCGCGGCGCTTCGTCCGTTTCACGCGCGAGGCGCAGACCATCTACCGCACGCTCGACAGCAGCTTCATGCGCGCCCAGCGGCCAGGGCCGCTCGAACTGGCGCGCCGCGCCGGCGTCGACATCCTGCGCATCCGCCCCTTTGCGACGATGTGGCAGGCGCTCGGCAGCCACTTCCGCGACCCGCGGCTGCGCCAGCTGTTCGGCCGCTACGCCACCTATTGCGGCTCGTCGCCCTTCGATGCACCGGCCACCTTGATGCTGGTGGCCCACGTCGAACAGCGCGGCGTATGGCTGATCGAGGGCGGCATGTACCGGCTGGCCGAGGCGCTGGCGGCACTGTGCGTGCGTCACGGCGTGCAGTTCCGCTACGGCGAGCACGTCAGCGAGATCACGCTGCAGGGCGATCACGTCTCCGGTGTACGACTGGCCTCGGGCGAGTGGCTGGCGGCGCGCACCGTGGTTGCCAACGCCGACGTCGCCGCGCTGCCTGCCGGCCACTTCGGTGACGACGTGCGCCGCGCGACGGCCGCCGTCGAGCCGGCCGCGCGCTCGCTGTCGGCGGTGACCTGGAATCTGGTCGCGGCCACACGCGGCTTTCCGCTGCTGCGCCACAACGTGTTCTTTTCCGCCGACTACCGCGCGGAATTCGACGACCTGCAGCGCCATCGCCGGCTGCCGCGCGCCCCCACCGTGTATGTCTGCGCACAGGACCGCGGCGATGCACCGCCGCCGTCGTCACTGCCGGCGGAGCGCCTGCTCTGTCTGGTCAATGCGCCGGCCGATGGCGACCGCAGGCTGGCGCGCCCCGGCGAGATCGAGCGCTGCGCTCACCTCGCCTTCCGCCAGATGGAACAGTGCGGCCTGCACATCGACCGCCGCGCCAGCGCCTGCGTCACCACCACGCCGGAGGACTTCAACCGGATGTTTCCCGCGACCGGCGGCGCGCTGTACGGCGAGGCCTCGCACGGGTGGCGTGCCGCCTTCCGTCGTCCTGGCGCGCGCAGCCGCGTGCCCGGACTCTATCTGGCCGGCGGCAGCGCGCACCCCGGCCCCGGTCTGCCGATGGCCGCGCTGTCCGGCCGGCTGGCCGCCGACTGCATCCTGCGCGACCGGACGGACGCCCGCTCATGAATGCACGCAGCTTCGACGCCGACGTGGCACCGGGTGGCTACCGCTGGTGGTATGTCGACGCCACCAGCGATGACGGTCGCTACGGACTGACGGTGATCGCCTTCATCGGCAGCGTGTTCTCGCCGTATTACGCACTGGCCCGCCGCCGTCGCCCGGGTGCCGCCGATCCGCACGCGCACTGCGCGGTGAATGTCGCACTGTATGGCGAAAAGCGCCGCTGGACCATGACCGAGCGCGGCGCCTCGGCACTGCAGCGCGACGCGCACAGCCTGCGCATCGGCCCCAGCCGGCTGCACTGGGACGGCGCCGCACTCACCATCGACCTCGACGAGATCGGCGCCCCGCTGCCGATGCGCGTACGCGGCAGCGTGCGCCTGCACGCGCCGACGCTGGTGCAGGACGCCTTCGCGCTCGATGCCGACGGACACCACCTGTGGCTGCCGATCGCACCCTGCGCGCGAGTCGAAGTGAGACTGAGCGAGCCGGCGCTGCACTGGCATGGCGACGCCTATGCCGACAGCAATGCCGGCAGTCGCGCACTGGAGGAGGACTTCACCCGCTGGCACTGGTCGCGCAGCAGCCTGCGCGGCGGCGACACCGCGGTGCTGTACGACGTGCAGCGTCGCGACGGCACGCCGCATTCGCTGGCGCTGCATTTCGACGCCGACGGCGGCTGCCGCAGCTTCGCCGCACCGGCGGCGCACGACCTGCCGGGCACGCGCTGGGGCATCGCCCGCGCGACGCGCAGCGAAGCGGGCACGACACCGCGGGCGCGCACGCTGGAAGACACGCCTTTCTATGCGCGCTCGCTGCTCGACACCCGGCTGCTCGGCGAGCCGGTGCATGGCGTGCACGAAAGCCTGGACCTCGAACGCTTCCGCAGCGGCTGGGTGCAGATGCTGCTGCCCTTCCGCATGCCGCGGCGCAGCGCATGGGCCGCCTGAGGGTGCCTGGTCAGCGCCCGGCTCAGCGCTCCGGCGCTTCGTCCTTGCGGTCGCCCTCGCGCTTCTGCAAACGGCGCACCGACACCAGCTGGTACACGGCGAACACCAGCACGCCGCCGAATATCAGCACCGCCTCGACAATGACCAGCGTGGTCGGACTCATTGCACGCCCTCCTGTATGGTTGCATCGAGTGCACTGAACCGGCCCCCGAACTTTCCCCCGAATCGCCCCAACGCCATGGCCGCAACCGAAAGCCTCGACTGGCCGCGCGACGGCGCCGACTGGCCCAATCGCGATGCAAGTCGCTTCGTCGACGCCGGCGGCGTGCACTGGCACGTACAGATCGCGGGCAGCGGCCCGCCCCTGCTCCTGCTGCACGGCAGTGGCGCCTCGACCCATTCCTGGCGCGACCTGCTGCCGCTGCTGGCACGCGAACACACCGTCATCGCGCCCGACCTGCCGGGCCACGCCTTCAGTTCGACCCCGCCGGCCGGCACGCTTTCGCTGCCCGGCATGGCGCGCGCCGTCGGCGCGCTGATGCAGACCCTGCAGATCGCACCGGCGGCGGTGGCCGGGCACTCGGCGGGCGCGGCGATCGCACTGCGCATGCGGCTCGACGGCCTGCTGCCCGGCCGCCAGCTGGTCAGCCTCAATGGTGCGCTGCTGCCGCTGCCCGGCCTGGCCGGCCTGCTGTTCCCGCCGGCCGCCCGCCTGCTGTCACTGACCCCCTTTGCCGCCGCCCTGTTCGCGCGCAGCGCGTCGCGCAGCGGTGCGGTCGAGCGGCTGATCGCCAGCACCGGTTCGCACATCGACGCGCGCGGCATCGCGCTGTACGCGCGACTGGTGCGCTGTCGCGCCCACGTCGCCGGGGTGCTCGGCATGATGGCGAACTGGGACATCGCACCGCTGGCGCGCGACCTGCCGCGGCTCGACGCCGCGCTGACGCTGATCGCGGCGCGCGGCGACCGCACGGTGCCGGCCGACTGTTCGCGCCGGGTACAGCGCATCGTCACCGGCGCGCGCCTGATCGAGCTCGACGGACTGGGGCATCTGGCGCACGAGGAAGCGCCACAGCGACTGGCCGCGCTGATCGCCGAAGCGGTGCGGTAGGCCACCGGCGTCAGCCGCCCTGCGCGCGCGCCCGGTCCTGCCGCTCCAGCCGCTCGAACAGGTCGATCAGCCACTCCAGCCGCTGTCGCGGCGTGCGCGACGGCAGCCGGTCGAGGCTTCCCTGCACGGCCAGCGGCAGCGGCGCCGCGGTGACCGCGTCGACCAGCATCGACACCTCCTCCAGCTCGGCGTAGCGCGCATCCGCCTGCCGCGCGGCTGCGGTGAGCGAGCCCGCCAGCAGCACCGTCTTGCGCCAGGACGACACGACCGAGCGCTGCGACACCGAATCGTGTCCGTTGGCCACCACGCCGCGGCCGATATCGCGATAGATGGCGCGTGCCGCCCGGATGCCCGGCCGGCAGGCCGGTGGCAGCTGTTCGATGCCGGCAGCGGCGCGCTCGTACAGCAGGTCGGCACAGCCGAGCAGGCGATCGAGCACCGGCACCAGCCGCGCGTCGAACACCGGCTGCGCCAGCCAGTCGTCCGGGTCGATGCCGGCCACGCGCAGCCAGCCGCGCGGCAGGTAGAGCCGGCCGCGCCGGGCGTCCTCGCCGATGTCGCGGGCGATGTTGGTGAGCTGCATCGCCAGCCCGAGATCGCAGGCGCGCGCCGCCTGTTCGCGGTCGCGCACGCCCATCAGCATCGCCATCATGGCGCCGACGGTGGCTGCGACGCGGGCGCAGTAGTCGTACAGCTCGGACAGCGTTTCGTATTGCCGGCCACGCGCATCCCAGGCGAAGCCCTCGATCAGGGCGTGCAGCAGCGCCGGCGGTATGGCGAACTGCACCACCACCCGCGACAGCATGCGATCGACCGGATCGTTGCGCGGCCGGCCGGCGCAGGCGGCATCGACCCGCCGGCGCAGCGCCTCGACGGTCGCCTCGTCGGCCGCGCTGTCATCGACCAGATCGTCGGCGATGCGGCAGAAGGCATACAGCGCGCACGCCGGTTCGCGCACCGCACGCGGCAGCAGCAGCGAGGCGGCGAAGAAGGAACGCGAACCGTCGCGCAGCAGACGGCGGCAGGCCGCCATGTCGCGGGCTGCGTCGTGATCAGACATGGGACGGGTCCGGCACCAGACGGTCGAGCACGCGCGCCGACGACAGCACGCCGGGCAGACCCGCGCCGGGATGCGTGCCGGCGCCGACCAGATAGAGCCGCTCCAGTTCTTCGCTGCGGTTGTGCGGACGGAACCAGGCGCTCTGCGTCAGCACCGGCTCCAGCCCGAAAGCCGCGCCCTTCAGCGACAGCAGGCGGTCGCGGAAATCGATCGGCGTGGTGACGCGCGAGGTGACGATGCGCTCGCCCAGCCCTGGCAGCAGCGTCGCCGACAGGCGGTCCTCGATCGCCTGTCGGTAGCGCTCCGCCTCGATCGACCAGTCGGTGCCGCTGTCCAGGTGGGGCACCGGCGACAGCACGTAGAAGGCGTCGCAGCCTGGCGGCGCCAGCGACGGATCGGTCGCGGTCGGTCGGTGCAGATAGAGGCTGAAATCGTCGGCCAGCACCTGCCGCTCGAAAATGTCGTGCAGCAGCGCCCGGTAGCGCGGACCCAGCAGTATCGTGTGGTGCGGCACCGCGTCGTAGCAGCCGCGCGTGCCGAAGTACCAGACGAACAGGCTCATCGAGTAGCGGGCGTCGTCGAGGCGGCGGTCGGTCCAGCGCTTGCGCCGGGTGGATGGCAGCAGGTGCTTGTAGGTGTAGGCGGCGTCGGCATTCGACACCACGACGTCGGCTGCAATCGTGTCGCCGTTGCGCAGCCGCACGCCGGTGGCGCGGCCGTTGTGCGCGGTGATCTCGACCACCTCGGCGTCGCAGCGCACGCGGTTGCCCTGTCCCTCGATCAGCTTCACCAGGCCGCTGACCAGAGAGCCGGTGCCGCCCATCGCGAAGTGCACGCCCCACTGCCGCTCCAGGTGGGCGATCAGGCCGTAGATCGACGTGACAGTGAACGGATTGCCACCGACGAACAGCGGATGAAAGCTCAGCACGAAGCGCAGCCGCTCGTCGCGCACGTGGCTGGACACCAGGCTGTACAGACTGCGATAGCTTTGCAGCTTCAGCATCGCCGGCAGCACTTTCGCCATGTCGATCCAGCTGTCGAAGGGCACGTGACCCAGCTGTTCGAAACCGACGCGGAAGGTCGCTTCGCTGGCCTGCATGAAGCGCTCGTAACCGGCCACATCGTCCGGCGCCAGCCGCGCCACCTCGCGCCGCATCGCTTCGGGGTCGCCGGAACAGTCGACGGTTTCGCCGTCGTCGAAGCGGATGCGGTAGAACGGCGACAGCGGCCGCAGATCGACGTCGTCGGACATGCGCCGGCCGCACAGCTGCCACAGTTCCTCGAACAGGAAGGGCGCAGTGACGATGGTCGGGCCGGCGTCGAAGGTAAAGCCGTCCTGCCGGTGTACGTAGGCGCGTCCGCCCGGCGCATCCAGTCGTTCCAGCACGGTGACGCGGTAGCCGCGCGCACCGAGCCTGACCGCCGCGGCCAGCCCGCCGAAGCCGCTGCCGATCACCACCGCATGCGGTGCGCTGCGGCGCACGCCGGTCACCGCCGGCGGCAGATCGCTCATCGAAGTCATCGCCGAATACCGGTCGTGTTCATCCGTTCTGGCCCGCGGACTGTGCGCCCGCCTGCTTCACCAGCCGTGATATGCCCTGCGCATCGGCCGCGGACAGCGGTGCGTACAGCGCGCCCATGCCGGCCGCCAGCGACTGCGCTGACGGATGTGGCCGCGGCGAGGTGTCGATGAACAGCGTGCGCAGTGCCGACGCGCGCACCCGCCGCGCCGCCGCCTGCGCGTCCTGTTCGGCGCGGGCACGGCCGCCCTGACCGTCGCGCGCGACATTGCCGCGGCCGTCGGTGAGCAGCACCAGGGTCGGCGTGTCGCCCTGCCGGCGCAACGCGTCGGCCAGGCTCCAGCCGGCTTCGATGCCGGCGGCCAGCGGTGTGCCACCGCCACCGGGCAGGCCGGCCAGGCTGCGTTTGGCGCGCACCAGTGAACGGGTCGGCGGCAACAGCAGTTCGGCACGCGTGCCGCGGAAGGCGATGACGGCCACGCGGTCGCGCCGCACGTAGCAGTCGGCCAGCAGCAGTTCGACCGCGCCCTTCGCTTCGCCCAGCCGGTGCAGCGCCGACGAGCCGGAGGCGTCGACGACGAAGATGGTGGTGGTCTGCGTACGCTGTCGGTAACGGACGATGCGGAAGTCCTCCGGTCGCACCGCCACCCGCGTCGCCGGCATGCCCTGGCGTCGGCGCAGCACCTGCCACGGCGCCGCCGCACGCAGCGTGTCGATGACACTGAGCCGCAGCCCGCCGCCCGGTCGCCCCTTGCGCACGCCGACCGGCCGCCCGCGCTGGCCGTTGCCGCGCAGCGCGCCGGATCGCCCGGCGCTGCGCGCCCGCGGCAGTCGGCCGCCGGCCAGCCGGATATGCGCCAGCAGGTCGGGACTGAGCACCGCGCGTACCGCTTCGAGCACGCGGTCTTCGAGCGGCTGTTGCATATCGGCGGGCCGCTCGTCCTTCGGCTCGCCGCCCGCATCGCCCGGCGGCGGCGCAGCCTCGGCGGGCGTGCTGTCGGAGGGCTGATCGGGCGCGGCGGCCTCGGGTGACGCATCGGCCGGTGCCTCGGCGGCACTCGCGGGACATTGCGTCGCGCGCGGCGCCAGCACGAGCTGGGCGGCCAGCGTCACGTCCGGCTCGCCCACCTGGTCGCGCCCGTCCAGCGCGGCCGCGGCGCGGGCGGCGCGTACCGCGAGCATGAAGGCGCGCAGCGAATCGACACCGAAGGCCTGTGCCGCCGCACCGAGCGACTGGATCACCACCGGCGACACACTGACCATCGGCAGGCGCGTACGCGCGGCGGCGATGTGTCCGGCATCGAAAGGCAGTTGCGGGCAGTCGCCAGCGCGCAGGCCTTCGAGGTCGACGAAGCAGGCCAGCCGATCGCACAGCGCGGCCGGCAGGTTCTCGTCGTCGCCCTGCGCCTCGTCCAGCGCGATCACCCCGAACTCGGCCGCCTCGCGCGCTTCCATGCCGTCGCGCAGCATCACCACGACGCCCTCGTCCATCACCGCGGTCAGCCTCGCCGCAGCGGCCGAACTGATGCGCTCGGCCATTGCCAGCAGCACGACGCCGCCGTGCGCCTCGACCAGCAGACCGCGCTCGGCCACCGGTCGGCCGGCGCGCAGCGTGGCCGCGAGGTCGAGCCCGCCGAGCAGGCGGGCATCGGGGGCGTCGAGCGGAATGCGGCGCAGCGGCGTGCCGGGCGGCAGCAGCGCGCGCAGTTGCGCCAGCCAGGCGTCACGCGCCGGGCCCGCCTGGGCGCGCAGCCGCACGCCGCCACATCCGGCCGGATCGAGCGCGCACAGCGCGGCCGGCAGCAGTGCGCGCAGCCAGCGCGCCATCGTGTCGTCAGTCTGCATCGGTGCCCCGCTCATGCCGGCAGCAGCTCATCGACCGCGCGCGCCACGCGCACGCCGGAGCCGGATTCGTCCAATGGATCGCGGCGCAGCCGGTGGCGCAGCGCCGACGGCGCGATCCGTCGCAGATGCGCATCGCCGACCTCTTCGTCGCCGTCATAGGCGGCCAGTGCGCGCGCCGCGCGCACCAGCGTCAGTTCGCCGCGCAGGCCGTCGGTGCCGAGCTGCATGCACAGCCTGGCCGCCTGTTCGAGCGCCGCATCCGGCACCCGTACGGCGGGCAGGCGTTCGCGCGCACCGACGATGCGACGACGCAGCTTGGCGTCGCGTCCGGACCACTGCGCACAGAAGCCGGCGCGGTCGCGCTCGAAGGCGTCGCGCCGCTTCACGACATCGACGCGGGTCGGCAGGTCGGTCGGCGTGCTCACCTCGACCGACAGGCCGAAACGGTCCAGCAGCTGCGGCCGCAGCTCGCCCTCTTCCGGGTTGCCGCTGCCGACGAGCACGAAGCGCGCGGGGTGACGCACGCTGAGGCCTTCGCGCTCGACCACGTTCTCGCCGGAAGCGGCCACGTCGATCAGCAGATCGACCAGGTGGTCTTCCAGCAGATTGACCTCGTCGACATAGAGGAAGCCGCGATGGGCGCGCGCCAGCAGTCCGGGTTCGAAAGCCTTCTCGCCGCGGGTCAGCGCGCGTTCGAGATCGAGAGCGCCGACCACGCGGTCCTCGGTGGCGCCGAGCGGCAGATCGACCACCGGCACCGGCACCAGCCGCGCGCGTCGCGATGCGGCGGCGGCGGAACAGACCGGGCAGACCGAAGCCACCTCGTCCGGGTCGCACTGGTAGGCGCAGCCCTCGACCGCGCGCATCTTCGGCAGCAGTGCCGCCAGTGCGCGCACGGCCGTCGACTTGCCGGTGCCGCGGTCGCCGAACACGAGCACACCGCCGATGGACGGATCGACCGCCGACAGCAGGATGGCCTGCTTCATTTCGTCCTGGCCGACGATGGCCGAAAACGGGAAGGCTTGCGACATGGCGCACCTCGCGCGGAAGTCGGGCGCCATGGAAGATCGATGGCACATCCGATAGTGTCACTTTATGCTGACACTTCGGATGTGTCTACAGATTGACGCTACACGGTGTGCTCAGCTTTCGTCGCGCGGCCAGCGCGGTACCGACCAGCCGGTCATCACCGCCAGCAGCCGCAGGCCGGCGATCAGCGCGACCGAGACGGCCAGCGACAGCAGCGGTGTCACCGCCAGCGCGTCCATGCCGAGGTAGAGCCAGGCACCGACGAAGGCGCACAGGGCATAGGGCCGGTGGTCGTGGAACACGTTCGGCACCTCGTTGCAGATGACGTCGCGCATGACGCCGCCGAGCACGCCGGTGACGACGCCCATCATGACCGACACGAAGAGCGGCATGCCCATCTGGTGCGCCAGGCTGACGCCGGTGACCGAAAACAGACCGAGACCCAGCGCGTCGGGAATCAGCATCGCGCGCTCGGTGACGATTTCGCGGTGCTTGTGCAGCCAGGGCGCCGCCACCAGGGTGAGCACGAAGATGAGCCACACATAGCCCTGGTGCTCGACCCAGAAGAAGGGCCGGCGGTCGAGCAGCACGTCGCGTACGGTGCCGCCGCCGAAGGCGGTGATGAAGGCCACGGCGAACACGCCGACCACGTCCATGCGGCGGCGCGCCGCTTCGATCATGCCGGACACGGCAAAGGCGAGCGTGGCGGCGAACTCGATCGCCGAAATGAGCAACTGGAATCTGGGCATGCGGCGATTGTAGGCGCCGCTGGCGGTTTCAGCGTTGCCGGACCTCGAACACGTTGGCGCCGGCCGGCGTCACGAAGGATTCGAGAAAGCGGGTGCGCTGGAAGTCGGCGACGGTCGGCGGATGTGCGCGACAGGGCGCCTGCAGGAAGGGCGTGTACATATAGACGGACATTTCGGGCGATTCGAAATGAACCCGGATCGACGGCGTGCGCGCCGCATCGAACTCCGGCGGCAGACCGATCTGCGCCACCAGCGTGTAGGCGATCAGCCTGTCCTTCCACGCCATCGCCACCAGCCTGTCGTGCAGTATTTCGTACTGCATGTAGTGCGGCAGCGCGTAGTTTGCAGGATCGGACTCCAGCGGATGGACAAAACCGGCCGGACAGACGTAGCTGCCGAAGGGCCACACCGTGCCGAAGCGCCGCAGACGTTCGCGCGCCTGCCGGTTGCTGCGGTCCAGCAGTTCAAGCAGTTCGAACTCGGCGAGCGGGGAATCGGGCTTGAACAGGGGAAGCGCCATGGTGAAACTGGGGCCGAAGAAGATGATCGTTCCAGTCTATGCCGACGCCGCGCGCCGACATGCCCAACGCATCACGCTGATACAAATCGGCGCGAGCAGACGCCACATCGTTGTTTCGAACGGGGAAATTGCCTGATCGGGCTCAGGTATTCGGCTGATTGCCGCAGCGCTGGCGCGCTGCGTATAAGTCGGCCCAGTCCCCTCGCGTTTGCCCTGCCCGGAGCCGCCATCGTGAATGCGCACAGCCGACAACGCCAGCTTCGCCGCCTGCTCACGCTGCGCGCCACCCTATGCATCGGGCTGCTGACCGCAGCGCTGGCCGGCAGCCTGCTGTCCGGGCTGATGCTGCTGCATGCGCTGGATGGCGCCTCGACCGGGGCGGCTGCCGTGGCGCTGGCCACGCTGCTGGCGGTCGCCGGGGTCGGCGTGCGACTTTCGCGCTGGCTCTGGGTACCGACGCCGGACTGCGCGGGCATCGTGCTGCCGGACGCGCTGGCGCCCGGCTTCCGCCGGCGCATCGACCGCCTGTGTGCGCGGCTCGGCGCACGCCGCATCGATCGCGTGCTGGCCACGCCGGAGGTGAACGCGGCCGTCGTGTGTCGCCCGGCTTTCGGTCTGTTCGGCCCGATGCGCACGACGCTGCTGCTGGGCATACCCCTGGCCCACTGCCTGACGCCGCAGCAACTGTCGGCGGTGCTGGCGCACGAACTGGCTCACCTGTCGGCGCAGCGCGGCCGCCGCGGCGCCTGGGCCGCCCATCTGCGCACCTGGTGGCTGCGCTGTTTCGACCGCATCGACGAGGACGACGGCGCGCTGGCGCGCGCCGCCCGCCGTGTGTTCGCGCGCACCGCACGGACCGATCTCGAACAGTCCGTACAGTTGTCGCGACTGGACGAATTCGAGGCCGACGCACTCGCTGCCCGCGCGGTCGGCGCGCCGGCGCTGGCCGGCGCCCTGATCGATCTGGCGATGAAGGACCGCTTCCTGACCGAGAACTACTGGACCAAGGTGATGGAACAGGCGCGCAGCAACCGCCGGCCGCGCATCCGCCCCTTCCGCGAAATGGGCCTCGGCATGCAGGTGGGCTTCGTGCGCGACGACGCGCTGGCCGATCTGGACCATCTGCTCGGCGTACGCGCCGACACCGCCGCCTTCGACACCCACCCGGCGCTGGCCGAACGTCTGGCGGCGCTCGACATCGACCACGCCGACGGCCTGCCCGACGCGGCCGACGGCCCGAGCGCGGCCGAACACTACTTCGCCGACCTGCTGCCGACGCTGTCGCTGGCCTTCGACCGCATGTGGTGGCTGGCCTCGTCGCGCGACTGGCGGCAGCAGTACCGCAGCGCGCGCGCCGATCGCCGCTGAGTCAGCGGATCCCGACTCAGCAGATCCCGCATCAACAGATCCTTTCCCACAGGCTGGTTTCGTCGCCCAGCCGTTCCAGTTCGGCGCCCTTGAAGTCGCCGCGCGACACGATGCCGACGATCACCCCGTTGTCGACCACCGGCAGATGGCGGAAGCCGCGATCGTTCATTTCGCGCAGCGCATCGATCGAGGTCTGGTCCGGCGCGATCGTGTGCGGCTCCGGCGTCATCGCCTCGGCCAGCGTCATGGCCGGCGCGTGATGCCCCTCGGCCAGCATGCGTACCGCGTCGCGGCCGGTGAAGATGCCGACCAGCTTCTGCTTGTCGTCGACCACCAGTACCGCCCCCGTCCCCTTCTCGTGCATCAGCCGGCAGGCATGGCTGACGGTGTCCTTCCGCTGCAGCAACAGCGGTTCCCTGTTCTTGATGATGAAGGCGATGTAGCGCTTTTCCATGATGTCTCCTGAAATGCCCGGGGCGAATCCCCTTTGAATCTAGCCGCCGGCCGGTCGGCCGTCTTGAGCAGGATCAGGCGGGCGCGCCTTGACTGTGCCGCCGTGCCGACCGGAACAGCCGGCAACACAGCAGGAAGGCGGACCACGACACGCTCTACACTGAGGCCCCGTCGCATCGATTGACTTCGCAATGCCCCGCTTCGCCCCGTCCCCGCGCACCACCGGCTATCTCGCCGCCGCCGGTACCGTCGCCATCTGGACCGGCTTCATCCTGGTATCCCGCTATGGCGGCAAGAGCCCGCTGACCGCGTGGGACACGCTGGCGCTGCGCCTGGGCACCGCCGCGCTGTTGCTGCTGCCCTTTGCCGGCAGTCTGCCGCGCGGCGCCTGGCGCAACGCACGGCTGTGGACACTGACCCTGCTCGGCGGCCTCATCTACGGTCTGTTCGTGTTCGCCGCCTTCAAGTACGCGCCGGCCGCGCACGGCGCCATCCTGCTGCCGGGCATGCAGCCCTTCCTGGTCGCCGCGGCCGCATGGTGGCTGCTCGGATCGCGGCCCGGCGCCGCCCGCATGGTCGGCCTCGCCGGCATCGCGTTGGGCATCGCCAGCGTCGCCGTGCATTACACGGCAGGCGGTCACCCGTGGACGCACGACATGCTGCTCGGCGACCTGCTGCTGCTCGGCGGCTCGGCCGCCTGGGCGCTGTACAGCGTGCTGGCAAAGAAGTGGAAACACGACGCGTGGACGCTCACCCGCTTCGTCGCGCTCGGTTCGACCGCGCTCTACCTGCCGGTCTATCTGCTTTGGCTGCCCAAGGCGCTCGACCAGGTGCCGACCGGCATGCTGGTGCTGCAGGGCCTATACCAAGGCGCCGGCGTCACCATCGTGGCGATGATGCTGTTCCTGAAGGCGGTGCATGAACTGGGTGCCGAACGCACCGGCGCGCTGGTGGCGCTGGTGCCGGTGCTGGCCGGCGTCGCCGCCGCACCGCTGCTGGACGAGCCGCTGTCCGGCTGGCTGGTCGTCGGCCTGATCTGCGTGTCGGCGGGCGCCTTCGTCGCCGCGCGGCCCGGGCGGGCGACGCCGCGCTGAAAAAAAAAACGGCGCACCCGCAGGCGCGCCGTTTTCTGTCCGGACTGACCGTTCGCGTCAGAACGGGATGTCGTCGTCCATGCCGCCGAAGCCACCGGACGAGGACGGCGGTGCCGACTGCGGCGCCGGAGCCGGACGGCTGGGCGCCTGACGCGGCGCGGACTGGCGCGGTGCCTGATCGAAATCGTCGCCGCCGCTGTAACCACCACCGCCACCACCGCCGTAGCTTTCACCGCCACCGCCGCCGCCCGAACCCTGACGGCTGCCCAGCATCTGCATCTGCTCGGCGCGGATTTCGGTGGTGTAGCGGTCCTGACCTTCCTTGTCCTGCCACTTGCGGGTGCGCAGGCTGCCCTCGACATAGACGGCCGAGCCCTTGCGCAGGTACTGGCCGGCGATCTCGGCCAGGCGGCCGTAGAAGGACACGCGGTGCCATTCCGTCTGTTCCTTCTTCTCGCCGGTAGCCTTGTCCTTCCAGCTGTCGGTGGTCGCCACCGTGATGTTGCAGATCGCGTCGCCGTTCGGCGCGTAGCGGGTTTCCGGATCGCGGCCCAGGTTGCCGACGATGATGACCTTGTTTACTGAAGCCATGATTTTCCTCCCGCGAGATTCGTGTATTTCGTTTCTGACAGCGACGCTGCGCACCGGACGGGCGCTGCGCCATTATTCCATATGAATTTCAGGCAACGACCGGCGCATCAAGCAGCCGGCGTACGCCCTCTTCGTCCCACAGTTCCAGATTCACCTTCAGATACGCCATGCGGCGTTCCCGTTCGACGCTGGCTTCTCTTACACCCGGCAGTTCGAGCAGCCGCTCGCGCAGCCACTCGATGTCGACATGATCGCCGATCGCGTACTCGCGCAGTGCAACCACCGGCGGCGCTTGCATGCTGCGCGCCCACAGCCACCAGGCGACGGCCAGCACGACGCAGAAGCCGAACACGCCGGCGGCACCGAAACGCAGCGCAATCGCGCCGCCGATGGCACTGCCGGTGGCGGCACCGATGGACTGCGCGGTATTGAACACGCCAAGCGCCGCACCCTTGGCCGCCGGCGGCGCGATGCGCGACACCAGCGAGGGCAGCAGCGCCTCCAGCAGGTTGAAGGCGATGAAGAACACGAACAGCCCGCCGACCAGCACCCACATCAGGTCGACCTGCGCCAGGAAAATGAACTGCGAGGCGATCAGCGTGACGATGGACGCCAGGAACACCGACTTCACGCGCGCACGCTTTTCCGCCCAGACGATGGCCGGCACCATGACGACGAAACTGGCCAGCACGATGGGCAGATAGAGCGTCCAGTGTTCGGCCACCGGCACGCCCATCACCTCGACCAGCGCCAGCGGCACCATCAGGAACATGGCCATCTGCACCATGTGCACGGTGAACATGCCGAAGTTGAGGCGCATCAGCTGACGGTCGGCAATCACCCGCGCAAACGGTGTCGGCTGCACCACCGGCGCGTGGTCCGGGTCGGGCACCACCTTGAGCAGCACCGGAATCGCGGTGAGCGCCAGTACGGCGATGAACAGGAACATGCCGTCCATGCCCACCCAGCCATACATCGCCGGCGACAGCACCAGCGAACCGGCGAACACGAGGCCGATGGTCGAACCGATCATCGCCATCACCTTGGTGCGGTGCTGGTCGCGCACCAGATCGGCGGCAAGCGCGGTCACCGCGGCGGAAATGGCGCCGGTACCCTGCAGGATGCGCGCCGCGATCATCCAGTGGATGTCCGGCGCCCACATCGCCATCAGGCTGCCCGCCGCGTACAGCAGCAGACCGACGACGATGACCGGCTTGCGACCGAAGCGGTCGGAGGCGATGCCGAACGGAATCTGCATGAAGGCCTGGGCGAGACCGAACACGCCGAAGGCCAGCCCGGCCATGAAGATGTTGTCGCCGCCGGGCAGCGTCCGCGCGAACACCGAAAACACCGGCAGCACGAGGAACAGGCCGAGCATGCGCAAGGCGAGAATGAATGCGAGCGCCACGCCCGCACGCCATTCGGTGCGGGTCATGCGGTCTGAAATAGGGGAAGTCATGGCGGGACGGCGAAGGAACCGCCGAATTCTAGCAAAGCCGCGGCCACTGCCACGGCCTCTCCGTCACCGCCGCCCGGTTTCAGCGGCACCAGGACGGCCGGCGGGGCTCAGGTCGCTCGGTCTGGCACTGCCACTGGACCGCGCCGCTGACGTCATCCAGCGAGGGCACGAAGGCCAGCGCGTCGTCCTGGCCGCCGGGCCGGCCCAGCGGCGTCACGATCACCGTACCGCCCTCGCGCATGTCCACGCTTGCCACCGCCTGCAGCGCCTGTACCGCCGGCACGCGGTCGAGCGCGGACAACAGGGTGTTCGCCTGTTCCAGCGTGGCCGCCTCGGTCTGCAGGTGCTGCAGCAGCGTGCCGGCGGCCGCATCGACCTGCGCCAGGCGGGCGCGCTTCACGTAGTCCTCGTACTGCGGAATGGCGATGGCCGCCATCACGCCGACGAGCGCGACCAGCATGATCAGGCCGCCGCCGCCGCCAATCCCGGGAAAGCGCGGCACGAACAGCGCCAGCAGCTTGGCGCGCAGGCTGCGTCGCGGCACCCGCAGTTCGCGGCCGGACGACAGCGCGCGCAGCGCCAGCATGCGCTTGGACAGCCAGGGGTAGTCCGAGGTCAGCTCGTTGAACGACATCCAGAAGCCGCCGCTTTCGGCGCTCTGACCGATGAAGGTGTCGCTGTTCAGCGTCATCCACCGGCGCGATCCACCCACCACGACCGCCAGCGCGCGTTCGGCATCCTCCGGCTTCGGGCACAGCGCAAGACCATAACGGTCGCAGGTGTATTCCTGGGCGCGGCGGTAGGCGGCACCGATCAAAGGCAGGAAGGCGGACGGCCAGAGAAAGACCGAACGCAGCAGGCCGGTGTGCTTGCGGTGGATGTGCGCCAGTTCGTGTCCGATGTAGAAATCCAGTGAATCCGGACGCTCCTCCAGCGCATCGACGATGGGCGAGAACAGCACGACGTAGTGGCGACCCAGGAATTTGGCCGCCAGCGCGTTCAGGATGCCGTCGGACTGGATCAGGTAGCACTCGGGCAGTTCGCGTATGCCTAGCCGGTCGCAGGCGCTGACGATGCGCGCGTGCAGGTCCGGAAACTGGTCCGGTCCGATGCGCGCTCCGTTGCCCTTCAGGTGGGTGATGAACCAGGAAAAGCCGAACAGGTAGAACAGTCCGCCGAACAGCAGGTAGACCAGCACCAGGCCGAAGGTGGCGACCACGATGAGCACCCACAGCACTGCGGACAGCACGGCGTGAATTCGGAACAGCGTGTTCTCGCGCGGATAGGGCGCAACGGTCAGGATCTGCATGTCTGTTGTCATCGTTGTTGGAGGGAGACGGCGAGCGGCACGCTAATCAATACGCATGCGCGACGCAAGTGCGTGCAGCCCGACCTGTGCAGCCGCTCGCAATTCGACGGGAAATGGGGTCTCATACCCGGTTTGCCCTGCCCCCGGCCGGACCATGGACTGGATACGCATACGCGGTGCGCGCACCCACAATCTGAAGAACATCAACATCGACATTCCGCGCGACCGCCTGACGGTGATCACCGGGCTGTCCGGCTCGGGCAAGAGCTCGCTCGCCTTCGACACGCTGTACGCCGAGGGCCAGCGCCGCTACGTCGAGTCGCTGTCGGCCTACGCGCGCCAGTTCCTGCAGCTGATGGAAAAGCCGGACGTGGACCTGATCGAGGGCCTGTCGCCGGCGATCTCGATCGAACAGAAGGCGACCAGCCACAACCCGCGCTCCACCGTCGGCACGGTGACCGAAATCCACGACTACCTGCGCCTGCTGTTCGCCCGCGTGGGCACGCCGCACTGCCCGGAACACGGCGCACCGCTGGCCGCGCAGAGCGTGTCGCAGATGGTCGACGCGGTGCTGGCGATGCCGGAAGAGAGCAAGGTGGCCATCCTTGCGCCGGTCGTGAGCGAGCGCAAGGGCGAACAGGTCGAGCTCATTTCCGACCTGCGCTCGCGCGGCTTCGTGCGCGTGCGGCTGGACGGCGCGCTGATGGACATCGACAAGCTGCCCAAGCTGGACAAGAACATCAAGCACTCGATCGACGTCGTCGTCGACCGCCTGAAGGTACGCGCCGACGCCCGCCAGCGGCTGGCGGAATCGATCGAGACCGCGCTGCAGCAGGCGGAAGGCCGCGCCATCGCGCTGGACATGGACAGCGGCGCCGAACAGCTCTTTTCCGCCCGCTTCGCCTGCCCGGTGTGCGGCCACAGCGTGGCCGAGCTGGAGCCGCGGCTGTTTTCGTTCAATAACCCGGCCGGCGCCTGCACCAGTTGCGACGGCCTGGGCATGGTCACCTTCTTCGACCCGGCGCGCATCGTCGCCCACCCGCACCTGTCGCTCGCCTCCGGCGCGATCCGCGGCTGGGACCGGCGCAACCAGTTCTATTTCCAGCTGCTGTCCAGCCTCGCCACCTTCTACAAGTTCGACGTCGATACGCCGTGGGAGCAGCTCGACGCGAAGCTGCAGGACATCGTGCTCAGCGGTTCCGGGCGTGACCGCATCCCCTTCCGCTACCTGTCGGAATCCGGCCGCACCACGGTGCGCGAGCACACCTTCGAGGGCGTGGTGCCGAACCTGGAGCGGCGTTACCGCGAAACCGATTCGGTCGTCGTGCGCGAGGAACTGGGCAAGTACCGCAACACCAAGGTGTGCCCGGACTGCCAGGGCACGCGGCTGCGCTCGGACGCGCGCCACGTGAAGGTCGGCGACCACACGCTGCCGCAGCTCGCCTCACTGCCGCTGCGCGCCTGTCAGCAGGTGTTCGAAGGGCTGGAACTGGATGGCGCGCGCGCCGCGATCGCCGCCCGCATCATGCGCGAGATCGCCGCCCGCCTCGGCTTCCTGATCGACGTCGGTCTCGATTACCTGAGCCTGGACCGCTCGGCCGAAACGCTGTCCGGCGGCGAGGCGCAGCGCATCCGGCTGGCCAGCCAGATCGGCTCCGGCCTGACCGGCGTCATGTACGTGCTGGACGAGCCGTCGATCGGCCTGCACCAGCGCGACAACGCGCGCCTGCTCGGCACGCTGAACAAGCTGCGCGACCTCGGCAACACGGTGGTCGTGGTCGAGCACGATCAGGAAGCGATCGAAATGGCCGACCATGTGGTCGACATGGGCCCGGGCGCCGGCCAGCACGGCGGCGAGGTGATCGCGCAGGGCACGCCGGCCGACATCGAGGCGGCGGAGGCCAGTCTGACCGGTGCCTACCTGTCCGGCCGCAAGCAGATCGAGGTGCCGAAGAAGCGCACCAGGCCGTCGGACGCCTGGCTGCACGTGCGCGGTGCGCGCGGCAACAATCTGCGCGGCGCGGATGCGTCGATCCCGCTCGGACTGATCACCTGCGTGACCGGCGTGTCCGGCTCCGGCAAGTCCACGCTGATCAACGACACGCTGTACACCGCAGCCGCCCATCACCTGTACGGCTCGGCCGCGCTGCCGGCGGCGCACGACGCCATCGAAGGACTGGAGCAGTTCGACAAGGTGATCAATGTCGATCAGTCGCCGATCGGCCGCACGCCGCGCTCCAACCCGGCCACCTACACCGGCCTGCTGACGCCGATCCGCGAACTGTTCGCCGGCACGCCAGAAGCGCGCTCGCGCGGCTACGGCCCCGGCCGCTTCTCGTTCAACGTGAAGGGCGGCCGCTGCGAGGCCTGCCAGGGCGACGGCCTGGTGCGCGTCGAAATGCACTTCCTGCCCGACGTGTTCGTGCCCTGCGACGTGTGCAACGGAAAGCGCTACAACCGCGAAACGCTGGACATCCGCTACAAGGGCAAGACCATCCACGACGTGCTCAGCATGACGGTGAACGAGGCACGCGGCTTCTTCGACGCGGTGCCCACGGTCGCGCGCAAGCTGGAAACGCTGGTCGAGGTGGGTCTGGGCTACATCGGCCTGGGCCAGAGCGCGACCACGCTGTCCGGCGGCGAAGCGCAGCGGGTGAAGCTGGCGCTGGAACTGAGCAAGCGCGACACCGGCCGCACGCTCTACATCCTCGACGAACCCACCACCGGCCTGCACTTCCACGACGTGGACATGCTGCTCGGCGTGCTCTACCGGCTGCGCGACGCGGGCAACACCATCGTCGTGATCGAGCACAACCTCGACGTGATCAAGACCGCCGACTGGATCATCGATCTCGGACCGGAAGGCGGCGCCGGCGGCGGCGAAATCATTGTCACCGGCACGCCGGAGCAGGTCGCGGCGGAAGAGCGCTCATACACCGGGCACTACCTCGCGCCACTGCTGAAGCCACGGAAGGCGGCGGCGCGCAGGAAGTAGCGGCTTTCGCGGGAGCGAGCTTGCTCGCGATTGTGGCCTGTATCGAAGCCGGCGGTACGCAATCGCCGCATCGCGACCAGAGGTCGCTCCCACAAACTCAGTCAATCAAGCCGAGCTGCCGCGCCGCGTGCATCAGTTCGATGTCGGTCGACACGCCGAGCTTGGACTTGATCTGGTAGTGGATGTTGAACACCGTCTTCACGCTGATGTGCAGCGTGTCGGCGATGTCCTCACGCGACTTCGCGGCGACCAGCATGCGCAGGATTTCGAATTCGCGGGCGCTCAGCGCGGCCAGCGGATTTTTCGCGGCGCTGCCGGCGCGGCGCAGTGCGGCCAGTTCGGTCTGCACGTCCGGGCTCAACGTCTGCCGCCGGTGATACACCGCGCAGATGGCCTCGACCAGCAGGTCCGGCGACGAACTCTTGGTGACATAGCCGAGCGCGCCCGATTCCAGCGCCTTCTCGACGAAGGTGGCGTCACGGTGCATGGTGAAGATGAGCACGCGGGCGTCGCGGTCGCGCTGCAGGATGTGCTGCAGCGTCTGGATGCCGCTCGCACCCGGCAGCGTGATGTCCATCACCACCACGTCCGGCGCCAGTTCGACGTAGCGCCGGTAGGCCTCTTCGCCGGAGCCGGCTTCGGCTGCGATGGTCAGCGGCGGATGCCGCTCGATCAGGCGCCGGTAGCCCTCGCGCACCACCGCGTGGTCGTCGACCAGCAGCACGCTGATCGGTGTATCGGTCATGCCGGTGTTCCTCCGTCCGTCAGTTGCCAGGGCACGACGATATCGACCGCCAGTCCCTGCGGTTCACGCGCCGACAGCTGCACGCGGCCGCCGAGCGCGATCACCCTTTCCTTTACGCCGATCAGGCCGAAGCCGCCGGACTTGCCACGTGGCGTCGGCAGGTCAGGCCCGCGCACGACGCCGTCGTCGCTGACGCGCAGCCGGATGTCGTCACTCGCGGTGCGCCGCTCCAGTTGCACGTCGACCGTCGTCGCGCCCGAGTGTTTGGCCGCATTGGTCAGACACTCCTGCACGATGCGGTAGAGATTGATCGCGATGTCGTCCGGCACGTCGGCGAAGTCGCCGCTGACCTCCAGGCGGTAGCTGCAGCGGCCGCGTGCCTGGGCGTCCCACATGCGCACCAGCTTGTCGAGGCCGGCGATCAGCCCGTACTCGTCCAGCCCGACCGGCCGCAGCTGGCGGAGGATGCCGTGCAGCGATTCCATCATGCCGCTGACCGTGCGCAGCACCGTCTGGCCGCTCGCGCGCAGCGCGTCCGGCTGCGGTGGCGACCGCCCCGCCTCGTTCACGACGCAAGCCGCCTCGGCGCTGATCGACGCCAGGCTCTGCCCGAACTCGTCGTGCAGTTCGCGCGCCAGCCGCCGGCGCTCGCCTTCCTGCACGGTGAGCAGCATCTGCGCCAGGCGCTGCTGCTCCCGCGTCTTCTGTTTCAGATTGCCGGCCATCGCGTTGAACACCGAGCCGATGCGGTCGAATTCGATCAGTTCGAAGGCCGGCAGACGCGCGTCAAGATCGCCGCGTTCGAGCTTGCCGAGGCCGTCCAGCACCGCCGCCGCCGGGCGCAGCGCGCGGCTGATGCTGAAGTAGATCAGCACGTTGAACGCCAGCAGCGCCAGCACCGCCCACATCAGCAGGCGCGTGATCTCGTTCCACACGGCGGCGCTTTCGCGGTCGGCATCGACGCGTATCAGCACCTCGCCCATCTTCAGGCCCGGTGCGCGCCCGACGTCGAGGCCGACGCCGTAGGGCTGATACCAGAGCACGCGCCGCCCCACCTTCACGCCGGGCGATTCACCGCTGTCGGTGGCCGACTCGGCGCCCCGATCGATGCGCCGGTTCAGCGTGTAGCGGATCAGTTCGCGGAACCACGCCGGCGCCTCGGCTTCCGCCTGTGGTGGCGGCGCCTGCTGGCAGCTGTTGGCCGACAGCGTGCCTTCGAGGTCGAAGTACTGCACGCACAGCCGGGTCACTTCGGAAAATTCGGCGAAGCGCGCGAGGTCGGGCTTGCCGATATTCAGTTCGAGCCCGCTCAGCTGGCGCGACATCTGGTCGGTGATCAGCCGCGACACCAGATCGGCGTTGCGCACCGCCTCGGCCTGCAGCCGGGTCGTCGTACGCCAGATCAGGCCGGCCGACGCGAGCACGCCGATGGCCACGGCGAGCAGCGTGATGCGCAGCATCAGCGTCAGTTTCAGGTTGGTGCCGCGCTTCATCGCACGGATTCTAGCCGGCTGGCGCGCGGGCATCTTGCCCGCGGCACCGGTCGCCGCCGGCTGTGCCGGTCCTGTTTCGGCGTGACTGGATCTGTTCCGTGCGCGCGACGGACTCTAGTGTGACGACACGGTGCGCCCGCGCGCGCACGCCTTCATCGCTGCTGGAGATCCGTCATGTCCTCATCTCACGCCCCGTCCGTGCTGCGCATCGCCACCACCGTGTTCTGGAGCTTCTTCGGCGTGCGCAAGCGCAGCCGGCACGACGTCGACACGGTGACGCTGAAGCCGCTGCATCTGATCGCCGGTGCCGTGCTCGGCGCCGCGCTGTTCGTCGGCACGCTGCTGACGGCGGTGCATTTCATCACCCGCTGAGCGGCGACCTGTCGATCAGGCCTCGCCCTCGGGCAGCGCGAACAGGCGCTGCGCGATGCGCGCCGCCGCCGCTTCCAGCCGCGCGCGGCAGGCGGCGCGACCGGCCTCGTCCAGCCAGGCGCTGATGAAAGTGGTGCCGATGCCCGCCACCGGATAGCCACCCGCATCGCAGATCGGCACACCCATGCCGCTGGTGCTGCGGTCCAGCACCATGCCGTCGAAACAGCAGTAGCCGTTGGCCAGCGCGAAGTCGATCGCCGCGCGATGGCGGATTTCGTCGTAGCGCTCTACGCGGTGGAAGCGCGACAGGTTGATGCGCATCACCTCCCACACCTCGTCCGCCGGCAGCCGCGACATCATCGCGATGCAGCTCTGCGTGATGCCGAAGGCGGTACGCAGGCCGACGTCGCCGCGCCCGACCTGTATCTGCGAGCGCGTGTCATAGCGGCCGATGCACACGCTGTCGAGACCGCTGCGGATGTTCAGGAACACCACCTGGTCCAGTTCCTCGGCCAGCGCGCTCAGTTCGGTCGCCGCCGCGCGTTCGACCGGCTGGCGGCTGATCGCCGAATAGCCGAGCGCAGCCAGATCACGGCCGAGGTTGAAGCGCAGCGTCAGCGGGTCGCGCTCGACCCAGCCCATGTCGATCAGCATGTCGAGCACGCGGTGTATGGTCGGCCGCGGCAGGCCGGTACGCGCGACCAGTTCGGTCAGCAGGCTGCCGCGGCGGGAGCCGCGCGCGATCGTCGTCACCAGCAGCCGCGCGCGGTGCAGGCTGCCTGCCGGCGCCTCATCCGCCTCGCCGCGCTGCGCTGAAGATCGTCCGCTCATCCGGCTGCCCGCCCCCTGTCTGTTCATCCGCAAAAACAGTGTCCGATATGCGGACACCTATGTAGGCCCGGCTTATTGCCGCCTGCAGATGCGAACACTAGCATCGGCCTCACACAACATAACCTCGAACAACCGGTTTGTCCGTTCATCGGACAGCTTTCTTGATTCAGGAGGAGACATGGCCACGCTCTACGGCGCGCAGCACCGCGCGCTGCAGGAAGAGTTCGACATGCGGCCGCTGGCCGACCGCGTGCAGCAGTTCATCGTGCATCCGGACATCCAGCCCGAACACCAGGGCTTCATCGAGTCGCGCGACTTCTTCTTTCTCACCACGGTCGACCACCGCGGCTACCCGACGGTGTCGCACAAGGGCGGCAGTCCTGGCTTCGTCAGGGTGGTCGATGGCACGACGCTGGCGTTCCCGAGCTTCGACGGCAACGGCATGTTCCTGTCGATGGGCAATATCGGCGCCAACCCGAAGGTGGGGATGCTGTTCATCGACTTCGAAACACCGCACCGCGTGCGCGTGCACGGCGACGCCACGGTGAGCCGCGACGATCCGCTGCTGCATGAAGGCCTGCCCGCCTTCCACGGCGCGGAATTCGTCGTGCGCGTGAAGCTGGCGGAAATCTTCATCAACTGCCCGCGTTACATCCACCGCTACCAGCGCGTTGCCGGTGCGCCGCACGTGCCGCAGCCGGGCTGCGAAACGCCGCCGGCCACATGGAAACGCATCGACGGCCTGCAGGACGTGCTGCCCGCGCACGACAGCCAGGTCGCGACTGCGCAGGGCCTGATCACGCCGGACGAATACGCCGAACTGGTGCAGCAGGGCCGCACCTGACGCCGCGGCTGCGGCCGCTCCCCTCCTCGCCGCCCGCACGCATGCAGCCCCACCGGGGCCGCAGGGGCGGCTGCACGCCCACGCCTCGAAAGGACACCGCCATGCACGCACTGAAGCCCTTCTCCGCCCTGGTCTGCGCCAACGTCATCCTGGCGGTGACGATGACCTTCACGATGCAGACCTTCCCGCTGCCGATGTGGCCGATGGTGATCGCCTGGGCCTGCTTCTTCCATCTCGGCGGCGGCGACCGGCCGCCAGCCGCACTGGCGGCGGTGCTGGCGCACGCGGTGTTCGGCGTGTTCGCCGGCTGGCTGGCGGCGCTGGCCATCCTGTTCAACCCGACCGCGCTGCCCGGCACCGTATGGGTACCGCTGGTGGTCGGTGCCGCGGTCGGTGTCATGAGCCTGGCCTCCGGCTGGCCGCGGCTGGCGGTGCTGCCTGTCTGCGTCTACGGCTTCGCCGCGAACTGGGCCTATCTCGACGTGCCCGGTCGCTTCGACGCCACGGTGCTCACCGCACTGCGTGCCGACAACGTCATCGTCGCGCTGCCGCTGGCGCTGCTGATCGGCTGCCTGTTCGGCTGGGCCAACGCCCGGCTGATCGCGCAGCTGAGCGTACCCGACACGCAGACCCGCAGCGCCGGCTGAGCCCTCGTCCACGCACACAGGGCAACTTGCCCGTCGCCTCCTGCCTAGACTGCGCCGCAGACGGTGCACGATCAGCGCCCCCGCCTCCACTATCGATTCCGCATCCGGGAGACAGCATGAACAGGGAAGAACATCTGCAGGACTGGCGCGACGCCGCGCTGCGCGTCGAAACCGAAGTACGCAAGGCCGTGATCGGCCAGGACAGCGTGGTGCGGCTGATCAATGTGGCGCTGTTCGCGCGTGGTCACGTGCTGCTGGAGGGTGACGTCGGCGTCGGCAAGACCACGGTGCTGCGTGCCTTCGCCCGTGCCATCGGCGGCGATTTCGAGCGCGTCGAAGGCACCGTCGACCTGATGCCGAACGACCTCGTCTATCACACCTATGTCGATGCCGACGGCAAGCCGCGCATCGAACCCGGTCCGCTGCTGCGTCACGGCGAACGCCTCACCACCTTCTTCTTCAACGAGATCAACCGCGCCCGCCCGCAGGTGCAGTCGCTGCTGCTGCGCGCAATGGCCGAGCGCACGGTGTCGGCCTTCAACCGCGAGTACAGCTTCCCGCACATGACGGTGTTCGCCGACCGCAACAAGGTCGAGAAGGAAGAAACCTTCGAGCTGGCTTCCGCCGCGCGCGACCGCTTCATGTTCGAACTGCGCATGGAAACGCCGCGCGATCCGGCAGTGCGCCGCGCGCTGGTGTTCGACACCGCCTTCCACGACGTCGACGCGCTGATCGACCAGGTCGCGCCGGGCATTCTCGACTGGCAGTCGCTGAACAGCATGGCCGCCGCGATCCAGCGCAGCGTGGTGGCGAGTGAAGCGCTCGAACGCTATGTGATGGACCTGTGGGACGCCAGCCAGAACCCGGCCGCCTTCGACGTGCGCATCGACGGCGTCGACATGAAGAAACTCATCCTGGCCGGCGCCAGCCCGCGCGGCATGAGCGCCATGCTGCGCGCCGCGCGCGTGGTCGCCTGGATGGACGGCCGCACCCACCTGGTACCGGACGACGTGCAGGCCATCCTGCCGTCGACGCTGGGCCACCGCGTGTTCTTCACACCGGTCTATGAAATGCGCCGCGCGCAGATCGCCGACGCGCTGGTGGCGCAGATCATCGAGAAGGTCGCCACGCCGCGATGAGTGCCGCCGACGAGCTGCACGAATTCCACTACCGCTTGCCACAGCGCGCCGCCGGTCAGCGCCCCGGTTCGCACCCGGGCAGCAGCCTGGGCGCCGGTCAGGAGTTCGTGTCGCACATGAGTCTGTACGACCGGCCCGACCCGCGCCGGCTGGATCTACGCGCCAGCGTGCGCAGCACCACCGGCGACTGGCTGGTGCGCGTCAATCGCCAGCGCGTCGGCGTCACCGTGCAACTGCTGGTGGATGTGTCCGCCTCGATGGGCTTCGGCGCCCGCCGACGCAAGATCGACGTCGCCGCCGACTTCGTCGAATCGCTGGCGCGCAGCGCCTTCCGCGTCGGCGATGCGCTGGGCATGCTGGCTTTCGACCAGCGCGAGCGCGCCGACCTGTGCGTACCGGCCACGCTGAGCCGCGGCCTGGGCAGCGTGATGGCCGACAGTCTGCGCCAGTGCACACCGGCGCCCGGCGGCATCGAGGGGCTGGAAGACGCACTGCAGCAGCTGATCGGCCGTGAGGCGCTGGTCTTCCTGGTCAGCGACTTCCACTGGCCGCTCGACCGGCTCGGCGCCGCACTCGACCTGCTGTCGCACGCCTTCGTCGTGCCGGTGGTCGTGTGGGATCCGGCCGAAACCGAGCCACCGCCGCATGACGCCATCGCACCGCTGCGCGACGCCGAGAGCAGTGTCCGCCGCACGCTCTTCATGCGCCCCAAGCTGCGCACACAGTGGCGCGACGCGGTGGCGGCGCGGCGCGCCGAGCTGGATGCCTTCTTCTCCGCGCGCGACCTGCGCCCCTTCTTCATCCACGGCGCCTTCGACGCCGAGGCGATGTCCGACTACTTCTTCGAGGCCACCGCATGACGCCCTTGATCCGAGCGTCCCTGATCGCCAGTCTGCTGCTCGCACAGGGCGCCTTCGCACAGACCCCCGCCGCCGCCGCGCCGGAGGCGCCGGCTGCAAGCACCGAGGGCAACGCTGCCCCGCAGGAAACGGCCGCCACCGAAACACCCGGGAACGGCGCCGACGCCATCGCCACGCCGGCGCCGGAGGCAGCCGCCCCGGCACCCGCACCGGCACCGCAGCCGCAGGGCGCGCCCGCCCGCGTCGAACAGCCGCGCGCCTTCGGTCATACCCTGGGCGATGTGCTGACGCAGCGCGTGCTGCTCGCCATTGACGGCAAGCCGGTCGAGCTCACCAAGCCGCCAGCACCCGGTCGCGTCGGCGTCTGGCTGGAACGCCGGCCGACCCGCGTCGAACGCGACGCCGACGGACGGCACTGGCTGGTGATCGAGCACCAGCTGATCAACGCACCGCAGGCACTTACCGCGCTGACGCTGCCGGCGCTCGACCTGCAGACTTCCGGCGGTCTGCTCGGTGTGGCCGCCTGGCCCTTCAGCGCGGCGCCGCTGACACCGCGCAACGCCTTCGGCGAAGGCGCACTGGACGCGCTGCAGCCGGACCGCGCCGCACCGGCTGTCGACACCACGGCCATCCGCCAGCAGATCGCGCTGTGGGGCGGCCTGTGCGTCGCCACGCTGCTGGCCTGGGGCGGATGGCTGGCATGGCGCAGCTGGCGTGCCGGTCGCAGCCAGCCCTTCGCCCGCGCACTGCGCGATCTGAAGGGCCTGCGCGGCCGCGGCGACGACGCACCGGAAGCCTGGCAGGCCCTGCACCGGGCCTTCGACCGCACCGCCGGCCGCAGCCTGCAGCCGGCCTCGCTGCCGCGCCTGTTCGAGCGCGCACCGCAGTACGCACCGCTGCGCGCCGACATCGAACGCTTCTACGCGCAGTCGGCCGCACTGTTCTTCGGCGAAGGCCGCCCGGCCGATGCGCTGCCGCTGCGCAGCTTCGCCCGTCGCCTGCGCGACATCGAAAGGCGGCACGAAGCATGACCTTCGGCGCCATCGACTTCGCCCAGCCCTGGGCGCTGCTGCTGTTGCCGCTGGCCGCGTTGCCGCTGCTGCGCCGGCGCCGCGACACGCTGCTGTTCCCGACGCTGGACTGGCTGCCGCGCGACCGCGCCGGCCGCATCGCCGGTTTCGCCTGGCGGGCACTGGCGGTGCTCGCGCTCGCCGGCATCGTCATCGCACTGGCCGGCCCCGGCTCGCCCGAAACGACGGTGACGCGCACCGGCCGCGGCGCCGAAATCATGATCCTGATGGACCGCAGCCGCAGTATGGACGCCAAGATGAAGCCCAGCGACTGGCGCACCATCGATCCGCATTCGCTGCTCTACCAGGTGGACTCACGCGGCGAGCCGAAGTCGGCGGTGGCGCGCGACCTGCTGTCGAAATTCGTCGAGCAGCGGCCGGACGACCGCTTCGCGCTGATGTTCTTCAGCGCCGGCCCGATGAACGTCGTGCCCTTCACCCAGCACGACGCCGTCGTGCAGGCCGGCATCACGGCCGGCGGGCTGGGGCGCGGTCTGTCCGACACCAACGTCGGCCGCGCACTGACCGCCGCCATCGACACCTTCACCGAGCGCGCCTACACCGGCAGCCGCATCATCCTGCTGGTGACCGACGGCGGTGCCCACCTCGACGAACCGACGCGCAAGCGCATCCGCGAGGGCCTGCAGGCCAACCGCATCGCGCTGCACTGGCTCTATCTGCGCACGCTGAACGCGCCAGAACTCGACGCCGAAGCGAGCGCGCCGCCGCCGGCCGCTGAGGGCGACGGCATGGACGCCATTGAGGCGCGCAACGCCTACTACGCGCAGGAGTCGATCGCCGAAGTGTCGCTGCACCGCTTCTTCCAGTCGCTGCCGGTGACCTACCGCCTGTACCAGGCGGACAGCCCCGAAGACCTCGCGAAGGCGGTGGCCGAAGTAGGCCGCCAGCAGAACTTCCCGCTCGACTTCGACGAGCGCGTGCCGCGGCAGGACCACAGCCGTCTCTTCTTCTCGCTGGCCGCTCTGTGCTGCGCGCTGCTGCTGGTCTATCGATCCCTTCTTCTGCGGAGCTGGCTGTGAAACGACGCACCGTCCATCTGATCTTCGGCGCCACCGCGCTGTTCACCGGGCTCGCCGCCGGCTGGCAGACATCGCAGCTGTGGCAGGCCGAACGCGTGAATGCGGCCATCGCCGCCGCCGGCAGCGTCGACGCCGACCTGCCGGAAGCGCAGTTCGCGCAGGCGCTGGCGCTGAGCCGCGGCACCGACAGCGAAGCCGCCACCCGTGCCTGGAAGGCGCTGATCGCCGGCGAACGCGCGGACCTGCGCGAGGGCGCGCGCTACAACCTCGGCAACCTGCATCTGCGCGAGGCGCTGGCGCACGGCGAAGCCGACATCGCCAACGCGCTGCCGCTGGTCGAGCTGGCCAAGCAACGCTACCGCGACGCGCTGCGCGAGCGGCCGGACGACTGGGAGGCGCGCTACAACCTCGAACGCGCGCTGTGGCTCGCGCCCGAGATCGAGCAGGCCGTGGCCGCCGAGGACGAAGGCCCGGAGCCACCGAGAGAGCGCGTGGTGACGACGCTGCAGGGCGTGCGCCTGGACCTGCCGTGAGGACATGCGCATGAGAACACGCGTCTTCCTGCGCAACCTGCTCGCCAGCCTGCGCGAGCGCGACGCCCGCTCGCTGCTCGCCGCGTTCGCGCTGCTGGTGATCGCCGCCGTGCTGCCGCCGGTGAACCTGCCGCGCGACAGCTGGGACACCATCGTCGTGTTCGATCTGACGCAGAGCATGAACGTCGAGGACTACGAGCTGGACGGCGTGCCGGTCAGCCGCCTGACCTACGCCCGCGAATCGGCCAAGCGCGCGCTGCGCGAACTGCCCTGCGGCTCGCGCGTCGGCTGGGCCGGTTTCGCCGAGTACCGCACGCTGCTGCTGCTGGCGCCGATCGAGGTGTGCGCGCACTACAGCGACCTGATCGCTTCACTCGACCAGATCGACGGCCGCATGCGCTGGGGCAACTCGAGCGAGGTCGCGAAGGGCGTGTTCTGGTCGGTGCGCACCGCCAAGACGCTGGACGAGTCGCCCGCCGTCGTCTTCGTCAGCGACGGCCAGGAAGCGCCGCCGCTGCGCGACGGCGACAAGCCGGGCTTCGACGACATCAAGCCGGGCGAGGTCCGCGGCTGGATCGTCGGCGCCGGCGGCGAGGCGGCGCGGCCGATACCGAAGAGCGACGACGACGGCCGCCCGGTCGGCTACTGGCAGGCCGGCGAGGTGATACAGCGCGAGCTGCGGACCGCCGACGGCCGCAAGGTACCCGGCACCGAACACCTGTCGGCGCTGCGCGAAACCCATCTGCGCGAGATCGCGCAGCAGGTCGGATTCGACTACGCGACGCTGTCCGACACCGGCACTTTGGTCCGCGCCATGAAGCACGACGGCGCCGCAGTGTCGCGTCCGGTACCGACCGCACTGAACTGGCTGCCGGCGCTTCTTGCGCTGGTCGTGCTCGCGCTGCGCTTCCGCCCGGAGTCGCGCCGCTGAGAACCCGGCAGGCCGCCTGGCCTGCCGCGCAGCCTGTCAGCATCCGCTGACAGGCGCCTGCCTGTACGCCCATCTGGTCTACCCTTGCGCGGCGCTAGCATTCGCGGGCGCATCAAGGACACTTCATGGGTCACGCCACCGTGGCCACATGCCTCCCTACAGCATCGGGTAACGGACATCGGCCGACGGCACGCAGCGTCCGCGACCCGCCCGCATGGAGCCGTTGACGATGAATTACGCACCTCCACCCGCGGCGCGCGACCTGCGCGTCGACCTCTTCCGCGGCGTCGCACTGATCTGCATGTTCTGGGACCACCTGCCCGGCAATCCCCTGGGCTACGCAACGCTGCGCAACTTCGGTCTCAGCGATGCCGCCGAGCTGTTCGTATTCCTCGCCGGCTATGGCGCCATGCTCGCCTACGGTCGCCGCTACGAGCGCGAGGGATTCTTCCCGGCGGCGGTGCACGTGCTGCGACGCGCCTGGATACTGTACGTCGCCCACGTGTTTCTGCTGGCACAGCTGATGGTGGTCGTGTTCGTTGCCAACGACAATGTCGAGACACGCGACTTCATCGCCGAGATGGGGCTGCGCTACTTCCTCGACCAGCCACAGGAGGCACTGCTGGCCGGCATCCTGATGCAGTTCAAGCCGGTGCTGATGGACCCGCTGCCGCTGTATGTCGTGCTGATGACCCTGATGGCCGGCCTGCTGCCGCTGCTGGTGCGGCGGCCGCTGTGGGTGCTGCTGCCCTCCGGTCTGCTGTGGCTGCTGGAGAAGCAGACGGGGCTGAATCTGCCCGCCGCGCCGGAAGGCGTGTGGTTCTTCAATCCGCTGGCCTGGCAGTTCCTGTTCTTCATCGGCGCCTGCTGCGCACGACCGCGATCCCTGCTCCGCATGCGTCCGCTGGAGCGGCGCATCGGCCGCAACATCATGATGCCGGCGGCGCTGGCTTTCCTCGCAGCCTCGCTGCTGCTCAGCCTGTCCTGGCGCTGGCCGGAGATTCATGACGCGCTGATGCCGCAGTCCATCGCCACGCTGATCTATCCGATCAGCAAGACCGACCTCGACCTGCTGCGCGTCGCCCACTTCCTGGTGCTGGCCTGGGTGGCCACCACACTGCTGCGTCCGGGGGCATGGCTGCACACCGCGCCTGCATCGGCGCTGCGCTGCATGGGTCGTCATTCACTTGAAGTGTTCTGCGTCAGCGTGCTGCTGGCACCGCTGGCCGACGCGGTCGGTGCGCAGGCCGGGGATCATCCGGCGATACAGATCGCTGCCGGGCTGCTCGGGGTGCTGCTGATGTGGGCACTGGCGGCGTGGCTCGACGTCGTCCGCAGACCGCAGCGTTCGCCCGCCCCGCACCATCGTGCGGATGGCGAATACGTCGGCGCCGTGGCGGCCCCGATCCGCAAGGGCGGCTGAAGCGATCCGCCTGGTCGCGGCCAGGGCTTGGGCAGACGTTCTGTGGGAGGGGTCTTCTGACCCCGACAGCAGCTTCAATCGAAGCCGGCGGGCGGCAAAGGCTGTGTCGCGGTCAGAAGACCGCTCCTACAGCGGCGGTGCGCTCGCCTCGGACCAGAGCCTGAGCCGGGGTTCTGTGGGAGGGGTCTTCTGACCCCGACAGCAGCTTCAATCGAAGCCGGCGGACGGCAGAGGCCGTGTCGCGGTCAGAGGACCGCTCCTACAGGGGCGGTGCGCAATCCACGGCCCAAGCATGGGCCGGGGTTCTGTTGGAGGGGTCTTCCGACCCCGACAAGGCCTTCAGATCACCGCAGGCTTCCGGCCCACGGCGCTCATCCATCCGGCGACCGTCAGAACGCGCTCTTCACGG
The DNA here is from genome assembly GCF_049843555.1 of Methyloversatilis sp. MC4-4. Taxonomy (GTDB): domain Bacteria; phylum Pseudomonadota; class Gammaproteobacteria; order Burkholderiales; family Rhodocyclaceae; genus Methyloversatilis; species Methyloversatilis discipulorum_B. The sequence goes on from NZ_JBBHZK010000003.1 coordinate 167,999, forward strand.
TGCCGCCATCGACGCGCAGCGCTGCACCGGTGGTGGCGGAGGCGAGCGGGCTGCACAGATAGGTCACCATCGCCGCCACTTCCTCGGTCGTCGCGAAACGCTTGATCAGCGAGGTCGGGCGCACCTTCTCGAAGAACTCCTTCTCGAAGGCCTCAAAGCTCTGGCCGCTGTCGCCGGCCAGCGCCTGCACAAAATCCTCGACGCCGCGCGAGCGGGTCGGGCCGGGCAGCACGCTGTTGACGGTGATGCCGCTGCCGGCGACCGATTCGGCGATGCCGCGCGCGATCGCGATCTGTGCCGATTTGGTCATGCCGTAATGCACCATCTCGGCCGGAATCTGCACACCGCTCTCGCTGGAGATGAACAGGATGCGCCCCCAGTTGCGGCGCTTCATGCCGGGCAGCACCAGTCGCGCCAGACGCGCGCCGCTCAGCACATTCACCTCGAAGAAACGCAGCCAGTCCTCGTCCGGAATGTCCTCGAAGGCCTTGGGTTCGAAGATGCCGAGGTTATTCACCAGGATGTCGATGTCCGGATGGCTATGCACCACCGCTTCGGCGGCCTGCGCCGTTGCCAGATCGCCGGCGAAGCCAATGGCGCCCGCACCCAGCCGGGCGACCGCAGCGTCCACCGCCGCCTGCGAGCGACCATTGACGATGACGCGCGCACCTTCGCGCAGCAGCGCTTCGGCGATCGAGTAGCCGATGCCGGCCGTGCTGCCGGATACCAGCGCGAGACGGTTGTTCAGTTGCAGATCCATACGGGAACTCCTTTCGAAGACAGCGCCGCGGCGTCAGCCCCGCGGTGCGAACATGATGATGGCCATGCCGGCCAGCGCGACCGCCACACCGGTGACATCCCACAGATGCGGACGTTCGCCGTCGACCAGCCACAGCCACAGCACGGCGACGCAGACATAGACGCCGCCATAGGCCGCATAGACCCGCCCGGCCGCGGTCGGATGCAGAGTCAGCAGCCAGACGAAGGCGACCAGCGAGGCCGCGGCCGGCAGCAGTACCCAGGCCGGCGCGCGGTCCTTCATCCACAGCCAGGGCAGGTAGCAGCCGATGATTTCGGCGAGCGCCGTGGCGACGAACAGTGCGGTGGTCTGGAGCAGTGAGGACACGGGCGCGGTACGGCGGGACGACAACGCGTCAGTGTGCCGCGATTCGCGCCTGGCGCGTAGCGTCGCTGTGCGGCACAGATGCCCGTGAGGCCTGTGCTAGCGTCGACGCCTCCACCTTGCGCGCCTCCGCCTCATGCCTACCGCCCTGTCGGCCGTGCTGTGCGCCGCCCTCTTGCTGATGGTGAGCATGGGTGTGCGGCAATCCACCGGTCTGTTCATATCGCCGATCAATACGAGCACCGGCTTGGGCATCGTCAGCCTGAGCTTCGCGCTGGCCATCGGCCAGTTCATGTGGGGCGCGATCCAGCCGGTGGCGGGTGCCGTGGCCGACCGTTACGGTCCGGGCCGCGTGCTGGCCGCCGGGCTGATCGTGCTGGCACTCGGCTGCGTGCTCACCACCTTCGTCGACAGCACCTTCGGCATGACGATGACGCTGGGCGTGCTGGCCGCCGCCGGCTCCGGCGCGGGCAGCTTTTCGGTGCTGATCGGCGCCGCCTCGCGCCGCCTCGATTCTGCGCAGCGCGGCCAGGCCGCCGGCGTCATCAACGCAGGCGGCTCGCTCGGCCAGTTCGTGTTCGCGCCGCTGGCGCAGAAGCTCATCGCCAGCGTCGGCTGGATGGGCGCGATGTACGCGATGGCCGCCGCCGCACTGGCCGCGCTGCCGCTGGCACGCGCGCTGCGCGCGCGCGAGCCACATCCGCAGCACGCAGCCGGTGGCGACGGCGGGCTGCGTCGTGCGGTCGGCGATGCGATGCGCGACCGCAGCTACCTGCTGCTGCACGCCGGCTTCTTCACCTGCGGCTTCCACATCGCCTTCCTGATCACCCACCTGCCGGGCGAGGTCGGCCTGTGCGGTCTGCCGGCCGAGGTGGCGAGCGGCGCACTGGCCCTGATCGGGCTGGCCAACATCTTCGGCAGCCTGCTCGCCGGCTGGGCGGTCGGCCGCTGGCGCAGCAAGATGATCCTGTTCTGGATGTACGCCTCACGCGCGGTGCTGGTGCTGATCTACCTCGCGTCGCCGCGCACCGAATGGACCTTCTACCTGTTCGCCATCGGCCTCGGCGTGACCTGGCTGGCCACCGTGCCGCCGACCGCGGGCGTCGTCGGCAAGCTGTTCGGTACCCGCTACCTCGCCACGCTGTTCGGACTGACGCTGCTGTCACACCAGACCGGCGGCTTCTTCGGCGCCTGGCTGGGCGGACTGGCACTCGAACACAGCGGCAACTACCAGTGGATGTGGTACGCCGACGCCGCACTGGCCGCGGCCGCCGCGCTGGTGAATCTGCCGATACGCGAAGCGCGGGTCGTGCGCCCGGTCGCACCTGCCACGTAGGCGCCCACCGATGGCGTTGCGCGCGCAGCGGCGCCACAATGCGGTGATCACAACAAGAGGAGACACCGCATGAGACTGCTCGGCGCACTCGGCATACTCGTACTCGGCCTGCTGGCCGCCTTCGTCATCGCCAACTGGCACGTGCTGGCGGCGCCGGTCGAGGTGTCGCTGCTGGTGGCAACGATCAACGCCCCCGCGGGTGTCATTCTGCTCGGCGGCACCGCCCTGCTGCTGGTACTGCTCGGCGCCTACACACTGAGCCTGCACACGTCCACCCTGCTCGAAGCCCGCCGCCACGCGAAGGAACTGCGCGAACAGCGCCTGCTCGCCGACCAGGCCGAAGCCTCGCGCTTCACCGAACTGAACGCGGCGATGCAGAAGGAATTCGCCGACCTCAGGGTCGAACTGCAGAAAGTGTCGGTGGAGTCATCGAACTCGCTTGCCGCCGCCATCGGCGAGGTCGAGGACAAGCTGGATCGGGCACTGGGTACGACGACGGGGGCCAGCTCGACCGCACTGCGCTAGGACAGCCCGGCCCGAGGCCTTCACTCGCGGATTTCCGGCTCTACGAGCAGGGTCAGCAACTGCAGCGACTGCTGCCAGCCCAGGTAGCAGCCTTCGGGCGGAATGACGGCCGGGATGCCCTCCTGCACGATGTTCATGTCGACGCCGCAAGACACGGTCTTCAGCGTCACCGTCGTCTGCATGGTGCCCGGCAGGTTCGGATCGTCGAACACCGCGGTGTAGCGCAGCGTCTGTCCAGGAATCAGCTCCAGATACTCGCCGCCGAAGGAATGGCTATGACCGGTCGTCAGGTTGGTGAAGGACATCCGGTACCTGCCACCGACGCGCGGCTCCATCAGATGGACCTTGCCGGTATAGCCGTGCGGCGGCAGCCATTTGGCCCACGCGTCGGGATCAAGGAAGGCGCGATAGATGCGGTCGGCAGTCGAAGGGATGACGCGATGAAGCCGGACGGTATGAGTAGACATGATGAACTCCGTTGGCGAGGACGACCCTCTGTTCACACGACGGATGGCAGGCGCCGGTTTCGACAGGGCGGAGTGCCCCATCGCTGCTCCGGCCCGCCCCGTCAGACCGCGGGGGCGATCGCGCCTGAAGGCACCTGATAGCGCAGTTCGGCGAAGCCCGTGCCCACCTGCCTGACCGACACGAGCACCAGCGGCGGACTGGTGAGCTGGCGGGGAAACAGCGGCTTGCCCCTGCCCAGCGTGACCGACCCCACCTGCACGATGATCTCGTCCAGCAGCCCGGCGTCATGGAACTGCCCGGCCAGATCGCCACCGCCGACGACCCAGATATTCCTGTCGCCCGCCGCCGCGCGCATGGCGCCATGCACGGGTCGCACATCGCCGCGGACGAAGCGGATGTCGGCGCCGGGAACGGTTGGCAGGGTCCGCTTCGAAAACACCCACGTCGGCTGGCTGTAGGGCCAGGCCGCGCCGGTTTCCGCGGCCACCTTGTCCGCGTGACGCAGCATCCATTCGTAGGTGGACGATCCCATCGCCAGCGCACCGACCTCGGCGATGAAGGCCGGGTAGCTCGTGTCACTGACGTCGCCCAGCGGAAACAGCCAGTCCAGCGAGTCGTCCTCGGTAGCGATGAATCCGTCGAGGCTGGTGGCGGTGTAGTACTGGGTTTTCATGGAAGTACCTCGGGGAAAGTGCGGACGGACGTTCCGGCGCGGGGCCGCCGGGCGCTGTCGGCCACGGACAGACATGGGCCACGGGCTCACGTAACGAGATGACCGGCGACGGGCGGAACGGCGAAGCCGCGGTAACGAGCCGGTCGTCCACGCCGATCTGTCCGCTAGGCTACGCGCTCACGCAGATGCACGATATTGCCCTCCGGGTCGCAGACATTGCGCACCTGCATGCTGGGGCCCGGCCACACCGGCCCCCAGACCCGACCGCCACATTGCTCCGCAATGCGCTCCGCCGCCACCAGACTTTCCACCGTGAAGAAGGGCTTGATGGCCTGCCCCTCACGCGCGACCGGCGGCTCCTGAATGACGATGGAACGGCTGTACTGCTCGGGGATGGCGTGGATGATGAGCTGGACGTCGGGCGTCTGCAGGACTCTGTGTTCGTCGTCTGCATGCAGCACGCGGGCGCTCAGGACCTGTTCGTAGAAGGCGGAAACGGACGACAGATTCTTCGCGTAGATGAGCACGCCGGTTCGTGCGGGGGCGGACATCGGGACCTCCATGTTGAAAAGACTTTCGAACTGGTGGGTATCAGCGCTGAGCGGTGCGCCGCGTGAAACTGCGGCTGCAATTCGCTCGATGGACCAGCGCACCAGGAACGACCATCCGGTTCATGCGCCAAGAAGCCCTAGGAACCGTGACAGTCGGCGATTGTAAGGTGCTGCCCCACACTGGCCCGCTCACGCCGGCACGTGCACCGTGGCCTTGATGTGCTTCAGGTTCGTCACGATGGTGAAGCTCATCAGCACCAGCAGTGACCAGGCACTCCACTTGGTCACATGAACGGCCGCCCACGCGCCGAGCTGATGCGGATACGCCCACAGGCCAAAGAAGGTGCCGATGTTCTCGGCGAGCCAGATGAAAAACCCGATCAGCACCAGCGCCAGTGACAGCGGCATGCGGCGATCGACACGGTGCGGCCGGAAGACCACCTGCGCACGTGCGTACAGACCGAGCGCGGCGGCGGCCAGGTACCACCGGTAATCGCCGATGAAGTGGTGGGTGAAGAAGTTCAGGTAGAGCGCAGTCGCCACCAACCCGGCCATCCAGTACGGCGGGTGATGCTCGACCCGCAATTGCAGCAGCCGCCACGCCTGAATGATGTAGCTGCCCACCGCCGCGTACATGAAGCCGGAAAACAGCGGAACGCCCAGAAGCTTCGTGTACGCGAAGTCCGGATAGGACCACGAACGGATGCCGCTGGAGGTCTTGAAAACCTCGAGCGCGAAGCCAAGCAGATGGAACAGACAGATGGCCTTCAGCTCATCGACCGTCTCGCGGCCGCTCCAGAGCATCCACCCCTGAATCACCAGCGCGATCAGCAGCAGCATGTCGTATCGGGGCAGCCCCAGCACCCCAGTCCGCGGAACGCAGAAAACCGCGACAAAGAACAGCCCGGCAAACAGGCATGCCTGAGCTTCCTTCCAGGTGAACTGCAGGAACTCGACGCCGACCCCGACGATCCGCGCTCGCGCATCCGTTGCAGGTGAGAATGAAGCTTCAGGCATCAGTCGGTGTCGACCGACAGGTTAAACGGCATTCAGTACCTCACTCGCGATCTCTTCGATGCCTGAAACGATGGGTGCAAGGGACTGCCACTCTCTCGGCAGTTCGCGCCACCAGTTGAATTCGCAAAAGCTAGCTCCGCGCCATACCCTAAGGCGGTATGAAGTCTCGTGGATACCCAATTCACTGGATGCAACAAGCGGAGTCCGCACCGCGGTCACCTGCATCAGAATTGCTTGCGCGCGCTCCGCATCAACCTTCCGAGGTTCGACGCTTCTCAACGTGGCCTCCGGTTCATGCTCCATCCAATCCAGAGCTTGATACTGATGCGCTTGAATCTCAGCGCACGCAGTTGTTGGTGGGTGCGGAATGGTGAGCCGCGCAAAAACTCCCACGATGTGAGGGCGCTCAAGTGGAGGGCATACCCGCAGTTCCACCATCGTCGAACTCATAGCCGTCCTTGGGTGCCGTTTAGCGCAGAGGTGACCGCGCGACGACGGAATTGCGCCGAGCCCGTGCGGCGCATGATAGGCAACAAGCTCCGTCCGGCCCACGCGCCCTGCCGTTGGCGCTCCGGTTGAACGAGGGGTTAGGCGTCACTGTGGCGACCTCGATGGCTTGATGTACTTGTCGTGATAGACGCGCAATCGGTCTACGTACTCAGTCTTTGCGCGCATTACAGCCGAGTTCATGGCGCCATCGATAAGCATGCTTGCAGCTAGGGTGGCATGCGCCAGATGTCGGCCGAGGTCTTCGAGCAAAGCCCGGAGCAGCGTCGCGTCGAAGAACGGGCCGAGGCGCGGACTGTTTCCTGGGGCGACCAACCTGAAGCCGCGATAGGTCGCATGCGCAGCATGCTCTGACAGTATTGCGTATAGCCTATCGCGGCCAGCTTTCTGACCCTTGTACTCAGGGAGCTTGTCCAGTGCCTCTCGAACCGCGGCAGGACCGAAATGCCTCTTGAGCCTTTTGTTATCAGCGAGACGCCATTCTGCAATCTTGCTTCGATCCGCTCTGAACAGGTCCAGTAAGTTGACCTGCTCGAGCGAGTCTCGCAGAAGTTGGAACGCCTGCTGGTAGTACCCGCTCAGGCCCAACTTGCATGCGCTTCCGCCAATATTGAAGAGTCTGATAGCGAAAAGTTGGACAGTATGCGTGTCGTCCCCGGGGGCCGAGTATTCCCTCTGCAGCGCGACCAAGTGATCCAAAGCGTCATGTATCGCCCGCAGGTGGTCGCGCAGGTCCATGGACGAGGCTATCGCAGCATAGCTCGTTGCACGGAGCTCCTCCTCGTGTCGATGCAACGAATGCAAGTTCTCAAGCACTTGGCTGCGGAGTCCGCTGAAAGTGATTCTGTGACGCGTAACGTTGTAGGTAAGGGGCGCGCCGCTTGCGGCGCGTCCAGCGGAGGTCAAAGGTCGAAGCGGCCTTGACCGAAATGTTAGGCGCCATGTTGTTGCAGTGCCTTACGAATCGCTGCGGCAGAAATGGCATACCGCAGCCAATAAGTCCCGCCGATAAAAAAGGGGACTGCCATTAAAGAACTTACTCGAAGCCATGTTAGATAGAGGCAGGCGCCGGCAGCGATAAACATTGCTACCGAAGCAATACCACTTGCGCCTGCGGTAGGCGCAGCAATTTCACGAGTTTGATGGTTTACCCAACCTTTAAGCGTTTGCCAGTTATTTGGGGTGCTTAGTAAAGCAGTGACTGTGTCTCCGGCCTCTATACGTGGGTGACCTGGAATTTCGACCCCGTAGTACTTGCCGGAAGAAATCTCGAAACCAAATAAGGAATACGCAGGCTTCTCGTAGTCACGAAAACGCACCACGTCGAATACGCGATTGAAAGTGATGGTTACGCGATGAAGTTTCATGGCGCCAACGCCCAGGGTAACCGGCGCCGGAGCGCGAAGCGCGTAGGGCACCAACACTGGCCATGGCCAGTGTTGGCGTCCGCGTTGAACCGACAGTTAGGCTGGGGCGCGTAGGCAGGGTTGAACAAGTTCACTCCGATCGCGTTGGGTTCGAGTTTCCACAAAAGTCGAGAAAGCGCCGCTATATGCCGCCAGTTGTGGCGAAGGCAACTTGTATGGGAAGACTACCTTGCGCGGCGACCTTCGTCAGTTCTGTGGGGAGAAGAAAGTTGCCCCAGCTGAGGTGGCTTTCGGCAAATGCGCAGATGTAAATCCTTCTGCCGTGCGTGGACGCGCTGTCGCGCAACCACTGTGCAGCACCAGCTAGTTCGTGCAGCTCGACAGGAATTGATGCGTACGGCATTTGCGTTGCGGGGCGAACGCCAATGTGTGCAGTCGGGTAAGCAGCACGAATGCGGTCAATGTCGTTGATCTCGAGGTTCTCGATGCATAGCGAGATATTCAGCGAGTCAATGTTGTCGTCTGCGTTCATGGATAGGCCTAACGACGCTGTAGAAATACCCCATTCCGGGGCAAGCGATTGCTTCCGGCCGTTGCCGGTTCGAAGTCGTTCATCCTCATTTCAGTCCCGCGATCGTCGTTTCATGTTCGTCCCCTGCCGGTTGCCTTGGGCCGTGCTGTTCGCCATCGCGGCGGTATCTTTTCCGCCCGCAAGCTTACCTAATTCGCGTATCCATGGTGCCCGAGCTTTTCGATGTTGTGCACCATGCAGTACAGCTTCCACTGCCCATCCACTTTTGTGCACCCACGCAGCGTGAATCGGGTGAGCCGTTTGTTGTGCCGCAGGTTGCCGAACACCGGTTCGACGGTGGCGAAGCGCGCGGCGATCATCCGTTTGCCCTCAGCGGAATCGATGCGCCGCTTCATCCGCTCGGTGTGTGACTCAGTTGAGTCGCGCTTGCCGCGGAAGAAGGCAACCTGCCGAACCTTTGCTTTGTCCGGCGTGCGCAGACAGCGGCTGCGTTGATCGCACGGCAGGCAGTCGCGCGCAGCACCGGTGTATTTGGTGGCGGCGTAGCCGTTGATCGTGCATTCGCCGCCGTTGCGATACAGCCGCTTGCCCGCCGGGCAGGTGCAGTGGCTGCGGTCCGGCGCTTCGGTGAAGTCGGTGTTGGCGTATGGCTGGGTCTTGCCGGCAGCGCGTGCCTGTTTCGCCTTCTCGCTCTTGTCCCACAGCGCATCGGGCTTGGCCTTGTGCTTCGCTTGATCGGCGTATCTCGGGTCGCGCTGCCGGTAGCCGTTGTCGCACACCCAGGCGGGAACGTTCCGGCGCTCCAGTCCGGCGAGGTTCTTCTCGGAGTGATAGCCCGCGTCGGCGCAGATTGCGGTGTCGGTGTGGCGCTGCAGTGTGCAGGCATCGACCACCGGCAACAGCAGTTCCTGTTCCGACCCGGTGCCGTGCGCCTCGGCATCGACGACGATCTGGTGGGCGGCATCGACGGCTGCCACGCCGGTATAGCCCTGAACCACGCCCTTGGCGGTGGCCATCTTGGCCGAGTCGTTGTCGGTGCGGTTGGAGAGGCGCACCGCGCCCTTGGCGCCCCGTCGGTCATCCGGGTTGAGCGCGAGCCAGTCGCGGATCTTTGCCGCTGCGTGACCCAAGCGTTCGCGGGTGCGCTGCGCGCGGGCGGCCTCGTCGTCGCAGCCGGCGGCATCGCGCGCCTTCTGCTCGGTAATCATGCGCTGCACGGCCGCTTCCATCTTCGCTGCTTCACGCTCGAAATCGGCACGCGTACCGCTCTTCGCCTTGGAGGCATTCGATGGCAGCTTCACGCCGTCGATGGCGAAGAGCTCGCGCCCGAGCAGCCCCTGGCGGTCGCACACCAGCAGCACCTCGGTGAAGAGCGCTTGGGCCTCATTGCCGAGACTGCTGATGAAGTGCGCGACCGTGGTGAAGTGCGGCGCACTGTCGCCAGAGACCGCCATGAACAGCACGTTGGTGCGGCAGGCAGTGGCGATGGATCGGGAGCTGATCAGCCCGCGCGAGTAGCCGAGCAGCACGATCTTGAGCAGCACGGCCGGATCGAAGGCCGGAGCGCCGCCAGCGTCGTTGGCGTAGCGGGCACGCAGTGCAGTGAGATCGAGGTCGTTGTCGACCAGGTGGCAGAGTGCGAACTCGAAGGTGCCGAGCAGCACTTGCTGCGCGAAGTCCGCTGGGATGAGCTTCAGACCGTAGTCGGGTGTCTTGAATCGCGGCATCGCGGGGCTCCGGAGAGGCGATGCGGAATCATAACAACGGCATGTGAACGGGTAAGGGTGGGGAGGGGTTTTTCTACAGCCTCAACGATGAAAGTAACAGGACGCCGCGCGAGGCGGACAGAGGGGACCTAAAGGCGGGTGTTCGGCGGTCCGGTTGACTGGTATGTTAGGAATATGCCTTCTTATTAGAAGCGCTTTGCGTTGAATGCGTCCAAACATCCCTTGTTAGCCTCCGTAACTTGATTTGTAAATTCCGCCAACTGTTTTATCTCTGCCCCTGATTGGGGGTCGCTTATTTGAGAAATAGTCACATAGCACTGTTTACGAGACCACCTAAAGCGAACTTCGTAATCATAAGCATCTTGGAATGTGAATAAAAATGACGTGCCGCAGCGATAAATCATGTTTTCCGCCATTTCTCCGCCGATGAAAAGCCCGTAAATCGGGCTGCCAGCGCCAACGTAAACTTCTTTGGCGGCATTTTCATGATCTCGCCACAAGGAAATGCCGAGCCTTTTGGGTGAAGCGTTAATCAACACCCCGTTTCTAAGCCTCATCCATTCAGCCTCATTGGTTGAACAATTTTTGTCGCTGTAAGTGCGTAGTACCGATATGTCTTTCGAATCAGTAGCGAAACGAACCCGTGCCCGTGGTCCAGATATCGGCTCTTGGTAAACCAGTGTGGAACAAGCACAAGTGACGATAGACGTGGCCAGAACGAGAATGAAAAGGCGCATGTAGATTGTTCCTAACGTGAAGGTGAGCGGACGCCGAAGGCGGTCCGCTCCACTGGCAGGTTAAGCAACATTGCTCGCCGTGCATCGCGGCTCGTGGCCGTCTGGACCTCCACATTAGGCACCATCACGCAACTCCCGAATCTCGAACTGCTTGAACCCGCCAGATGGCTGATTGAAGAAGGAGACGTACTTGACGCCGAGCGTCCCAAGCTCCACCAACGCAGCTTGGAAGACGGCGCAATTCGTCGGAATCTGAATGGCTGGGCTTGTCGGCGAGTGCGGCGCATTCACCATGATGGTCACCTCCCTACCTTCTACTAGCGAGGGAAGACATGACGCGTACGTCGAGCGCTCTGCGATGTCGAATCGATACGCCCGCCCCGACTCGGCAAAGGTATAGATGGCGCCAGGCGGATCGTCGAAGCCATCCACTTCTTCGGTGTGCCCCAGATAGGGGGCGCGCGACGTTTCCACGTGATGCTTAACGTGAGGTCGACAACACTTTCGTCCGATAAGACGGACGCTGTCCGGATAAGCAAACAAACCGGACACCGGATTTCCTTTCCATTTCAATGCCCTCCGTTTACTTACCCGTTTACTCACGGTACGAAAAAACCTTGAAACCGGACACGCCGCCAACCCGCGTCCGCGGCCTTTGGAATTCCATTCAATTATGCACGGAACAGACAGTCGCGCGGTCGCGGCGGATACGCCCTACTTGAACGAAAACACATACCTCACATCCACTGCCTGTTCGGTGCCCGTGCTGCCGATCAGCGCGAGATGGCGGGTGAGGTTCCAGGTGAGTTTGACGACGCTGGTGGCGCCGGCCACGCCTTGTTCGTAGGTGAGCAGCGCGTTCGATGACAGGCGCTTGCCGACGCTGACGACCTGGCCGCCGACGGTGGTCGTGTTGTTCGACGAGGTGACGACCTGGCTGCGTGGGCCGGTGGTCGTGCTGCTCTGGGTCAGCGCGATCTGGTCCAGGCCGAGCGCCTGCGCGAGCGAGCCGGTGATGCCTTCGCCCTCGCCGCCGAGCAGCGCACTGGCGGCGGTGGCGAGCAGCGACAGGTCGGAGCCGCCGGCGCGGTCCTGGCCGCGGCCGAGGACGATCCACGACAGCTTTTCGCTGTCCGGCATGGCCGAGTCGGACACCAGCCGCACACGCGGCTTCAGCACCGTGCCGCTGACTTCGACGCCGGCCTGCACCGGCAGGTTGGGACGGATGGCGCGCACGTTGAGACCGGGGTTGGACACCGAGCCCTGGAAGCTGATGACGCCGCGCTCGATCACCAGGTCCTGACCGTAGGCGCGGTAGCGACCGTCGACGGTGCGGATGTTGCCGGTGGCGCGCAGGCCGCGGCCTTCGTCGCGCAGCGCGAGCTGGCCGGTCAGCCGCGTATCGAGCCCGCGGCCCTTGAAGTAGACGCGCTCGCCGAGGTCGACGTCGATCGCCAGGCCGAGCGGCGGGCCGGCAGCTTCTTCCGGCGTGCGGCCCTTGATGACCACGTCGTCGCCGAGCGCGGGCGCCGACTGCTCGGGCACGGTGAACAGACCGGCGTCGGCCTTCAGCGCCAGCTGCAGTTTCATGCCCTCCTTGGCCGAGCCGCGCACCGTGCCATCGCCGGACAGCATGAGCCACTGTTCGCCGCCCTGCAGCGGCACGAAGCGGCGGATGTCGATGGCGATGTCGGCGCGCGTGGTGGCGAGGTCGACGCTGCCGCGGGCCGACAGCCGACCCGGTTCGCGCGTCAGGCCGGCGGCGCCGAGCCGTGCATCCGGCGGCGGGCGGCGGTTGTCGCTTTCGAAGCTGAGCGACTGCAGCGTCAGGTGGTCGCCCTCGAACTGCGCGCGCAGTTCGCCGCGCTCCAGCTTCACACCGGCATCGATCAGCGCGAACGCGAGCGCGTCGCCGTCGATGCGCCCCGACAGTTCAGGTGCGCGCAGCGTGCCCGCCAGCTTCACGTCGCCGCGCAGCCGCCCGGCGGTACTCATGTCGAGGCGCAGCGTGCGACCGACCCAGGCGAGCGAGGGCACGTCCAGCGTCGCGCTGCCGCGCGTCGGCGCGTCGAGATCGGGCTGCCACAGGCTGCCGTCGCGGCGCAGCGGCAGCGCCACCTCGGCGCGCGCCTCGCCGATGTCCGGCCCGGCCAGCACCGCCTTCGCCAGTGCTTCGCGGCCGGCGAAGGTCACATCGACACGCGCCGCCGACAGCGCCAGTTCGTTGCGCGTTTCGCCCGACACCACCACGTTGCCCGCTTCGCGGAACAGCGACAGCGTGCCGTCGATGCGCTCGTCGCCGGCCAGCAGTGCGGCCATCGACCAGTCGGCGCCGAGTTTCAGCGGCGCGCGCACACTGATGCCGGCGGCGCGGTCGCGCCACACCAGACGCAGCGGCACGCCGCGGGCGCGGCCGCGCGCGTCGAGCCGCTCGGGCGTCCAGCCGGTATGCGCCAGAACCAGTTCGCCACCGCCGGTCAGCGCAAAGCGCGCGTCGTCGAGCGTGGCCTGCTGCGGCGACGCGCTGAGCCGCGCCGGTGCGCTGAGCGTCGCGCTCAGTTCGGACGAAATCACCAGCGCCAGCCGGTCGATGATGCCCGACCACGCCGGGCCGTCAGCCAGCGCGCCGTGCGCGGCCAGCTTCAGCGATGGCTTGGCCGGTGTGTCACCGCGCTCAGTCGGCAGCGCGCCGGCGACGACGTCGGCATCCAGCGTATGAGCGGCGCGCGTGCCTGCGATGTCGATGCGCAGCTGCTCGACCGGCACCGGCGCCTGCGGGCTGCGCAGATCGGCGGCATCGAGCGCGAGGCGCAGGCGGCCGTCGGCGCCCGGTGCCAGTTCGGCGTCGATGTCGGCGCGCGCCACGCTGCCCAGTTCGCCCAGTGCCAGTGCGCGAGCCTGCAACTGCAGGCGCCCATGCGGCGCCGAAATGCTGCCGGCGAGACGCCCGCTGCCGGACACGCGCCCGGCCAGCGTCTGCCCGGTGAGTGCGCGCAGCGCCGCCAGATTGCGCGCGTCGAGCGTCCAGTCCAGCGCGTCCTGCGCACCGCCGAAGCCACCCTGCGCGGCCAGACTGTTGCCCGACCAGTCGAGCGCGACATCGACGCCGGACAGGCGCTGCCCCTGCAGGCGCAGCTTCGCGCGGCCGGCCAGCGGCTCGCCGATCAGCGTGCTCGGCTCGATGTCCAGCGCGGCGCGCAGATCGATCTGCGGACCCAGACGGCCGGCGGCGTCGAAGCGGGCCGACAGCGACGCCGCCGGTGCCTTCACGAAGGCCGACGGATCGAACTTCTGCAGTCGGCCATCGACCGTGAAGGCCAGCGAGTCATCCAGCTTGAGCGTGCCGCGCATGCCGGCCTGTGCGCCGCGCGCGGAAAGATCGGCCTGCGCCAGCGTGAGCAGCGCGTCGGCGCCATGGCCGCTCGCCTTCAGCGCGAGGCGGCTGGGGCCGCGGTCGGTCAGGTCGACGACAAACTGCTGGCGCGCGCCCGAGGCCTGGATATCGATCCGTCCGCCGAGCTTTGTGCGCACACCCTGAGCGTGCAGTTGCGCGCTGTCGATGTCGCGCAGCGTCAGTGCGGCGGTGATCGGCAGGTCGCCGCCGCTGCGCCAGCCAACCTCGCCACTGACTTCGCCGCCGCCGGCCAGCGCGAGGCGCAGATCGCGCACGTCGACCGCCGCCACGCTTGCTTCGATGCGTGCAGTCAGCGCGGTCACCGGTGCCCGCCCCTGATCGATACGACCCGGCGCGGCGTTGGCCGCGCTCAGCGTGCCGGTCAGCGCGAGTGCGTCGCCATCGCGCGGCGCCAGATCGGCGCGCACCGTCCACCGACCGGACGGCGCCGATGGGTGCAGGCTGTGCGGATCGAATTCGTCGAGCGCCAGCTTCAGCGCGGCCAGCGGTTGCGCGGCGAACGGCCGCACGCCGACGCGTGCGGTGCCCGACAGGCCATAGCCGCTGGCGCGCAGATCGACGTCGGCCGCTTCGGCCAGCGCGCCGCCCAGCGTGGCCTGCGCCGCGTAGTCGGCCGCCTTGAAGTTCAGTTCGCCGTTCAGCGCGAAGGGCGCGGCGCCATCGAGCTGCAACCGGCCGTCGAGCGCCCCCCAGGGCGTGCCGAGCGACAGCGAATCCAGGCGGTGCGTGCGACCGTCCGAGTCGACCTGCGCGTGCAGCGCGTCGAGCACGATGTTGTCGACCGCAGGGGTGGCGTAGTCGGCCAGCACCAGCCGTCCGATCTCGACCTGCGCGTTCAACGACAGCGGCAGTTCGAGGCTGGTGGGCACCACCGGCGCCTCGTCGCTGGGCGAGGTGGCAATGCGCAACTCATCGACCGACAGCCGGGCGATGTCCAGCCGGCCGCGCAGCAGCGCCGAGGCGCTCCAGTCGAGCGCCACCGCCTGCGCGTCGATGCGCAGACTGCCGTCGTCATGCACCAGTCGCGCCAGACGCGGCGCGTCGACCAGGCTGCCGCTCGCGACTTCGATCTGCAACGCCGGCACGGCCCACTGCGCAGCCGCGGCCACTGCCCGCAAGCCGCTCTGCGTCGCCAGCGCCCAGAACACAACGAGCACGGGCAAGGCGAGCAGCGCGAGGTCGGTGAGGGCCAGCCCGAAAAGCCGGCGGCGGCGCGGCGGCGGCGCGGAGTTGTCTGCAGGTTCGCTTTCTGTCATCGCTCTGTCAGGCATGCATGTCCGGACCTGACAGCGTCCCGACACCAGCGTTCGCGCATCAGCTTTCGCGCATCGAACGACGGGTCACGTTGATCACCGGATCGAGCAGGTAGTCGAGCATGCTGCGCTCGCGCGTACGCAGGAAAGCCTCGACCGGCATGCCCGGCTCGATGCGCTCGGCCGGCCGGGCGTCGAGCGTCACGTGCACCGTGTAGTAAGGCGTGCCGTGCGCCGGATCGATCAGGCGGTCGGCCGACACATAGCTCACCTTGCCGCTGACCAGCGGCGTGGTGCGGGCGTTGTAGGCGGCCAGCCGGACTTCGGCCGGCATGCCGGTGTGCACCTCTTCGACGTCCTGCGGCTGCACCCTCACCTCGACCACCAGCGCGGTTTCGTCCGGCACGATGTCGACGATGGGGTCACCGGCGCGCACGACGCCGCCCACGGTATGCACCTGCAGGTTCACCGCGCGGCCGGCCACCGGCGCAATGACCTCCTTGCGCAGACTGCTGTCTTTCGCGGGGTTCAGCCGCGCCTGCAGGTCGAGCAGCTTGCGCCCGGTCAGTTGCGCCTCGTCGACCGCGCGCTGCACGAAGTCGGCACGCAGTTGCGCCTTGCGCAGCCGGAAGTCGCCGATGTTCTGCCGCGTGCGCGACAGCATGGCCTGGTGCTCGGCCATTTCCGCCTCGCGTATCGCCAGGCCGCTGCGCAGTTCGAGCAGCCGCGTGTGCTGGATGAATTTCTGCTCGGCCAGTTTTTCCGACGCCTGCAATTGCTCGCGCAGGGCCGCCACTGCCCGCTGGTCGGCCTCGACCTGCACCTGCACGTCGGACGCTTCGCGCTGCGCCTCGACCGCCTGCGCTTCGAGCAGTACCAACTGCTCGCGCAGGTTGTCGCGCCGCGTGCGGAACAGCCGCTGCTCGCCGTCGATCAGGGTGCGGTAGCGCGGCGACGATGCGAGCTCGACGAGATCGTCGGGCAGCGCCAGCGCCGGCAGTTCGCGTTTCTCCGATTCGAGCCGGGCCAGCGTCAGCCGCTCGCCGATGATTTCGTTCTCGATCGCGTCGAGCGAGGCGTCGACGCGTGCGTCGCCAAGCACCAGCAGCACCTGACCCGCCTGCACCACGTCGCCGTCGCGCACCCGCAGTTCGGCAACGATGCCGCCTTCCAGGTGCTGCACCGTCTTGCGTTCGCCGGACACGCGCACTTCGCCGCCGGCGACCACGGCGCCGGACACCGGCGCCAGTTCCGCCCAGGCCAGCATCGCGGCCAGCGTGCCGCCGATCACCCACAGTCCGGCGCGGACCACGCGGTCGCGCGCCAGCGAAGGCAGACCGGCATCAAGCTCGATGGCCATGCTGCGCACCTCCCGGCTGTGCCGCTCTGTCGCTCAACGCCGTCACGCGCGGGCTGCGCGTGACGCGGGCGGCGATCTCGGCGTAGTCACCGTACTGCTCGACCACGCCCTCGCGCAGCACCAGCAGCTTGTCCATGCCCTGCAGCATGCGCGGCCGGTGCGCCACCACGACGGCGGTGATGCCGCGTTCGCGCAGGCGCCCGAGCATGTCGACCAGCGCGTCCTCACCCTCGGCGTCGAGGTTGGCGTTCGGCTCATCCAGCAGCACCAGCGCCGGCGAACCATAAAGCGCGCGGGCGATGCCGACGCGTGCGCGCTGGCCGGCCGACAGCTGGGCACCGCCCTCGCCCACCTCGGTGTCATAGCCTTGCGGCAACCGCAGGATGAGTTCGTGCGCACCGCACAGCTTCGCGGCGTCGATCACCGCGTCGGCATCCGGCGACGGCTGCATTCGGGCGATGTTCTCGGCCACCGTGCCGGGGAACAGTTCGACGTTCTGCGGCAGATAGCCGATTGCCGCACCCAGCGTGTCCGGCGGGTAGTCCTGCAGCCGCGCACCGTCGAGACGAACGGCGCCCGACGCCGGTGTCCAGATACCGGCCAGCAGGCGCAGTAACGCGGTCTTGCCGGCACCGCTCGGGCCGATCACGGCCAGTTGCTGACCGGCCTGCAGCGAGAAACCGACGCCACGCAGCAGCACGCGCTGGCCGGCCATCATGGTGAGCGCTTCGACGTCGACGCGTCCGGTCGGCCGCGGCAGCGGATGCGGCGCGCGCGCCTGTTCGCTGCCTTCGAGCAGCGACGAAAGCCGCGCCACCGACTCACGGAAGTCGAACAGGCTGCGCCAGCTCGATACGATGGCTTCGACCGGCGACAGCGCACGCGCCAGTATCAGCGTGCCGGCCATCATGGCACCGGAGCCGAGGTCGCCGCGCACCACCAGCCAGGCGCCGCAGCCGAGCATGAGCACCTGCAGGTAGAGGCGGACGAAGCGCGTGAGGCCGGTCCATGGGGCGCCGACCGCCTGCGACGCGGCGCCGGCGCGTATCACCTCGTCGTTCAGCACGCCCCAGCGGCGGCCCAGATCGGGCGCCATGCCCATCGCGCGGACCGCGTCGGCATTGCGTACCGAGGCGTCGATGAACTGTGAGGAGGCGCGCGACGCACGTGCCGACATTTCGTTGTAATGGCGCGTGACGCGGCTGTTGATCCAGGCGCAGGCCAGCAGCACCAGCGCGCCGACGGTCGCCACGACGCCGAGCAGCGGATGGAAGACGAAGATGAGCAGCAGGAAGAGCGGCGCCCACGGCGCGTCGAACAGCGCGATCACGCCGGGCCCGGTCAGGAAGCCGCGCACGGTGGCGATGTCGCGGATGCACTGGGTCTGCGCCGGATGGCCAGGCGATCCGGCCTCGGCGAACAGTCGCGTAACCACCTGCGGGCCGAGCGCACGGTCCAGCCCGAAGGCGCATGACATGAGCAGACGCGCACGCACCTGGTCGAGCAGCATCATGCCGACCAGCGCGATCGTCGTGACCAGCGTCAGCATGACCAGGGTCGGCACGCTGCGGCTGGCGAACACGCGGTCGAACACCTCCAGCGTGTAAAAGGGCAAGGCCAGCGCGAGCAGGTTCAGCACCAGGCTGAACAGCGCAGCCCAGAAAAGATGCCGGCGACAGGCCTGAATGAAGGCGTTCAAGCGGAATCCTCGAGTTCTTCTGTCTTATCCGGGCGCCATCTTGGCACCGGCGGGCCGCTTGTCAAACCACCTTTCCTCAGAACGCGATGGCCAGCGAAAAATGCGGCCGCCACTGACGCTCCCGTTCGCCGTAGGCGAGGTCGAAGGCGATCGGGCCGGCCGGTGAGCGCCAGCGCACGCCGGCGCCGACACCGAAGGCGGGTTTGAAGTCCTCGCGCGTGTCGGCGGCGTCGCCAGCATCAACGAAGAAGGCGGCGCCCCAGGTGTCGGACGTCCAGTGCACGTACTCGACGCTGGCCACGCCGAGCGCGCGGCCGCCGACGATGGCGCTGCCCTGGCGCACGCCCAGTTCGAGGTAGTCATAGCCGCGCACGGTGGTCGAGCCGCCGGTGCGGAACAGGAAGTCCTGCGGCAGCGCTTCGGTCACGCCGCCGGTCAGGCCGACCTCGCCGCGCAGGATGAGCTGGTCGCGCTGGCCGACCGGGATGAACCACTGGCCCTTCAGATAGCCGCGCAGGAAATTGGCGTCGGACAGCAGGCCCTTCACGCCGCCGCCGATCTGCGCGTTCAGCACCCAGCCGTCGCGCGGGTTGAACAGATCGTCGACGCGGCGCCAGGTCCACGAGGTGTTCAGCGCCAGCGACTGCTGCGTGCTCTGCACCAGGCCGTCGATCTCGCGCTGTTCGCGCTGCAGACTGAGCGAGTGGCGGATTTCGATGTCGCCCCTCACGCGTGCGCGCACGATGCCGGCGCCGACCCGGCGGGTGATCAGGTCCTGGATGTCCGCGTTCTCGGCCAGTACGCCGAAGCTGTCGCGATACCCGTCCTCGTGCGGCGGCAGCATGACGTCGGCGAAGGCGATCTGGCGCAGCTGTTCCAGCCGCACCGCGCTGTTGAGCAGCCAGGAGCGCTTGAACAGATTGTTGTCCGACCAGCCCACCTCACCGCGATAGCCGGTGTTGCTGCTCAGGCCGGCGCCGAAGGACAGGCGGCGCGAACTGGCCTCGGTCACCGCCACGCGCACCGGCGTCGCGTCAGCGCGCGCCGGATCGGGGTCGGCGAGTATCTGCACCGAACTGAAATAGGGTGACGACAGCAGCGCGCGCTCGAAGGCGAGCACCGCATCGGTCGAGTAGCGGTCGCCCGGCTTGATGGTCGAGTAGCGGCGCACCAGATCGAGGTCGTGCAGCGCCAGCCCGGTCGCTTCGATATCGCCGAAGCGGAAAGCCGGGCCACTGTCGAAACGCACGCTGAGGTCGACGCGCGCGCTGTCCGGGTCGACCTCGGCGCGGCTGTCGCCCAGCACGGCGGCAGCGTAGTCGCGCGCGGTCAGGTCTTCGAGCAGCGTCTGCTTGGCCGCCGACCAGTCCGCCTGGCGGAAGGGCTGACCCTCGGCCAGCCGCCACCCGGCGCGCAAGGCGGCGCGGCGCGCGGCGCGCTCGTCGCCGTCGCCCGCCAGATCGCCGTCGAACACGATGGACACCGACGACACGTGGGTGCGTTCACCCGGTTCGATGCGCAGCACCGGCGGATTGCCGACGATGTCGAAACTCGGACTGAACCAGCCTTCGGTGGCCAGCAGTTCGGTCATTTCACGGCGGACGCGGCGCAACGTGCGCCGCTCGGCCCGTTCGCCGTCGAGCGGCTCGCGCAACTGGAGCGAACGGGCGTGCGTGTTCAGCATCTCGAGTACCGGCCGGGGCAGCGCCGGTGCCTCGATGGTCAGGCGGCCATGATCGACCTCGGCCGGCGCCGCCTGCTCGTCAGACGGATCGACGTTGTCGTCTGCCGCCTGCGCCGTTGCACCGGCCAGCAGCAGAAGGCCGACGCAGAGGACGAAACGGCGCAATCAGCTCGCGCTCAGCAGCTCGACCTCGAACACCAGCGTGGCGTTCGGCGGAATGACACCACCGGCACCACGGGCACCGTAGCCCAGCTGCGGCGGAATCGTCAGCTTGCGCACGCCGCCTTCCTTCATGCCAACGACACCCTGGTCCCAGCCGCGGATGACCTGGCCGCCGCCCAGATTGAAGCTGAAGGGCTGGCCACGGTCCTTGCTGGAGTCGAACTTGCGGCCATTGGTAAGCCAGCCGGTGTAATGCACGCTGACGCGCTGACCGGGTACTGCTTCGCGGCCGGAGCCTTCGGTGATGTCCTCGATCTCCAGTTCGCCCGAATTGCGGATGACCGACAGCAGCTCGACCTCGAACACCAGCGTGGCATTCGGCGGAATTACGCCGCCAGCGCCGCGCTCGCCGTAACCCAGATGCGGCGGGATGGTGAGCTTGCGCACGCCGCCTTCCTTCATGCCGGTGACGCCCTCGTCCCAGCCGCGGATGACCTGACCGGCGCCCAGTTGGAAGCTGAACGGGTCGTTGCGGTCCTTGCTCGAATCGAACTTGCGTCCGTCGGTGAGCCAGCCGGTGTAATGCACGCTGACCTCGTGACCCGATGCCGCTTCATGGCCGGTGCCCGGCGTGGTGTCCTCGATGACGAGGCCGCTTTCGGTGGTGCTTGAAGTCATTGTGTCCATCCCGCGAAGTTGGAAAAGAACGAAGTGTACTCAGCGGAGCTGGGTTTTGACGCGTCCGGCGAACAGTTTGCGCAACTTCGCCACCTTGGGTGCGACCACCGCCATGCAGTAGGGCTGCAGCGGATTGTGTTCGTAATAGGCGACGTGGTGGTCCTCGGCCGGCCAGAACTGCACCGCGCCCTCGATCTGCGTCCGCACCGGCGCGGCATAGGTACCCGCCGCCGTCAGGCGCTCGATGGCGGCGCGCACCGCCTGTCTCTGCGCGTCGTCATGGCAGAAGACGACCGAGCGGTACTGGGTGCCCACGTCGTTGCCCTGGCGGTTCTCGGTGGTCGGGTCGTGCAGCGCGAAGAACACGTCGAGCAGCGCGTCGAAAGTGGTCAGCGAGGCGTCGAAGGTGATGCGCAGCACCTCGGCGTGCCCGGTCTGGCCGGCGCAGACCTGGTCGTAGGTCGGGTTGTCGACGTGGCCGCCGGCATACCCCGGCTCGACCCGTATCACCCCCTCGACCCGGTTGAAAACGGCTTCAAGGCACCAGAAGCAACCTCCTCCAAGAATCGCGGTCTCCGTGGGCACGGCATTCATCGTTCTCCCCCTGTCGTTGGTGTCCCGGTCCTGATCGACCGGGCACTTTCCACGAGGTTCATCCGATGAGACAGATGCCTCGCGCTGCAGCATGCAGACGGGACACAAACCTTGTATCGTGCGTCGCGTTTCCCGTACCCATAAATCGAGCAGGAATCTCCGCTAATGCTCTCTCAGGAAGCCTTGCAGGACTGGCGTGGCCTCGCGCTGCGCGTGGAAGAGGAAGTGCGTCGCGCAGTGGTCGGGCAGGACGACACGCTCCGGTTGATCAACGTTGCGCTGTTCGCCCGCGGCCACGTGCTGCTCGAAGGTGACGTCGGCGTCGGCAAGACCACTGTGCTGCGCGCCTTCGCCCGCGCCATCGGCGGCGACTTCGAGCGCGTCGAGGGTACGGTCGACCTGATGCCGAACGACCTCGTCTATCACACCTATGTAGATAGCGAGGGCAAGCCGCGCATCGAGCCCGGTCCGCTGCTGCGTCACGGCGAACGCCTGACCACCTTCTTCTTCAACGAGATCAACCGCGCCCGCCCGCAGGTGCAGTCGCTGCTGCTGCGCGCGATGGCCGAGCGCACGCTGTCCGCCTTCAACCGCGAGTACAGCTTTCCGCACATGACGGTTTTCGCCGACCGCAACCGCGTCGAGAAGGAAGAAACCTTCGAGCTGGCCTCCGCGGCACGCGACCGCTTCATGTTCGAACTGCGCATGCTGACGCCGTCGGACGACGACACCCGGCGCGCACTGGTGTTCGATCCGCGCTTCCACGACACCGACGCGCTGATCGACACGGTGACGCCGGGCGTGGTCGACTGGATGCAGATGAACACGATAGGCGCCGCCATCCAGCGGGCGGTGACCGCCTCCGACGCGCTGCAGCGCTACGCGATGGACATCTGGGCGGCCACCAGCGACCCGGTGAAGTACGGCCTGCAGATCGAAGGCGTGGATATGTCGCGGCTGATCCTGGCCGGAGCCAGCCCGCGCGGCATGGGCATGCTGATGCGCGCCGCGCGCGTGGTCGCCTGGTTCAGCGGACGCGACTACCTGACGCCGGAAGACATCCGCGCCGTGCTGCCGTCGACGCTGGTGCATCGCGTCTTCTTCACCCCGGTGTACGAACTGCGCCGCGCCGAACTGGCCGATGCGCTGATCGCGCAGATGCTGGAGCGGGTCGCCACGCCCTGAGTCACGCCGCCGCCATGAGTTTCCAGCGCGACTTTCACTACCGCATGCCGATGCGGGTCGGCGGCCAGCGCCCGGGCGCGCACCGCAGCTCGACCACCGGCAGCGGCCAGGAATTCATCGCCCACCAGACGCTGTTCGACCGGCCGGACCCGCGACGGCTCGACCTGCGCGCCAGCATCCGCGACCCGGAAGGGCGCTGGCTGGTGCGGGTGAACCGGCAGCGCGCTGGCATTCCGGTCTATCTGCTGGCCGACGTGTCGGCATCGATGGCTTTCGGCTCGGCGGCGAGCAAGATCCAGCGGATGTCGGAATTCGCGCTGTCGCTCGGCGACTCGGTGTTCCGCACCGGCGACGCGCTGGGCATGCTGGCCTACGACGCGAGCGAGCGTACCGACCTGATGCTGGCGCCGATGCATTCGCGCGGCGCCGGCGTCATGATGGCCGAATCGCTGGCCCGCGCCCGCGCCGACCAGCCCTCGACCGCCGGCATCTTCCAGGCCTGTTCGCGCATCGCCGGCAAGCAGGCGCTGGTCTTCCTCGCTTCCGATTTCCACGCGCCACTGGAACAGACTTCGGCCGCACTCGACCTGCTGTCGCACGCCTACGTCGTGCCGATGGTGATCTGGGACGAGGTCGAGCCGAAGGCGCCGGAGGGCGAAGGTCTGCTCGCGCTGCGCGACATCGAGAGCGGACGCCGCCGCGGCCTGTGGCTGCGGCCGCAGATACGCCGCCGCTGGGAGGACGCTTTCGCCGAGCGGCGCGAGGCGCTCGAAAAACTGTTCTCGTCGCGCGGTGTCCGCCCCTTCTACATGACCGGCCGCTTCGACGCGGACGCGCTGTCACGCTATTTCTTCGAGGCCGTCTGACATGCCTTCCTTCTGGAGACTGCGCCTGCTGAGCGCCTGTGCGGCGCTGGCCCTGATCTGCTGTGGCGCCACCCAGGCGCAGGACACAACACCGCCGGCACCTGCCGCCGGTACCGATGCAGCGGCTGCTCCGGACACGCCGCCGCAGCCCACCGGCTACGTCATTCCGCCGCCGCCGGACCCGGCTGCGGCCCCCGCCGAGCCCGCTGCAGCGCCGGCCGAACCGGCGGCCGACGTGGCCGCACCGGCTGCGCCCGCGATCTCGGCCGTCAATCCTGAGGTCGATCCGCTGCGCCCCTTCGGTTACGTCATCGGTGACATCGTGACGCAGCGGGTGGTGCTGGAATACGACGGCAAACCGCTCGAACTGGGCGCGCTGCCGCCGCTGGAGCGCACCGGCAACTGGTTCGAGCGCCGCGACGCACGTATCGAGCGCGACGCGGCCGGCCGCCGCTGGCTGGTGCTGGACTACCAGATCATCAACGTGCCGGAAGAGCTGCGCGCGATCGAACTGCCCGCGCTCGACATCGAAACCGCGGTATCGGGTCGCCGCCTGCAGACCACGCCGATGCCGCTGACGGTGGCGCCGCTCACGCCCAATGTGGTGCTGGCGCGCGCCGGACTGGAAGAGATGCGACCGGACGACCCGGCGCCGCACATCGACACCGCGCCCTACGAACGCGGGCTGCACGCCGCGCTGTATGCGGGCGCGCTGCTGGTGGCGCTGTGGGCCGCCCTGGCCCTGCTGCGCCAGTTCAACGCGCGGCGGCGCCTGCCGTTCTCGCGTGCCCAGCGCGACATCGCGCGGCTGGATGCCGGTTCGATCGAGGTCTGGCGCCGGCTGCACCGCGCGCTCGACGACACCGCCGGCCAGGTGGTGCGCGATCACAACCTGCCGCTGCTGCTCGCCCGCGCGCCGTGGTTGGCCCCGCTGGAAGCCGACCTGCGCCGCTTCTTCGAGGCTTCGCAGACACGCTTCTTCGCCGACCGTGCGGTCGACGGCGTGGAGCCGCGCACGCTGTGTGCGCAGGCGGCGAAACTGGAACGCAGCGCGCTGGCATGAACGATCTGGTCCTGAACCTGTGGCCCGGTGCGCTCGAACTGACCGCGCCGCTGTGGCTGCTCGCGCTGCCGCTGGCGCTGCTGCCGCTGTGGCCGCGGCGACGCCATTCGCTCGATTACGGCTGCATAGACTGGCTGCCGCGCGATGCGCTGGGTAATGCCGTGCTGCGCGGCGGTCGCATCGCCGCTGCGCTCGCCATCGTGGCGGCGGTGCTCGGCCTGGCCGGGCTGGCCCAGCCGGCAACCGAACAGCAGCGCACCGGCCGCGGCGCCGAAATCGTCATCGTGCTCGACCGCAGCCGCAGCATGGACGAACCGCTGCTGCCCAAGGGCCGGCAACCGTCGATCGACACCACGGCGGAGGCCAAGGGCAAGGTGGCGCGTCGCCTGCTCGCGGAGTTCGCGGCACGACGCCCCGAGGATCGCTACTCGCTGCTGCTGTTCAGCTCGTCGCCGATGCTGGTCGTGCCCTTCACCCAGCACGGCGACGTGGTGCAGGCCGGCATCGAGGCCGGCGGCATCGGCCGCGGTCTGTCGGAGACCGACATCGGCCGCGCCTTGCTGGCCGGCGCCGAACAGTTCGACCGCCGCGCCTATTCCGGCAGCCGCATCCTGCTGCTGGTGTCGGACGGCGCAGCGCAGATCGACGACGAAATGCGCGGCAAGATCCGCCGCGCCTTCGAACGCAACCGCGTCGCCGTCTACTGGGTGTTTATCCGCTCGGCGCTGAGCCTGGGCCTGAACGCGGACGAGAACGACGGCAACGTGCCGGAGGCGGCATTGCACAAGTTCCTGAAATCGACCGGCGTGCCCTACGAGGCGTTCGAGGCCGAAGACCCGGAGGCGGTCAAGCAGGCGGTGGCCGAGGTCGATCGTCAGCAGAACCTGCCGCTCGACTACGTCGAACGCATTCCGCGGCGCGATTTTTCGGGCTGGTGCTTCGCGCTGGCTCTGCTCGCCGGCGCGATCGCACTGGCCTGCCGTCTGATCACGCGGCCGGCATGGAAAGAGGAGTTGCAGTCATGAAGTTGCGCAGTGTCGCGTCCCTGCTCGCCGCGGGCATCGCGGTCAGCGTCGCGGTGGCGGCCTGGGAGGGCTACCGCCTGTCCAAGGCCCGCGATTTCAATCGTCTGGTCGATAGCGGCATCGATGCTGCCGCGACTCAGGACACCCCGCAGGCCGAGTTCGCGCGCGCGCTGTCGCTGGCGGCGCGCAACGACTACGAGGGCGCGGTGCGCGCCTACAAGGATCTGTCGCGCAGCACCGACGGCGCGTTGCTGCAGTCGGTGCTGTACAACCTCGGCAACCTGCATCTGCGTGAAGCATTGCAGTTCGGGCCGGAAAGCATAGGCAAGTCGCTGCCGCTGGCCGAGCTGGCGAAGTCGAGCTACCGCGAGCTGCTGCGTCTGAACCCGCAGCACTGGGACGCCAAGTACAACCTCGAACGGGCACTGCGCCTGGCACCCGAGCGCGAAAGCGCGATCGAGGAAGGCCCGCCGCTGCCGCAGAACAGCGAGCGGGCGGTGACGACGATGAAAGCCTTCACGCTGGGCCTGCCATGATCGCGACGACGCGACAACTGCTGGCGCGTGCGCGCAGCCCGCAGGCGCGGCCGCTGACGGTGGCGGTGCTGCTGTTCGGGCTCGCCGCCGTGCTGCCGCCGGTGTCGCTGCCGGGTCGCAGCTACACGCACATGGTGGTGCTGGACATCACGCAGAGCATGAACACGCGCGACTACGAGCTGGACGGCAAGCCGGTCGACCGCCTGACCTATGCCAAGCACAGCCTGGCCGAGTCGCTGCGCGCCCTGCCCTGCGGTTCGCGCATCGGCTGGGGCGTGTTCTCGGAGTACCGGCTGCTGGCGCTGATGACGCCGGTCGAGGTGTGCAGCAACTATCACGAACTGCTGGCGACGCTGTCCAGCATCGACGGGCAGATGTCCTGGGCCGGCGCCAGCGAGGTGTCGAAAGGCCTGTTCTCATCGATCCGTGCGCTGAAGGATCTGGAACAGAAGCCGTCGCTGGTGTTCGTCACCGACGGTCACGAGGCGCCGCCGCTGCACCCGAAGATACGCCCCTCCTTCGACGGCGAACCGGGCGCGGTCAAGGGGCTCATCGTCGGCACCGGTGGCAGTGCACTGAGCCCGATCCCGAAGTTCGATCCGGACGGCCGCCCGCTCGGCTACTGGCGTGCCGACGAGGTGTCGCAGACCGACACGGCGACGCGCGGGCGTACCGGCTCGAGCGCCAATGGCGAGGCGATGGTGGACGAGTCCGGTCAGGCCGTGGCACAGCAGGCGGTGGTCGCCGGCACCGAGCATCTGTCCAGTCTGAAGTCGCCGCACCTGCGCGAACTGGCGTCGCAGACCGGCATGGCTTACCACACGCTGGCCGACGCCGACGGACTGGCGGCCGCGCTGACCGATCCCGAACTCGGTCGCACGCAGTCGGTGCCGACCCGTCTGGGCTGGCTGCCGGCGCTGCTCGGCGTGCTCAGCCTCGCCTGGGGTTTCCGCCCGGACCGTTTCCGGCGCTGAGCCGGCGCTCCGGCCCGCGTCTGCCGGCAGACGTTGCATATCGCCACACCCCGGATTCCGGTCGGCGTCCCGCTCGAATGACAGCGGCACGGACGCCTCCGCCAACCCCTTGAATCCGGGATATATCCCCGTTTTGACCGTGAATCTGTCCCGACATCGGGGCATCCAGGCTCTTGCTCGGGGGATTCCATCCCGTCGTTGCATTCTGCGATGTATAAGTCCATAACCCGTCAACAGAGAGCCACTTATGGGCTCCGGCGGGGGCCGCCGGTCCGGGCCGTTCAGGCGTGGGCCATTGGGAAAGCAACGAGGAGAAACACCCCATGTCCGTGAAGATGAAACAACTGCCCCTGTGGCTCGCCGCGCTCGCCGTTCCGGGCGCAGCGATGGCCAACGCCGATCTGGCGAAACTGATCAAGGATCCGAAGAACTGGGCCATGCAGGCCGGCAACTTCGAGAACCAGCGCTACAGCACGCTGAACCAGATCAACAAGAAGAACGTCAAGGATCTGAAGGTGGCGTGGACCTTCTCGACCGGTGTGCTGCGCGGCCACGAGGGCGGCCCGCTGGTGATCGGCGGCATGCTGTTCGTGCACTCGCCCTTCCCCAACAAGGTGTTCGCGATCGATCTGGAAACCCAGAAGATCGTTTGGAAGTACGAGCCCAAGCAGGACCCGTCGGTGATTCCGGTCATGTGCTGCGACACGGTTAACCGTGGTCTCGCCTACGCCGAAGGCAAGATCCTGCTGCAGCAGGCCGACACCGTGCTGGTCGCGCTCGACGCCAAGACCGGCAAGAAGCTGTGGGACGTGAAGAACGGCGATCCGAAGATCGGCGAGACGAACACCCAGGCTCCGCACGTGTTCAAGGACAAGGTGATCACCGGCATTTCCGGCGGCGAGTTCGGCGTGCGCGGCCGTGTGACCGCCTACGACCTGAACACCGGCAAGATGGTGTGGAAGGGCTACTCGACCGGCCCCGACGCAGAAATGCTGATGGACCCGGAAAAGTCGATGACCTGGACCAACGGCAAGATGGCGCCGGTAGGCAAGGATTCGTCGCTGAAGACCTGGCAGGGCGACCAGTGGAAGATCGGCGGCGGTTCGACCTGGGGCTGGTACTCGTACGACCCGCAGGAAAACCTGATGTATTACGGCACCGGCAACCCGTCGACCTGGAACCCGTCGCAGCGTCCGGGCGACAACAAGTGGTCGATGACCCTGTGGGCGCGTGACGTCGACACCGGCAAGGTGCGCTGGGTTTACCAGATGACCCCGCACGACGAGTGGGACTTTGACGGTGTGAACGAGGTCATCCTTGCCGACATCGACGTCAAGGGCAAGAAGCGCAAGGTTGCCGTCCACTTCGACCGCAACGGCTTTGCCTACACGCTGGATCGCGTGACCGGCGAACTGCTGGTGGCCGAGAAGTTCGACCCCAAGGTGAACTGGGCCACCCACGTGGACATGGTGACCGGCCGCCCGCAGGTGGTTGCCAAGTACTCGACCCGCCTGAACGGCGAGGACGTGAACAGCAAGGGCATCTGCCCGGCCGCACTCGGCACGAAGGACCAGCAGCCGGCGTCGTTCAACCCGAAGAACGGTCTGTTCTACGTCCCGACCAACCACGTCTGCATGGACTACGAGCCGTTCCGCGTCGAATACACCGCGGGCCAGCCCTACGTCGGCGCGACGCTGTCGATGTACCCGGCCCCGGGCAGCCACGGCGGCATGGGTAACTTCATTACCTGGGACGCCGGCAAGGGCAAGATCGTCCAGTCCAAGCCGGAGAAGTTCTCGGTGTGGTCGGGCACCCTGGTCACGGCCGGTGGCATCGCCTGCTACGGCACGCTCGAGGGCTACCTCAAGTGCGTCGACGCCGACGACATCACGAAGGAACTGTACAAGTTCAAGACCCCGTCCGGCATCATCGGCAACGTGACGACCTGGGAATTCAAGGGCAAGCAGTACATCGGCATCCTGTCGGGTATCGGTGGCTGGGCCGGTATCGGTCTGGCAGCCGGCCTGGAGAAATCCACCGACGGTCTGGGCGCCGTCGGCGGCTACGCCGAACTGGCCAACTACACCGAGCTGGGTGGCGTCATGACGGTGTTCGCACTGCCCTGATCCGCTGTCTGTCCTGGACAACCGGCCCGAGCGGCCGGTGATCGAGCGGCACTTCGCTTATCCGCGAAGTGCCGTTTTTTTTCGTCCAGACTGCCTCATTTTTAAGCAACACCAAGTGTTCCGTTCCGGAACGTTCCGGCGTGACACAGTGTCGGCGGCGCTGTTGCGCGCTGCAACATCCAGCGATTTTTTCCATGTTGCAGCGCGCCACAAGCGAGGGCAATCATCCCGACCAAACGCAATTTGGAAGCCAGGGAGCACGTTCATCAATCTTCGTCAAGTTTAAAATTTTAAGATCTTGCGGGGAAAACTTCCCGCTGTTCAAAAATCGTGTGCTATATCTTCATTACCTCGACGCCCGGGGGCACTTATGGGCGTCGCAGGGCAACAGCGGCCGGAGCCTTCGACATGGGGTCCGGTCACATTTTGGTAGCAATGAGGAGGAGCCTATGTCTAGCAAGATGAAACAACTGCCCCTGTGGGTCGCCGCACTGGCCATCCCGGGCACTGCGCTCGCTAACGCTGACGTCGCCAAGCTGATCAAAGACCCGAAAAACTGGGCAATGCAAGCTGGCAACTTCGAGAACCAGCGTTACAGCACGCTGAACCAGATCAATAAGAGCAACGTCAAGAACATGAAGGTGGCCTGGACCTTCTCGACCGGCGTTCTGCGCGGTCACGAAGGCGGCCCGCTGGTGATCGGCGACACCCTGTTCGTGCACTCCCCCTTCCCCAACAAGGTTTTCGCAATCGATCTGGAAACCCAGAAGATCAAGTGGAAGTATGAGCCGAAGCAGGATCCGTCCGTGATCCCGGTGATGTGCTGCGACACGGTTAACCGTGGTCTCGCCTACGCCGAAGGCAAGGTGTTCCTGCAGCAGGCAGACACCATGCTGGTCGCGCTCGACGCCAAGACCGGCAAGAAGCTGTGGGAAGTCAAGAACGGCGACCCGAAGGTTGGTGGCACCAACACCAACGCCCCGCACGTGTTCAAGGATAAGGTCATCACCGGTATCTCCGGCGGTGAATTCGGTATCCGCGGCTACGTCGCTGCCTACGACATCAACACCGGCAAGCAGGTGTGGAAGGGCTACTCGACCGGCCCCGACGCAGAAATGCTGATGGACCCGGAAAAGACCATGACCTGGACCAACGGCAAGATGGCGCCGGTGGGCAAGGATTCGTCCCTGAAGACCTGGCAGGGCGACCAGTGGAAGATCGGTGGCGGCACGACCTGGGGCTGGTACTCGTACGACCCGCAAGAGAACCTGATGTACTACGGTTCGGGCAACCCCTCCACCTGGAACCCGTCGCAGCGCCCGGGTGACAACAAGTGGTCGATGACCCTGTGGGCCCGTGATGTCGATACCGGCAAGGCACGCTGGGTTTACCAGATGACCCCGCACGACGAGTGGGACTTTGACGGCATCAACGAAGTCATCCTGGCTGACGTCGATGTCAAGGGCAAGAAGCGCAAGGTTGCGGTCCACTTCGACCGTAACGGCTTCGCCTACACGATGGACCGCGTGTCCGGCGAACTGCTGGTGGCCGAGAAGTACGATCCGAAGGTGAACTGGGCGACCCACGTCGACATGAACACCGGCCGTCCGCAAGTCGTGGCCAAGTACTCCACCCGTCAGAACGGTGAAGACGTGAACACGAAGGGCGTCTGCCCGGCAGCTCTGGGTACCAAGGACCAGCAACCCGCTGCGTTCAGCCCGAAGAATGGCCTGTTCTACGTGCCGACCAACCACGTCTGCATGGACTACGAGCCGTTCCGCGTTGAGTACACCGCTGGCCAGCCGTACGTCGGCGCCACCCTGTCGATGTTCCCGGCCCCGGGCAGCCACGGCGGCATGGGCAACTTCATCACCTGGGACGCTGGCAAGGGCAAGATCGTCCAGTCCAAGCCGGAGAAGTTCTCGGTGTGGTCGGGCGCCCTGGTCACGGCCGGTGGCATCGCCTGCTACGGCACGCTCGAGGGCTACCTCAAGTGCGTCGATGCTGACGACATCAACAAGGAACTGTTCAAGTTCAAGACGCCGTCCGGCATCATCGGCAACGTCAACACCTGGGAATACAAGGGCAAGCAGTACATCGGCATCCTGTCGGGCATTGGTGGCTGGGCCGGTATCGGTCTGGCAGCCGGTCTCGAGAAGCCGACCGATGGTCTGGGCGCCGTGGGTGGCTACGCCGAACTGGCGAGCTACACCGAACTGGGTGGCGTGATGACGGTGTTCGCACTGCCGTAATCCGGCACAGCACAAGGAGGGCGTCTGAGGCGCTCTCCCGTCTGATCCTGAACTGGCACCTCGCGGCAACGCAGGTGCCAGTTTTTTTGCCCGGATGGCGCCTGGACCGAGCGCATCCGCCCTGCTGCCACCGATCGTGAAGGCGCCCCGCGCATCGCGCGCGTGGAACAAATCACCGGAATTCACAAAACAAAATCCCCTCGGTCGATGTCAGACTGTCACCTTGAAGGTTTGGCGCCCGCCACCCCTTCGATAAAAAAGACATCACGCCATATAGACACGGAGGAGAGACCCCAAGATGAAGTATCGACTGTCCGCTGCCCTCGCCCTGGCTGCCGCCACCGCACTCGCCGCGCCGCTCGCTTCTGCCGAAACCGGCGACGACAAGGTGCTGCGTGTCTGCGCCGACCCGAACAATCTGCCGTTGTCGAACGACAAGGGCGAAGGTTACGAAAACAAGATTGCCGAGCTTCTGGCCAAGGATCTCGGCTACAGCCTCGAATACGCCTTCTTCCCGCACCGCATGGGCTTCGTGCGCATGACGCTGCGCGCCAAGCACGAGAAGATTCCGGGCAAGTACAAGTGCGACCTCATCGTCGGTGTCCCGGTCGGTTTCGACATGGGCGCCACGATCAAGCCCTACTACCGCTCGACCTACGCGATGGTGTTCAAGAAGGGGCGCGGTCTGGACGACGTGAAGGTGCCGGACGACCTGCTCAAGCTGCCGCCTGAAAAACTGTCCAAGCTGAAGTTCGGCGTGTTCTCGCAGACGCCGCCGGTGGACTGGCTGCTGCGCAACAAGCTGTTCGACCAGGCCATTTCGTACCAGCGCCAGTCCGGCGATCCGGGCGCCTACCCGGGCGAAATCGTCGAGAAGGATCTGGTCGCTGACAAGCTTGACGTCGCGATGGCCTGGGGTCCGATCGCCGGCTACTTCGCGAAGAATTCCGGCGCCACTGACCTGGTCACCGTCGGCTTTCCGCCGGAAAACAACGTCAAGTTCGACTACGCGATCACGATGGCGGTGCGTTACGGCGAGAAGGACTGGAAGAACAAGATCGAGGAGTCCGTCCAGCGCAACCTGCCGGGCATCCAGGCCATCCTGACCTCCTACGGTGTGCCGCTGATCGACGAATCGCAGGCCAGCCACACCGCGGCAGATCGCTGAGACCCGGGTCGTGTCGACGTACTTCCGCCTGACCGCGACCCTGCTGCTCACCGCCTTGCCGTCGTTGGCGAGCGCGTTGGGCGAGCGGGACATCGCGGCGCTGATCAGCCTGCGCCCCAGCGTGCTGAAGGTGGAAGCGTCCGATGCCCGCGGCAACGTGGGTGTCGGCACCGGCGTGGCGGTGGCACCGGGCGTCATCGCCACCGCCTGTCACGTCACTGCCAGAGCAAGCACGCTGCGTGTGGTGTCCAACGGCGAGCGCATGCAGGTGAGCAGCCAGCGGGCGATGGTCGCGCGCGACCTGTGCCTGCTCGAGGTGCCGGGTGCTGCACAGGTGCCACCGGTACCGCTGCGTGACACGCCGCTCAAGCCGGGCGAGGAGCTGGTGGCACTCGGCTACATCCTCGGCGCGGCGCCACGCGTCAGCAACGGAACGGTATTGCGTCTACATGCACACGACGGTGCGCAGGTGATCCAGAGCACCACCCCTTTTACCTCGGGCGCCAGTGGCGGTGGCATGTTCGACCGCGACGGCCGCCTCGTGGGCCTGATGACGTTCAAGTTCCGCGCCGGCACCGACAATCAGTTCTCCGTACCGGTCGCCTGGATCGCCGAGGCGCTGAAGTTGCCGCCCGGCCCGGAGGTCGCACCGCTCGACGGCCGCCCGTTCTGGGACGCTCCGGAGCCGGCGCTGCCCGCCTTCCTGCAGACGCTGCGCCTCGAAGCGGAAGGTCGTTGGGCCGACCTGGAACGCCTCGCGCGTGACTGGATCGCCGGCGATCAGCGCAATGCCTCCGCCTGGCACGCGCTCGGCCGCGCACAGGCCGGGCGCGGCATCGACGCGACAGCCGCCTTTGCACGCGCCGACGCACTCGAAAGCAACAACCCCGTTTTCATCAGCGACCTGGCAGTGGCGCAGTACCGGACGAATGATCAGGCCGCCTTTGCCAGTGCGCGCGCCCGCCTCGAGCGCATCGCGCCGACCGCCGTCGAAGCCCTCGACGCGCGCGTCAACGCCTGCGCCGGTGGCGCGTCAACGATGTGCTGAATTCACCCCAGAACGGGCACAGACCCGGCAATCACGAGGAGTCACCATGAAGTTCCGCCCCACCCTTCCCGCCCTGCTGTTCGCGCTGTTCGCATCGATCGGCATCGCTCACGCAGAGCCGAGCCAGGAAATCACCGAAGCCGAGAAGCAGTTGTTCATGAACGACCAGATGTCGGCCGTGAAGGCCCCGGCCACGCTCAGCTATTCGTTCAAGCGCAGCGGCAGCCAGGAGGCCGCGTTTCAGGACACGGTCGAAGTGCGCGTCAGCGAGGAAAAAGGCACCCGCAAGGTGAGCACCAGCTG
Organism: Methyloversatilis sp. MC4-4; assembly: GCF_049843555.1. Taxonomy (GTDB): domain Bacteria; phylum Pseudomonadota; class Gammaproteobacteria; order Burkholderiales; family Rhodocyclaceae; genus Methyloversatilis; species Methyloversatilis discipulorum_B. The sequence continues at coordinate 201,953 of NZ_JBBHZK010000003.1, forward strand.
TCTGAGCGGCGTCCGCAAGACCGAAATCCCGGAGATCGATGCCGCGCAGAGCAACCCGGCCCTGATGTGCTTCCTCGAACGCGACATCCGTGAAATGGAACGGCTGACCGGCGGCAAGTCGAACTACTTCCGCAAGCGCATTCGCCTGGCACTGGCCGAAGGACCGAAGGCCACGCCGGTCAAGGTGAGCTTCGGCGGCAAGACGGTGGACGCGAAGGAATATCGCATCACGCCTTACCGCGACGATCCGAACAAGCAGAAATTTCCGAAGTACCTCGGCAAGACCTATATCTTCGTGCTGTCCGACGCCGTGCCCGGTGGCATCTACCGCGTGGACACCGTGGTGCCGGATGGCAACAACGTCCTGATCGAGGAAGACATGGTGCTGGCTGGCAGCAAGGGCTGAACCTGACCGGTGCCGCTCAGGCGTAGCGCGGCACCGCCCCGAGCAGCTGGGCGAATCCCTCGGCCGGCAGCGGCTTCGAGAACAGGTAGCCCTGCATCAGGCCGCAACGACGGCTGCACAGGAAGTCTCGCTGTGCAGTCGTTTCGACCCCTTCCGCCACGACGCCCAGACCGAGCGCATTCGCCAGCGCCAGAATGGCTTCGACGATGGACGCGCTGCTGCCGTCTTCCGGCAGATCGCGGACGAAGCTGCGGTCGATCTTCAGCAGGTCGATCGGGAACTGCTTCAGCGTGGACAGCGACGAATAGCCGGTGCCGAAGTCGTCGATCGATAGCTTCAGACCGATCGCCTTCAGCGCGCCCAGCGTCTTCATCGCCGCCGCGGGCTCCTGCATCACGGCGCTCTCGGTCAACTCGACGTGCAGATAGCTCGACGGCAGGCCGGTCGATTCCAGCGCGTGCGCGATCGACGTGAGCAGCGAATCCGAGCGGAAGTTGTGCGCCGACAGATTCACCGCGACCGGCACCACCGGCAACCCGGCCTGACGCCATTCCGCCATCTGGCGGCAGGCGGTCAGTACCACCCACTCGCCGAGCGGCACGATGAGGCCGGTTTCCTCGGCCACCGGAATGAACTGCACCGGCGACACCATGCCGCGTTGCGGATGTTGCCAACGCAGCAGTGCCTCGGCCGACACGATGCGGCCGCTGCCGGCGTCGACCTGCGGCTGGTAATGCAGCGAGAACTGACCGCTCTCCAGTGCACGCGCCAGATCCTGCTCCAGCGACAGCCGTTCGACCGCCTGCTGTTGCATCGCTTCGGTGAAGAACTCGTAGGTGTTGCGTCCGCGCTGCTTGGCCGCGTACATCGCCATGTCGGCGTGACGCAGCAGCGTTTCCGGATCGGCGCCGTTGTCCGGGAAGATGGCGATGCCGATCGACGCGGTCACCACCAGTTCGACGTGGGCCACCTGCAGCGGTCGCCCCAGTTCGGCGCAGATGCGCGCCGCCACGCGAGCGGCGTCCTCGGCGCGCGACAGATCGGTCAGCAGCACGGTGAATTCGTCGCCGCCCAGCCGCGCCACCACTTCCTCGTGCAGCGAATCGTCGTGCGCCACCAGATCGGCGGAGCGGATGGACGCGAGCAGCCGGCTCGCCACCTCGCGCAGTATCTGGTCGCCCAGCGTGTGACCATAGCTGTCGTTGATGCGCTTCAGGCGATCCAGATCGAGATAGAGCAGCGCGCAGCGCGAGCCGGTGCGCTGCGAGCGCGCCAGTGTGTGGTCCAGCATTTCACGGAACATCTGGCGATTGGCCAGACCGGTCAGGCTGTCGTGGTAGGCGAGGAAGCGGATGCGTCGCTGCGCCTGCTCGCGCTCGGTCACGTCCTGCGTGACGCCCTCGATGCGCACCACGCGGCCGAATTCGTCGCGCACCGGCAGCGCCTGCTCGTACAGCGTCACCACGGTGCCCTCGTCGCGCTGCACGCGGAAACTCATCTGGTAGGCCTCGCCTTCGCGGGCGCGCTCCATCGCCTCGCGCAGATGCTGACGGTCCGGGCTGAGCACGCGCGACAGCAGACCGAAGGGCTCCTCGTGCAGCGAACTGGGCGTGTCGCCCCACAGGTCGAGGCAGATCTTGCTGCGCTCGCAGCGATCCTCGTCGACATGCCACAGCCAGCCGCCCAGTCTGGCGACGCGCTGGGCAACCGCCAGCCGGCGCTCCGACGTTTCGAGGTCGGCGACGGTGTGAGCCGCACGCAATGCGTAGCGCACACGATAGACGAGCAGGGTCCAGTTCAGGGGCTTGGTGACGAAATCGGTGGCGCCCAGCGAGTAGGCGCTGTCGATCGAGTGCGTGTCGTCCATGCCGGTGAGCATGATGATGGGCAGCGAACGCCCGTGCGGCCGCTCGCGCATCTGTCGGCACACCTCGAAGCCGTCGATGCCGCCCAGACTCACGTCGAGCAGCACCAGCGAGAACTCGTGGCGGTCAAACAGGTCGAGCGCCTGTTCGCCGTCCGCGGCCTCCATCACCTCGAACCCCGAGGCGATCAGCGCCTCTGCCGCCATCAGGCGGACCATCACATCGTCATCGACCAGCAATATCACCGTCGGCTCCCGTCGCATCCGGCGCGCATGCAGCGCCCTGTGTCGTCATCAAATATTCCAGAGCGCTGCATGTCTGCAGCAGAATCTGCTCGAATGTGCGCTGTGCCACGTCGTCGAAGTCGACGCGGCCGGTACGGGCTGCGTTCTCGATCTCGCGCGCCCTCTCATAGACCAGGCGGGCCCCGAGCGCACCGCTCGAGCTCTTGAGCCGATGCGCTGCCGCCCGCAGCGCCGGCGCGTCGCCGCTCGCCGCGGCCGCCTGCATCGCCGCGAGACTGATCGACGACTCGCGACGGAACAACGCAGTCATGCGTGTCATCAGCCCCGAACCATTGCTGCGCATGCCGGGCACGCTGAACAACTGTACTTCGTCGATCAGGGTCGCCGCCATCGCGCCCGCCATCGGCGTCGCATCGGCCACGCCCTCCTTGCGGACGTAGCGCACCACCATCCTGTTCAGTTCGCGCAGCGGCAGCGGCTTGGGCAGGTAATCGGTCATGCCGGCCTCGATGCAACGTTCGCGGTCGCCGCGCAAGGCGTTGGCCGTCAGCGCGACGATGGGCACCGGGGTCCGTCCGGCGTCCTGCTCGAATTCGCGGATACGCCGCGTCGCCTGGAAGCCGTCCATTACCGGCATCTGGCAATCCATCAGCACCAGATCGAACACGGTCTGTTCGACCGCTTCGCACGCCTGGACGCCGTTGTCCGCGGTGCTGACGCGATAGCCCAGTTCGCGCAGCATCTCGACCGATATCTCGCGATTGACCGGATGGTCATCCACCAGCAATACGGAAATCGGCCGCGCATCCGGTGCGGCGGCCGATGGAGCGACATCGGCCGAAACATGGCGCGGTGGCGTGTCGCCGCCCAGGACGGACTGCAGCTCACCACGCAGCACCGGTTTGCGCAGCGTGGCCATTGGCGGTTCGACGACCTCGGGGTCGGCAAAGCCCTGCACGCAGACGAACAGAGGCGGCTCGGCCAGGCGCTGCGCGAGCACACCGGCCAGCGTGGGCGCATCGCCGTCCGGAAGCTTCTGCGCACACAGCACCGCGTCGAACGGCAGGCCGCAGAAGTACGCATGCATCAGCGCCGCCATCGCACCGTGCGCGTCAGCACAGCGCGCATGCTCGACGCCCAGTTCGTCAAGCATGTCCGCCAGCGTCCGCGCAGCGCGCGGCACCGGATCGACGACGAGTACCCGGCGCACCGTGCTCGGCGGCAGCGGCGACGACGAACGCACGCCGGCGATGTCGAACGGCAGCACGAACCAGAATCGCGTGCCGTAGCGTGGCACGCTGCAGAAACCGATGGCCCCCTTCTGCAGCAGGATCAGTTCGCGCGTGATCGCCAGCCCGAGGCCGGTGCCCCCGTACTGGCGGGTGGTCGAACTGTCGCCCTGCGAGAAGGCCTCGAAGATGTCCGCTTCGGCCACCGCCGGAATGCCGGCGCCGGTATCGATCACATCGACATGCAGCACGGCGCGACCGGGCCGTGCCTGCTGGTCGGCGCCTGTGGTCGACACATCGACCAGTACCTCACCGCTCGCAGTGAACTTCACCGCGTTCGACACCAGGTTCACCAGCACCTGGCGCAACCGGTGCGGATCTCCGATCAGCGCCCGCGGCAGCGCCGGATCGATGCGCAGCGACAGCTCGATGCCACGTGCCCGTGCGCTGTCGGCGAACAGCATGACCACATCCTCGACCACCTGGCGCGGAAAGAACACGACCTTTTCCAGCGTCAGCTTGCCCGCCTCGATCTTGGAGAAGTCGAGCACGTCGTTGATCACGCGCAGCAGCGATTCGGCCGAGCCGGCGATACCTTCGACATAGCGCCGCTGACGGTCGTCGAGGCGGGTGCGTTCGAGCAGACCGGCCATGCCGATGACACCGTTCATCGGCGTGCGGATTTCATGGCTCATGTTGGCGAGGAAGCGGCTCTTCGCCTCGTTTGCCGCCTCGGCCTGTTCCTTCGCCACCCGCAGCTCGCTGGTCCGCGCCTCGACTTCGCTTTCCAGGCGGTCGCGATGGCCGCGCAGTTCGGCGTCGCGCAGCGCGATCTCGTGCAGCATTTCGTTGAATCGATCGGTGAGCTGGCCGATCTCATCATTGGCCAGGCGCGGCACCGCCACGTCGTAGCGACGCTCGTCGACCACCCGGCGCGCCGATGCGATCAATGCCTGCACCGGATCGGTCACCCGCCGCTGCATGCCGGCCGACAGCCGGTAGGCGAGCAGGAAGGACAGCGCAGTGGCGATGCCATTGATCAGCATGGTGGTGGCAACCCGGCTCCACAGCGGCAGCAGATCGGCCTCCAGCACGATGACGCCGAGGCGCTGATCGTCATCGACCAGCGGCCGCGCGAACAGCAGGCGGGGCGACCACAGCGCACCGATCACCGTCATTTCGTCGATCTGCTGCCCCGGCAGCGGCGGCGGCGCGGACGGCGGGAAGGCAGCGAAGGGCACGCCGTCGTTCAGCTGTATCCAGGCACGCGTCACGGCCTCCACGCTGGACACCGCGGACAGGGTGCCGCGCGCCGCGTCGGGGTCGCTGAAGGCGAGTGCCGACGCGCTGTTGGCACCGATGATGCGCGCGGTCGCGTCGAGCTGATCCACCAGTCGCTCGCGTTCGCCGAGCAGGCCGTTGAGCGAGGTGAGCACGAAGTTGATCACCAGCCCGGTCGCCAGCGACAGCAGCAGCACGCGGCGCAACCGGGCGCGCAGCGGCAGATCGGGCGGCTCGGCGAACAGGCGTGGCAGCTTCATCGGGGCCGCGCTCCAAGGTTGCGCGCCAGTTTCAGCAGCTGCGAACTGGCTTTCAGGTTGGCCCGCTGCAGCGCCGCCTGATTGATGTCGAACTGCAGCCGGTCGCCATTGCGCACGATGCCTATCATGCCGCCGCCATCGACGAAGCCGTCGGCGTCGCTGACCGTCAGCACCGCCTGCGCCGGCACGTGCTTCAGCGCGGCCACCACCCCTCGGTCGCTGCTGTCGCTCAGCACCGCGATGTGGCAACGATCGAGCTCCTCGGGCTGCACATGGCGTCTCACGTGGAAGGTGCGCCCGGCGACGGCCCGTCCGTGGAAGGCGCCCAGCGCGTCGCCGATCGCGCTCGCATCGCCGATCACGCAGGCAACGATCTGCGCCAGCGTGCCCTCCTCGGCCGGCCATTCGATGTACTTGGCGAAGTTGAACACGAAGGCCGCCTTCAGCTGCTCCTCCGGCAGGTGCGGCTGCGCCTGACCGGCCAGCGCACACAGCAGTGCGCCGACGGTGCCGACCCAACGCAGGCAGCGCCGAGCCCGGGTGCGCGTGCGGAGCGTCATGTCAGAAGGACCAGACCGCCTTCACATAGGCGCCGCGTTCAATCGCCAGTGAAGAGGACGGCAGCGTGTCCGCCGCGTAATGCACGCGACGCGCGTGCAGCAGGTTCTGTCCGACCAGCGACAGTTCGAGCCCGCTGCGCGGCGTCCACGCCAGACGCAGGTCGAGATCGGAGAACGACGGAATCCCCGCTGGTTCGACCCGACTGCTGTGGCGCAGCCAGGCATCGAACTTCAGCCGCGACGTCAGGTTCCACAGCGACCGCAGCGACAGGCGGTGTCGCGCATCGGCCGAGTAGATGAAGAAGTTGGTCAGCGGAATGTCGGCGCGAAAGGTGCGGTCCAGCGCCGTCGAGTCGGTGTAGGTGTAGGCGCCGTGCAGCGACCAGTCGGTGACCGGGCGATAGTCCGCCGCCAGTTCGAGACCGTGTGCGCGACTGTCGTCGCTGGCGCGCACTTCGAACTCGGCCAGCAGGGTGGGATCCGGCATCGCCACCACGCCATTGAACACATTCACGTACTCGGCCTGATGACGGTAGCGCGTCGCGAACGCGGCGACATCCACGGTCAGCGGGCCGCTGCGGTAGCGGTAACCCAGCTCCAGCGAGGTGGCGGTTTCGCTGCGCATGTCGTGGCCCCCGCCAGTGCTGCGTATGCGGAAGCCGCCGGCCAGCGGCGGCTGCGGGAAGGGGCCGAGTTCGGCGTTGAAGTCGCGCAGCGCACGCGACGGCTGCCGCGTGGTACGCGACGCCGCCGCCCAGAAGCTGTGCGGGCCGTCCGGCGTGAACATCAGGCGTGCGGTCGGTTGCACTTCCGGCTTGTCCAGATTGCTTTCCTCGACACGGGCGCCGAGCACCAGGTGCAGACGCTCCGGCAGCAGCGTGATGTCGTCCTGCACGAATACGCTGGTCCAGGTAGTGCTGCGGCTCGGCGGCTGGATGAAGCCGCCGATCAGCTGCACGTTCAGCTGGTCCGAGGTATGGCGGTAGCTGGCGCCCCAGATCACGTCATGACGACCGCCCCGCGGCTCGCGCCGCTGGAAGTCGATGTCCAGCGTATTCCGCGCGTCGTCGATCGGGCCGACCGCGTTGTCGACGGCAAAGCTCGAATGCGCGTAGGACGCCTGCAGCGAGTAGTCGGCACCGCTGTCGGCGATGCCGGCATAACGCATCAGCAGATGGTTCTCCTGCGAATCGAAACGGCCGGGTATCGGTGCACCGCCGAAGGTATAGCGCGTCAGATCGAGTTCCTCGCCATGCCGCGTGCTGCTCGCCCCGGCCTGCAGCGTGAAGGTATGGCCGCCGCCGAGCCGGCTTTCCCAGAGCACACCGCCGGCGGTGTTGCGTCCGTCGTCGTAGCCGGCCGAACCATCCGGCCGGTCGCTGGCGTCGCTCAGGCGGCGCTTGGCCCAGATGCGTCCGCTGTGACTGTCGCCAACGCTGAAACCGTGACGCACGGCAAGCCAGCCACGCTGTTCCGTCCCCGCTGCGGCGCTGACCAGCGTGCCCTGCGTGTCCTGCGCGCGGCGGGTGATGATGTTGATCACGCCATTCATTGCGTTGCTGCCCCACAGCGCGCCGCCGGGCCCACGCACCACTTCGATGCGTTCGACGTCCTCCAGCATCAGTTCGCGGTCTTCCCACACGGTGCCGGAGAACAGCGGCGTATAGACACTGCGGCCGTCGACCAGCACCTGCAGCTTGTCGGCGAAGCGGCTGTTGGCCCCGCGCAGCGAAATCGCCCAGCTGCCGGAAGAAATGCGCCCGACCTGCACGCCCGGGGCCATCTGCAGTGCCTCCGGCACCGATGCCGCACCGGAGCGCTCGATGTCCTCGCGCGAAATGACGAACACCGCCGCCGGCGTGCTGCGCAGCGACTGCGGCTTGCGGGCGGCGGTGGTGACCTTGATCTGCAGCAGATCTTCCAGCGCGAGCCCGGCCAGGTCGGCGCTCTCGTCATCTGCGGCAGCCACCGACGACGCGCAGCAGAGTGCCAGCGCGCAGGCGCGCACGCGCAGGGAATCAACTCGCGTCGGACGATGTCTGTTCATGGCTCGGGCTTGTGTTTGCCGCCCCGTCTCCGGACGCGGCTTTATTCTGCATCTGCTTTCGGCATGGAAATGCCCAACTTGAGTGAGCGGCGCGCAGAGCGGGCTAGAATCCCCATTGAAATCCGCGCGCGACCACCGCACGTGTCAACCCGTACCGAACAGTCCGCACACCATGACCACGAATCCATTGCTCGATTTTTCCTCCCTGCCCCGCTTCGATGCGGTGCAGCCCGAACACGTCGCACCGGCCATCGGCGAGCTGCTCAAGCGCTATCAGGCGCTGATCGACGACCTGACTGCGCGCGCCGAGCCCCCCACCTGGGACAGCTTCGCGGCGCCGATCACCGACATGGGCGAGCAGGTGAACCGCGCCTGGGGCATCGTCGGACATCTGCACGGCGTCAATGACGTGCCGGCGTGGCGCGAGGCCTACAACGCGACACTGCCCGACATCACCCGCTTCTACAGCGCGCTCGGCCAGAACCTCGCGCTGTTCGCCAAGTACAAGGCGCTGCGCGAGTCGCCCGAATACGCGACGCTGTCGCCGGCGCGCCAGCGCATCCTCGACAACGAGGTGCGCGATTTCCGCCTGTCCGGCGCCGAATTGCCCGAAGATCAGAAGCCGCGCTTCAAGGAAATCCAGGAAGAACTGGCCGCGCTGTCGGCGAAGTTCAGCGAGAACCTGCTCGACGCGACCAATGCCTTCGCCGAGTACGTCACCGACGAGGCGCTGCTGGCCGGTCTGCCGGAAGACAGCATCGAGGCGGCGCGCGAAGCCGCCCAGCGCGACGAGCGCGATGGCTGGAAGTTCACGCTGCACATGCCGTCCTACCTGCCGGTCATGCAGTACGCCGACAACCGCGAACTGCGCGCCCGCATGTACCGCGCCTACGCCACCCGCGCCTCCGAGTTCGGCGAGGCGGAGCGCGACAACACGCCACTGATCGCCCGCATCCTGGCGCTGCGCGCCGAAGAATCGAAGATGCTGGGCTTCGCCAGCTTCGCCGAGCTGTCGCTGGTGCCGAAGATGGCGGACACGCCGGAACAGGTGATGGACTTCCTGCGCGACCTCGCCGGCCGCGCCCGGCCGCACGCGCAGCGCGACCTCGACGAACTGCGCGCCTTCGCCCGCAACGAATTCGGTCTCGACGAACTGCAGCCCTGGGACATGACCTGGGTGTCGGAAAAGCTGCGCGTGCAGCGCTACGACTTCTCCGAACAGGAAGTGAAGCAGTACTTCCCTGAGCACAAGGTGCTGGAAGGCCTGTTCCGCGTGGTCGAAGGGCTCTATGGCGTCACGATCAAGCCGGACACTGCGCCGGTGTGGCACCCGGACGTCCGCTTCTTCCGTATCGAACGCGACGGAGAACTGGTCGGCCAGTTCTACCTCGACCTGTACGCGCGCGAAACCAAGCGCGGCGGCGCCTGGATGGACGAGGCGATCACCCGTCGCGCGGTCAGCGGCGGCGTGCAGACGCCGGTCGCCTACCTGAACTGCAACTTCCCGTCGCCGGTCGGTGGCAAGCCCGCCACCTTCACCCATGACGACGTGATCACGCTGTTCCACGAAAGCGGCCACGGCCTGCACCACCTGCTCACCCGCGTCGACGACCTGCCGGTGTCCGGCATCCACGGCGTCGAGTGGGACGCGGTCGAACTGCCCAGCCAGTTCATGGAGAACTTCTGCTGGGAATGGGATGTGCTCTCGGGCATGACCGCCCACGTCGACAGCGGCGAGCCGCTGCCGCGCGCGCTGTACGACAAGATGATCGCCGCCAAGAACTTCCAGAGCGGCATGCAGACGCTGCGCCAGATCGAGTTCTCGCTGTTCGACCTGCGCCTGCACCACGACTTCGTACCCGGCGGCGACAAGACCCTGCTGCAGCTGCTCGGCGAAGTGCGCGATGAAGTGGCCGTGGTGCGCCCGCCCGAGTGGAACCGTTTCGCCAACAGCTTCAGCCACATCTTCGCCGGCGGCTATGCGGCCGGCTACTACAGCTACAAGTGGGCCGAAGTGCTGTCGGCCGACGCCTTCGAAGCGTTCGAGGAGGCGCGCGGCGTCGCCGGCACCGTGCTCGACACCGCCACCGGCCGCCGCTTCTGGGACGAAATCCTCGCCGTCGGCGGTTCGCGCCCGGCGCTGGAATCGTTCAAGGCCTTCCGCGGCCGCGAACCCAAACCCGACGCGCTGCTGCGTCACAGCGGCATGGTGGCTGCTGCCTGAGGAGACGATGATGACGCTGCGCAGACTGATCTGCGTGACTATCGCCGGCGCCATGTGCGCCGCACCGGTCCTGGCCCAGACCTACAAGTGGAAGGACGCCCAGGGCCGCACTCACTACTCGGACACACCACCGCCCGCTGACGCGCGTGCGGCGACCGAGAAGAAGCTGCAGCCCAGCGTGGTCGAGCAGGGCGCGAGCTATGCCGAACGCGAGGCGATGAAGAATGCGCCGGTCACGGTCTGGTTCGGCAATGAGTGCGACACGCTGTGCGAGTCGGCGCAGGCGCTGCTGAAGAATCGCGGCATCGCCTACAGCGAACAGCGCATCACCACCGAAGAGCAGAAGCAGGCCTTCGCCACGCGCTTCAAGGTGAAGGAGGCCCGCGTGCCGGCCATCGCCGCGGGTGCCGACCAGCTGATGGGCTTCAGCGCCGACGCCTGGACCCGCCTGCTCGACCGCGCCGGCTACCCGGCCAAGGGCAGTGCCAAGCCGCAGCAACCGAAACCGGCCACCACCGCGCCCGAAGCGCCGGAGGGTGCTGCCGCCGACGGCACCGGCCAGACCGCGGAGCCGCCCGCGCCGCGCTGAAGTCCGCGCCGCCGCAACTGTTCAGTGCCCGGCGCAGATGGGACAATGCGGCGGCCCTGCGGGGCCTTGCCCGCTCACCGTCTGCCCGCGACACCGATACCGATGAAGATTGCCTGCTGGAACGTCAATTCGCTGAAAGTCCGCCTGCCCCACCTGACCGACTGGCTCGCCACCGAGCAGCCGGACGTGGTGTGCCTGCAGGAAACCAAGACGGAAGACGCCAACTACCCGCGCGCCGAACTCGAGGCGGCCGGCTATCACAGCGCCATCAGCGGCCAGAAGACCTATAACGGCGTGGCGATCCTGTCGAAGCGGCCGGCCGAGGACGTGCAGATCGGCATCCCCGGCTTCGACGACGAACAGAAGCGCGTCATCGCCGCGACGGTCGATGGCGTGCGCATCGTGTGCACCTATTTCCCGAACGGCCAGGCGGTCGGCTCGGAAAAGTTCGAATACAAGATGCGCTGGCTCACCGCGCTGACCGACTGGCTGCGCGACGAACTGACCCGTCACCCGCAGCTGGCGCTGCTCGGCGACTACAACATCGCGCCCGAACCGCGCGACGCCCACCCGGACTGGAAGGATGACATCCACGTGTCGCCGGAGGAACGCGCCGCCTTCGCCGGCCTGATCGCGCTCGGCCTGACCGACGCCTTCCGCCTGTTCGAGCAGCCGGAGAAAAGCTGGTCCTGGTGGGACTACCGTGCCGGCGCCTTCCGCCGCAACTTCGGCCTGCGCATCGACCACATCCTGCTGTCGGCGCCGCTGGCTGCGCGCTGCACCGCCTGCGTGGTCGACAAGGCACCGCGCAAGCTGGAGCGCCCGTCCGATCACGCACCCGTCATCGCCACGCTGTCATGAACGGACACACCGACGCACTGACCGCGATCTATCCGCTGCTCGCCGGCCTGTCGCCGGAAGCACGCGCGTTGATCGAGAGGGAAGGCCGCGCGATGGAGGTGCCGGCCGGCACCCGCATCTTCGACGAGCACCAGCCCTGCGGCGGTTTCCCCTTCGTGCTCGAAGGGCAGGTGAAGGTGGCGAAATCCTCGGCCAACGGCCGCGAGCTGCCGCTGTACCGCGTGCATGCCGGCGAAACCTGCGTCATATCGAGCGCCTGCCTGCTCGGCCACATCGACTACAACGCCCACGCGGTCGCCGAAACGCCGGCCCGGCTGCTGGTGCTGCCGACTTCGCTGTTCGACCGCCTGCTGTCGGAGCCCGCCTTCCGGCAGTTCGTGTTCAGCCTGTTCGCCGAGCGCGTGGCCGAACTGATGCAGCTGGTCGAAGCCATCGCCTTCCAGCGGCTCGACCAGCGTCTGGCCGCACTGCTGCTCGGCCACGGACAGACCTTGCACACGACGCACCAGCAGCTCGCCGACGAACTGGGCAGCGTGCGCGAAATCGTCAGCCGACTGCTGAAGAGCTTCGCCGAACAGGGCCTGGTCGCGCTCGGCCGCAACCAGATCGACATCCTCGACCCGGCCGGCCTGCGCGCATTGGCCGCCGAACGCAAGTAGGACGGCACCGCCCATGGACAGCGCCGCTCTGCCCGACGTGGAGGGCGGCCTGTTCGACGCCCACCTGCACATCATCGCCCCCGGCTTCCCGCTGATCCCGAACCAGGGCTATCTGCCGGACTTCTTCACCGTCGACGACTACCTCGCCCGCGCCAGGCCGCTGGGCATCACCGGCGGCGCCGTCGTCTCCGGCAGCTTCCAGGGCTTCGACCAGACCTATCTGCTCGACGCCCTCGCCCGCCTCGGCCCCGGCTTCGTCGGCGTGACGCAACTGCCGGCAGACACGCCGGACGACGTCATCCTCGGCCTGGATTCAAAGGGCGTGCGCGCCGTACGCTTCAACCTGCAGCGCGGCGGCTCGGAAGACGTATCCCAGCTCGAACGCATGGCGCTGCGCGTGCATGAACTGTGCGGCTGGCACGTCGAACTCTACGTCGCCAACCGCCACCTCGCCGGCCTGCGCGCCCTGCTCGCGCGACTGCCCAGGGTATCCATCGATCACCTGGGCCTCACTGCCGAGGGCTTCGACGATCTGCTGTGGCTGGTCGAGCGCGGCATCAAGGTGAAGGCGACGGGATTCGGACGGTGTGACTTCGACGTCGCAGAGGCGCTGCGCCGGATCGATGCGGTGAATCCGGAGGCGCTGATGTTCGGGACAGATCTGCCGTGTACGCGGGCGCCGAGGGGGTTTAGCTATGAAGATATGGCATTGCTCTCGACGACAGTAGTGAAGTCGGCTCAATTTGTGATGGCAGGGAACGCAATAGCCACGTATGCACCTAGTCTTCAAACCTAATCTGAACGGGGAGGCTTCTGGAAGTCGAGTTCATCCCATAGCGGCGACATGCCCAATCCCTCCATATAAGTACCAAAGTCGAGAAACGCATCCTCACTGATGCTTCCCTCGCAAAGCCAAGTCGCCTCGCACTCTGGACACACATAGAGCCTAGTTCCGGTCCTACGGACGCGTACTTCGAGTACTTCATCCTGCTGACATCGAGGACATAGCATGGTCGGCACTCTCGCCTCATTTGATCGGATAGGCAGTTATCAACTTGTTTGTCCCTGGCCTAACAACGATTTTTATCCTTGTCTCACCCGTAGTCCCCACAACCTTATTCATTGACACGACATACGATCCTGGATCATTCGAGAGCGGCTGCCCTCGCAACCTCCATGCCTCATCAACTAATGCCAGCACCTGGTCTCTCTCCACGTTGAAAACAGTGTGTTTCGGTTTGCTGGGATTTGGAACAGCGTGATCCAGCACATGCTTAACACGATTGCCGTGAACGGAGCCGATGCCATAGTCTAATCCTGCAGGCGTCTTCCATACCCTCTCAACCTTGTCATATACAAGGGAGATTGACGCCTTTGCCAAGCCAGTTTCGGGCGTAGGGACGCTTCCATTTGAGATTGCGCCATCGAACAGGCGCAGCAACTTCTGCCCGCCAACCTCGATTACCCGCGCAACGAACTGCCCCGCCTGGGTCGTCAGCACCGCACCCACGGCCAGGTCCTCCGGTCCCGGCAGCAGCAGCGATGCACCGGCCGCGGACAGCACGACGACCTTGTCGATGTTCTGGGCGGTGTTGGCGCCGACGTAGTGGCTGCTGCCCTGCGGCGCGAACTGATAGGCCTCGGGGTCGGGCGTGAAGTCCTGGCGCACGACTTCGGCCGACAGCGGGCGCGCCATCAGGCGGTCGAACAGGGCCAGGTTGTAGGCGATGGCGTCGGCATTCTGCTGGACGCCGAGCCAGGGGTTTTCGGGGTCGATGCCGCCGGGAAGCTGCGCACCCATGCCGAGCGGCATGGCCTCCGTCATCAGACGGTAGTAGTCGGTACAGAAGCCGGTCGTATCGCACGCGATACGTGCTTCGGCCAGCACCCGCTTGTTCGCCTGCGACAGCTGGCCGAAGTCGGCGTCGACCGCCTGCAGACAGGCGGCGTCGCCACCGCAGGCGTTCTTCGCACTGGCGTAGCGGTCCTGCTCCGGGTGCTTCAGGAAGTTGAACAGGGTCACGTTCTGCGCGGAGAATGCGCCCGCCAGCGGATCGCCGCCGGCCGCATCGGCGACGGCACCGCCGGCCATCATGCTGAACGCGGTCAACAACGCATGGCCCTGCGCCGTTCCGCTCAGGCCCAGCGCTTCATCGAGCGGACGTTCGATCAGCGTCGCGGTCATTGCGCCCAGTGCGCCGGCCATCGGGTCACCGCCGCGCGCGGCTTCGGCGAGTGCGCCCAGTGCGCCGTGCGCGAGCAGGTGGCCGACGCTGCCATGCTCGCCGAACACGCCGTCACCGATCCGGCCTGCCCCCAGGGCGGAGGCCTGATTGACAGCCGAATAGAGCAGCGCGGCTTCGAAGCTGCTGCCGGTCACCTCGCCGATCAGACCAGAAGTCAGCGCTCGGGCGGCGTAGCGCTGCAGGGGATCGTTGAAGGTCGTTCCGGTCCATTGTGCGGATCCGGCACTCAGGCCGGCCGCCAGGCCGCTGTTCAGCGCGTTGCCGATGTCGAGGCGACCGCTGGCCACCATCTGGCCGACCGAGGACGAGATCGTCTGCGTCACGAAGGCGCTGGCCACGGTGTTGCCGAAACCGGCCGCGCCCGCCGAGGAGGCCGCCGCGAAGGCTGAGCCGGGCGAAGCGAAGCTGCCGATGAAGGTGGACACGTCCACACCTATCATCGAGGCGACCAGGAAGCTGGTCGCCAGGCCCATCACGTCGCTGAAACCGAAGTCCTTCTCGAAGCGGTAGTGCAGGTCGTCGCGCGCCACATCGCGCACGAAACGGCTGCCCAGTTCCTCGGCCAGTTGTGCTTCGAAGGCTGCACTGCGCTGCCGCGTGTCGTCGACGCCGTCGCCGAGCAGACGGAACTCGCCTGACAACGACTGGATGCGATCAACATCGAGCGCCCACTGTGCAGCCTGCATGAAGCCGCCGGCCTGTACCTGGCTGCCTTCGACGATCAGCGTGCCGCCGTCGACCTTGAATTCCTCGTAGTAATAGGCCGAGCGCTTGCGGTTCAGCAGTTCGTCGGCGGTCACCGACAGCGTTCCGTCCGACAGCACGAAGCCGGTGTTGTCGACCGTGCGGCCGACGATGACGATGCCGACGTCAGCATCAAGCAGACCGCCCGGAATCACCGCAAGCTGAGATTGCCAGTCCTCCGGCAGATAGATCCACGGGCGTAGTGCGCCATCGCGCTCGACGTACCAGAGGATGGGCGATCTCAGCAGCGACTGCTGCGCCTCGCCAAGCGCCGACCCCATCGGAATGCCGTGCTCGACGGCGAACGCATAGCCGTTCGCCGCCAGCAGCGTGCGCTGCTGGGCCTCGGGCGATTGCCCGGTCAGCGGGTCCCAGCTCAGCCCGGGCAATATCCAGCCACGGTGCGTGGTCGCGAGCAGCGCGTTGCGCAGCGCTGCAGTTTCCTCCTCGGGCGTCAGCGCGAACGGTGCACTGCTGGCGAGGTCCGCCGGCAGCAGGCGCATCAGCGCTGCACCGCTGTAATCGCCCGGCGGCACCGCAAGACCGCCGTGGGTGCCGTAAGCCGCTACGTCGACGGCGGCCGGCGGCAGCGACAACTCGGCGGTCCGGTGGTAGTAGTCCGCGACCACGTCAAAACCGTTGCGGATGTGGTCGGCGCGCACCGCGATGCTGCTGGCGTGGATGCTGCCGGTATTGACGAAGGAGGACGGCGCCGCCGGAACGTTGCCCAGGCTGCCCGAGCCCTGGTCGATCAGCCGGGCGAGCGAAGCCAGCAAGAGGGCTAAGCCGTCCACCGACGGGATCGGGGCAGTCGGCGGAGGCGTGCCTCCACCCGGTGTTCCACCGGCGCCGCCATCCGGAGGCTGGCCGACCGAGAAGTCCGCCCCTGCCTGGATGACGCCCGGCAGCACGCCCAGCTCGACGCTGCCGGATGCGTTGCGCATCCAGTCGATCGGGTCGAGACAGACGTCGGTGGCGACGTCGCAGCTACCGTCGTCGCCGAACTGGGAGTCCGGATCGATCAGCGAGTAGCGCGAGGACCAGGTCGCGCCGTAGCGCCTGTCTTCGTTCAGGAAGTCGGGCGCCGTGATGTCGATGCGTCCGCCCGCGAGCACGCGCGCACCGCGATTGACGAAACGCTGCGCGCTGACTGTCAGGTCGCGTCCGGCCACCATGGTCGCCGGCGCCGCCGGCTGTTCGATATCGGCGCTGCAGACGCCGGCATACTCGGTTCGGCAGCCGTCGAAGTATTCGTAAGCGACCTCGACACGGCGGCTGTCGACCCGTGTTTCGTTGCTGACCTCTTTCGCTACGATGGTCAGATCGCGGCCCGCTTCGATCACCGACGCGTTGGCGAAGCGCGCGTCGAGCACAACATGCAGATCACGCCCGGCCGCCAGCGTGTCGCGATTGACATAGTCGTCGGTGCCCGACCCGCTGGGGGTTGCCGTGCCCGCGAGCAGTTGCGTGCGCAGCGTGTCGTGGTCGCTCAGGATGTCCGGCGCGTCGAGCAGGTAAAGATCGCTCGCCGCGCGGAACAGCCGGCCGCTCACCTGCGGCGGCTCATGTTCATCAGGCACCGGCGCGAACAGGAAGAGGTCGCGCCCGGCCGATGCGTTACCGGACGCAGCGGATTGCTGCGGCTCCTGCCACAGGAAAAGATCGCGCGCCGCGACCAGCGTGCCGCCCTCGTTGTCAGCCGCGTTCACGAACAGATCGAGTCCGGCCGACATCGTGCCGGCGTTGAGCATCCGCACCGGCGCCCGCTCGTCATCAATCGCGCGACTGGAATGAGCGCCTGTCAGATGCCGGCGATGATCGGGCACACGAACCGTTGCGGCGGCTGCGTTCATCGTGCCGCCCGAGTGGATGACGCCCGTGTTCAGGCCCATGCCGAGACCGGACATTGACAGCGCGCCGCCGGCATCGATGCGCCCGGCGTTGCGCAGCGCCGTCCAGCCGTCTGAGTTGTCGCCGACGAAGCCCAGACCGATGTCGCCACCCGCGCTCATGCTCGCGGCCGCCGCGAGATCAAGACCGGTGCCGACAAACTTCAGATGGCGACCTGCCTCGACCGACGCGGACAGCGCGGAGTCCATGGCGCCGATGTTGTAGAACTCGACGTCGCGCCCGGCGTTTACCGCGCCGTCGAGAAGCACGGTCTGGCGCGACGCGATCAGGATGTCGGCGGCAGCGAGCAGCGGCGCGGAGGTGCGCACGCCGATGTTCTCGCCCATCGCGATCAGCTGGATGCTGCCGGCGCCGACGGTCTGGCCGATGTCGATGGCGATGAAGTCGTCGCTGCCCTGCGGATACGCCGCGAGGTCGTCCGGCACCAGCGACGTGCTGTCGACCACAGCCCGGCGGGCGAACAGGTTTGCGTCGCCGGTCGTACGCAGCTCGCCCCGCGTGCGCACGGTCTGCGCGATCAGATCGATGCGCGCCGCCAGTGCGGCCAGTCCGTTGGTGCCGATGTCGATGCGGCCACCGGTCACGTCGAAGCGCAGTGCGTCGTCCGCCCAGACCGGCCGACCTGTCGTCAGCTGCACGTGCGGCGTGCCGATGAAGCCACAGCCGTCGCAGGTGATGCCGTTCGGATTGGCGATGACCAGTCGCGCCGCTTGCCCGGCCACTTCGATCTGTCCCAGCAGCGCGCTCGGACGGTTGCCGGTCACCTCGTTGACGATGAGGCTCGCTGCCGCACCGCCGAGATTGGGATTGGCCGCCAGCGCGCCGGCCAGCAAGGAGTTTGCACCCGTCGGCGCGTTGTTCAGTACCAGGCCCCGCGCCGGCACGTCGAAGGCCGACCATCGGTTGTGCGAGGTGCCGCGGGCGTCGGCGGCTACGATATCGACGACCGATACGCCACCGACCGACCCGACGCGGGCCTGCTGATGCGCGGCGGCGGTCACGTCCGGCGTCAGGTCGGCACGCACCGGCAGCGAGGCCACCAGCATGACAACGGACATCCATGCCGACAGGCGGCGACGGATCGAACGCATGCGGACCTCCTGTCTCACGGTCGCGAGCCCATGGCTTCGTGGACGATTTCCACACCCAGTGCGCGCGCCTGCGCCAGCGCCGATTCGCGCAGGAAGAGCGCGCGCAGCGTTTCGCGCACGCTTTCGAACGACGGCCGCTGCGTATCGCGCACCGCTTCGAGCAGCACGAGGGCCCAGCTGTCGGTCAGCGCCAGTGGCTCGCTCACCTGACCCGGCGTGAGCCGAGGCAGCACATGGGCAATCTCCAGCGGCAGACCGTTTGTCCGACCGTGGGTCGGTGGCAGGACAAAGCCGACCCAGCCCAGTTCGCCGCCACGGGCGGCCGACGGCACGCGGGACAGTTCACCGGCAAGCTGCGCGAACGGAACGCCGGCCTTCGCACGCTCGTGCGCAGACCTCACGGCGGCAGCGTCGTCGCTCTGCAGCAGCCTGATGCGGTACTCCTGCGGTCCCGTCCTCCCGAGCAGATCGCGATAGCGCGCCTGCAGCGCCTGTTCGCTCGGTTCGACGGGGCGGACGCGGCTGCCGACGTAGGCGTCGATCGCCGCCTGCCTCCGGTCAGGGTCGGAAGCGCCGGTGCCATCGTCGAAACCGGCTGCCAGCGCGCGCCGCCACAAAAGGTCGTGCGCAAGGGCCTGCGTCGCGGCGGCTGCGGCCGTGCGTTCGTCCGGCGGACTGGCGGCGGACACCGCTACCGCGAATACCAGCAGCGTGGTGCAAATCGAGGGTCGAACTGGGGTCATCGTGTGCTCCGTGCGCGTCCGTCAGATGGCATAGCCAAGGGCAAAGCGGATGGTCCAGCCACTGTCGGGAAGTGCCTCGGGGCGGCGCAGCGGCGCGCTGATGACGGCTTCCCACACGAAGTCCGCGGTGCTGCCGCGCACACCGGCTCCAGCGCCCGCCAGTGTCATGCGCGGCCCGTCGATCAACCGCGTCGCGCCCTGATCGAAATGGACGAACGGCGTGGCCACCTGCGTACCGCGGCCGAAAGCGGTCGGGAAGCGCACCTCGCAGCGCAGCAGGTAGCCGGTATCGCCTGCCACCGCCGCCTCGTCGAAGCCGCGCACCGTGTTCAGTCCTCCGAGCAGCAACTGCTCTGCACCGGGCAGGCTGACGCCGGTGCGCTGTACCGTCAGTTGCGATGCGAATTCGATGTGCCCGCCGTCGTCCCGCGCCACGGCCGCAGCGGCCAGTGACCACTTCGCGAACTGGTAGTGGGTGTGACTCGCCGGCAGTCGCTCCGCGTCGACCTCGGCGCCGAAGGACCGCAGTCCGACCGACAGCGACGGCTCGACGAAGTACTGTGTCTGACCGAAGCGCCCGGTCCGGCTCCAGGCAAGGCGCGCCACCGTGCTGCGCCGCGTGTCGAGTTCGATCGGTCCGAGGGTGCGTGCGATGCGCGTGCGCTGGACGCTCAGATCCAGCGCGTCGCGTCGCTCTGCATCGAGCGCGAGCACGCGGTTCCAGCCGATGACGGCGGTCCGCGCCGAACTGTCGAAGGACAGCCCGGCAAGCGTACTGTCCGAACGGGATCCGGACAGCGTCGCCGACCAGGTGTTGAAGCCATCGGGCACCGACAGCGAGGCCAGCAGGGCCTCACTGTGGGCGCTGCGCAGGTGCATGAGTTGAACGTCCTCGAACAGACCGAGGCGATTGCCGAAACGCAGGCCGACGCGGGCGCGGCCGGTTCCGGTCGACCGCGTACCCAGGTTGTCCGCGCCGATGGACACCGAGGTGCTCTGTCGCGGCTGCAGCGCGAGGTCGATCACGCTTCCTCCGTCCTGCCCGCCCGGCAGAACGCGCACCTGAGCCTGCACCATGCGCAGCCGGTTGATCTGCTGCACGCCCTGTTCGAGCGCTTCCTGCGTCAGTACGTCGCCGGCCGCCAGCGGAAAGGCACGGGTGACTGCCGACGGTGGCGCGTCAGCCGAGCGGATCGCCTCGACGCGGCCGGGCACGACCTCGATACGGAGCAGATTTCGCGCGAGGTCGAGGGTGACCAGCCGCGACCGGCTGGTGATCCAGCCCGCCTCGACCAGCCGGGCGTCCACGCGGCGAAGCAGCAGCGCGATGCGGCGCACGCCAAGCGGCACGGCAGAGAACTCGTCGGTCAGCGAGGCCAGCACATGCGCCGGCAGCAGGCCTGCAGCGTCGATCTCTATCGATGGCCGCTCGATAACGACGCCGTCCTCGACGACCGAATCGGGACGCACGTGCAGCGCCGGAGCGGGTGCGTCCGCAGGTGGCAGTGCGTCGCGTTCCAGTCGCGAGCGCTCCGCGGCCTGACGCTGTTCGTCCAGCAGGCGCTCGGCCGGCTCGCGCGCCTGCACCGCGAACGTACCGAGCAGCGCAAGGGCGCAGCAGACGATGCTGTGGGCGAGCGACATGTCCGGCGACGACCTCGTTCACGAAGATCGCGCAACTATCCATATGTCATTTTCCGATGTCAACAGCCCTGTACGGACAACTGCCGGGGCCGTGCGCACGCTGTGTAACCTGGGTCACTGAAGGCGGATGGCTCCGCGCGGACCATGACGTCACACCTTACCTACTCGGGAGAACGATCATGAAAAGCAATGTGGGCGGCATCGACAAGATCCTGCGCATCGTCGTCGGCGCCGCACTGATCGCACTGGCGGCAATGGGGCAGATCGGCGTGTGGGGCTATATTGGCGTGGTGCCGCTGCTGACCGGGCTGTTCAATTTCTGCCCGGTCTATCCCTTGCTGGGCATCAGCACCTGCGGCATCCGCAAGGACGC
The DNA here is from genome assembly GCF_049843555.1 of Methyloversatilis sp. MC4-4. Lineage (GTDB taxonomy): Bacteria > Pseudomonadota > Gammaproteobacteria > Burkholderiales > Rhodocyclaceae > Methyloversatilis > Methyloversatilis discipulorum_B. The sequence continues at coordinate 222,931 of NZ_JBBHZK010000003.1, forward strand.
CTGAGGACCTCAGCGGCGCTCGGCGCAGTGGTTGGCGATCCGCACGTAGTCGGCAACTTCGAGGGTTTCGCCGCGGCGTGACGGGTCGATGCCCAGCGCGTCCCAGTCCGCCGCGTCGAGGTGCTCGCGTAGCGTGTTGCGCAGCGTCTTGCGGCGCTGGCCGAAGGCGGCCTTGACGATGGCCGACATCAGCAGCGGATCGCGTGCGGTCAGCTGTTCGACCGGGCGCGGGCGCAGATGCACGATGGCCGACATCACCTTGGGCGCCGGCCGGAAGGCGCCCGGCGGCACGTCGAACAGGTGGGCGCACTCGAAGCGGTACTGCAGCATGACGGACAGCCGACCGTACTCGTCGGTGTCCGGTGCGGCGACGATGCGATCGACCACTTCCTTCTGCAGCATGAAGGTCATGTCGCGCACGCGTTCGGCGTGATCGGCGAGGTGGAACAGCAGCGGGCTGGAAATGTTGTACGGCAGGTTGCCGATCACCCGCACGTCGTCGCCGAGCGCGCCGAAGTCGAACTTCAGCGCGTCGGTCTCGTGTATATCGAGCTTCGGCGCGAGGTCGCCTTCGCGCAGGCGCTGCGCGAGATCGCGGTCGATCTCGACCACGTGCAGGTGATCGATCCGCTCGGTCACCGGTCGCGTCATCGCGCCCAGACCGGGACCGATCTCCACCATCACCTGACCCGGCTTCGGATCGATGGCCGCGACGATCTTGCGGATGATGTTGCCATCGACCAGGAAGTTCTGGCCGAAGCGTTTGCGGGCGCGGTGCTGTTCCATCAGTGTCCGCTCATCGCAATGGCCGCCTCGACCGCCTCGACCAGACTGCTCGCGTCAGCGCGGCCGCTGCCGGCCAGGTCAAGCGCAGTGCCGTGATCGACCGAGGTGCGGATGATGGGCAGGCCGAGCGTGATGTTGATGCCGTGACCGAAGGTGGCGTACTTCAGCACCGGCAGGCCCTGGTCGTGGAACATCGCCAGCACGGCGTCGGCGCCGTCTAGGTGCCGCGGCACGAACAGCGTGTCGGCCGGCAGCGGGCCTTCAAGATGCATGCCTTCAGCCCGCAGCGCGTCGAGCACCGGCGTGATCACGTCGATCTCCTCGCGCCCCATGTGCCCGCTCTCCCCGGCGTGCGGATTGAGGCCGGCGACCACGATGTGCGGACGGGCGATGCCGAAGCGGGTGCGCAGGTCGGCGTCGAGGATGCGCAGCGTCTGCGTCAGCGACTCGCGCGTGATGGCGGCCGGCACGGCGGACAGCGGCAGGTGGGTAGTGGCCAGCGCCACGCGCAGCCAGGGGCCGTCGGCGTTCGCGCCGGTGCGGCCGGCCAGCATCATGACGACGCGCGGCGTACCAGTGCTGTCGGCCAGGTATTCGGTGTGACCGGAGAAGGGCACGCCGGCGTCGTTGATGACGCCCTTGTGCAGCGGCGCCGTCACCATGGCGGCGAACTCGCCACTGACACAGCCGTCGCGGGCGCGGTCGAGCAGCGACAGCACATAGCGGGCGTTGGCGACGTCGAGTCGCCCGGCCGTCGAGGGCACGGCCAGCGGGCTGTGCAGCACTTCGAGCGCGCTGTCGTCGGCATCGCTTGCCGGGTCATATGCGCGCAGTCGCACCTGCAAGCCGGCCGCCTGTGCGCGCTCGGCAATCAGGCCGGCATCGCCGAGCACCACCAGCCGGGCGGCGAAGCGTCGGCCGCACAGGGCCGCGCACAGTTCGGGGCCGACTCCGGCCGGTTCGCCGCTGGTGACTGCGATGCGGGGGCGGTTCACCGCGGTCTCATCGCTCGTCGTTCAGACGGATTTCGACGTAAGCGCGATCGCGCAGCTGACGCACCCAGTCCTGATAGACCTCTTCCGCCTTGCGCTCGCGCAGCGCGAGGCGGGCGGCGGCACGCTGACGTTCGGTCGATACGTCCTCGACCCGGCGTTCGACCACCTGAATCAGATGCCAGCCGAAAGGCGACTGCACCGGTTCGCTCACCTTGCCCGGTTCGAGCGCATTCATCACCTTCTCGAACTCCGGCACCGTGTCACCCGGGTAGAGCCAGCCGAGATCGCCGCCCTTGGCAGCCGACAGATCCTGCGAGTTGGAGCGCGCCAGTTCCTCGAAATCGCCACCGTTGTCCAGGCGCTCCTTGATGCTTGTCAGGCGGCGACGCGCCTCGGCGTCATTCACCACTTCCGAGGTCTTGATCAGGATATGGCGGGCGCGCGTCTGACTGACGCGGGCATCGCTGGCGCCGGCACCGCCGCGCTTCTCCACCAGCTTCATGATGTGAAAGCCGGCCGGGCTGCGCATCACCTCGCTCACCTGCCCCGGCTTCAGATTGGGCAGCATGTCGGCGAACAGCTGCGGCAGGCGATCAAGCGGACGCCAGCCCAGGCTGCCGCCGGACAGTGCATCCGGCGCATCGGAGTAGGACGCCGCGACACGGGCGAAATCCTCGCCCTTGGCCAGCTGTTCCATCGCCGCGTCGGCGCGCGCCTTCAGACGCATCAGCGTTTCCGGGCTGGCCCCTTCGGGTACGCGCAGCAGGATGTGCGACACATTGAACTCCTCGCGCTGGTCGGCCTTGCGCTCCGGGTTGGCGAGATAGTTGTCGATCTCGCCCTCGGTCACCACGACGCGGCTTTCGACCTCGCGGTCACGCAGGCGGCTGAGGATGATTTCCTTGCGGATGTCCTCGCGGAAGCGCGGCCACGGGATGCCGTCGCGCTCGACCGCTGAACGCAGCTGGGTCGCGTTCATGTTGTTGCTCTCGGCAATGCGTCCGAGCGCGGCTTCGAGCATGCGATCGTCGATGCGCATCTGCGTCTCTTCCGCGTGCTGCAGTTGCACCTTCTCGTAGATCATCCGCTCCAGCACCTGCCGTTCGAAGTCCTCGCGCGGCGGCGGCGTCACGTTGCGTCCACGCAACTGGGCAATCGCCTGTTCGGTACGCGAGCGCAGTTCGAACAGGGTGATCGCGTCGCTATTGACGACGGCAACGATGCGATCCACTTCGACCACATCGGAGGGCTCTGCCTGCCCGTTCGGCTGCGCCTGCGCGACCGCTGCGCCGAGGAGGCCCAGAACGGCCAGCAGGCAGGCCGGAATCAGTTTGTTCAGCATTGGGATAAGTCCGTCAGAAATCGTCGCCGAAAATCGGGTCGGCGGCACTCTGGTTGATCTGGCCGTAGCCGGGAATGCTGCGCTTGAGTGCATCGAGCGGGTTGGAGCCGATGCGCGAGAAATCGTTGAGCTCGAGCTGGAAGAACAGCGCGGTGCGGGTACGTTGCACATTGGTGGCGATACGCTGGAACACGAAGCGGCCCACCCAGCAGCCGCCGTTGTACTCGAAACCTGCGAGGCCTTCGACCAGACGACGCTCGGCGATCGAATAGTTGTGGCGCGCCACGGCGTACCAGCGATTCGTCAGCGGCCACTGCGCCGACAGGTCGAGATCGCGCACGTCTCCAATCGTGGTCGAGGCGCGGCGGAAACGGTAGGACGCATTCAGCACCTGCGCCTCGCGCGGATTCCAGCGCATGGTCAGGTTGTAGCGCTCGGTCTGCGAAAGGTCGGTGTTGTACTGCACGGCCGCATCGACCCAGGTCTTCGGCAACAGTTCGCCGGACACCGCGGCCAGCGTGCTGGCGACGCGTTCTGTACGGGGCGTGCCGCCGGGCAAGGTGACCAGCTGGTCGCTGAAGTAGAAGCGCTGCCCCAGCGCGAGGCGAGCACGCTCCGAGCCATTGACCGGATCGATAAAACGCGAGATCGCGGCCGTCGTGACCTGATTGCTGTCGGCGATACGGTCCTGGCCGACGAACACGTTCTCCGAGAAGATCTGCGCGAAGTTGAAGTCGGCCAGCGCACTGTCGAACACCGGATACTTCGACTGGTCCTTGTAGGTCGACAGCACGTAGTACATACGCGGTTCGAAGGTCTGTATGTAGCCCTGACCGAACAGGTCGGAATCGCGCTCGAAGACGGTGCCGGCGTCGAGACTGAAGATCGGGATCGACCGCGACAGCGAGGTCGACTGCGCAGCGTTCGCGGTTCCGCGATCGAGATCGTAATTGCTCAGATGCACGCCGACCTTGGGCGTGATGAACATGTAGGAGTTGCGCATCGGCAGCGACAGCTGCGGATAGACGACGGCACGACGACCCTGGTCGCGCGTCACATCGTCGATGCGGAAATCGGTGTAGTTGGCCAGCGTGCTGAACACCAGACCGCCCGGCAGGTCGGAACGCAGCGCGTTGAACGTGACCGATGGTATCTGTCGGTAGATGTCGGGCCGGTTGGCCAGCGACTGGTACTCGGACGCCTTGGCACTCAAGGTCCACCAGTCGCCGGCATACGACAACGAACCCTCGCGCGGCAGATAGCTGATCGACGTGATGGCGAGGCGCGACCCCAGGTCGGTGTAGTAGTCGCGGTCCGATACCGAATTGATGTTCAGCGAGCCAGTCAGGCGCTCGTTGAACCGGTGCGCGTGCTGCATGCTGAAGGCGTAGCGATCACGCTCTGCCAGACGATCGCTCGGCAGGTAATCGAGCCGTATCTTGCCGGCATAGTCTTCCTGCAGGTAGCGGAACTCGCTGCTGAGCATCAGGCCGCGCGTACCGAGTACGCGCAGGCCGATGGTGGCATCCATGTTCGGCGCGATATTCCAGTAGTACGGCAGCAGCAGGTCGATACCGGTGCGGTTGGTCACACCGAAGGTGGGCGTCAGGAAACCGGACTTGCGGCGATTGTTCAGCGAGAAATCGAGCCAGGGCGAATACAGGACCGGCACACCCTTGAAGATGATCTTGCCGTTGCGGCCCTCGCCCTCTTCCGACTCGAAGTCGAGATTGAGCGTATCGACCTGCGCATACCAGTCCGGGTTTTCCGGGCCGCAGGTCGAGTAGGTCGCGTTCTCCATGCGGATGCGGTTCTCGCCGAGAAACTCCATCACGTCGGCTTCACCGCGGCCGGTGGTGGTACGCAGGTTCTCGCCAGTCTGCAGATTGCGCCGCACGGTGTAGCGCGGCTTGTCGAACACGCCCTCGCTGCGCGTCAACTGGTAACGCAGCGACGGGCCCTCGACCACGTCCTCGCCGCGTACCAGGCGCACATTGCCCTGCGCCCGCAGTTCGTCTGTAGGCGGCTCATAGACGATGGAATCGGCAGTCAGCGAGGTGGTCGCGCGGCGCAGTTCGGCAGTGCCTTCGGCGCGCATCACGGCGTCGGTGGTGCCGTCCAGCTGATCGGCGGCGATCAGCGTCGCGCGCGACTCGGGGTGACGCTCGACGTACTCCGACAGCGTGATCGCCCCCTTGAGCATGCGCGTCTCGTCGTCCTCCGGCACCTGCGGCGGCAGCGCTCCGGTGACGTCCGCTTCCTGCGCGGCCGGCGCACCGGCAATGACGGTCTCGCCGGTCTGACCCGCCGGCACACGCCGACGCGCCACCGGCGGCGTGCCCATCAGCGATCTATCGACCTTGAGCGGCGGCATGTTGCGCGCCGTCGTCACGTTGCGGTAGGGCGGTGCCTCGTCAAGCGCGGCCTGCGCCGTCGGCGGTGCAACGCGCGCGCCCGGCGGCGCCTTGACCAGCGAACGGTCGACCTTCAGCGGCGGCAGGTTGCGGGCATTCGATGCCGTCGCCGGCGCGACAGGTGCAGCAGCCGGTCTGACGGACGCCGGAGCGGCCTTCAGCGCTGGAGCTGGAGCCGGAGCAGGCGCTGGAGCCGGCGCCGCTTCGACGGCAACCGGTGCCTCTGCGGCCGGCTGTCCCGGCGTCGCCACCGGAAACACTTCCACGCCCGGTGCAGCCGCCGGCGTCTCGGCCGGCGCCGCAGCGCCGCCGGTCGCGGCCGGCTGCTTCGGCGCAGCGGCCGGCTTGGCGGCGCCCGTCTTGGCCGGCCGCTGTGACGGCGGCACCAGGGACGGATCGACCTTCAGCGAAGGAAGTGCATCGGCCGCCTGTGCGCCGCAGGCCATCCAGGCCAGATAGAGAATGACGGAACGCCTGAGCACGAATGAGAGGGCTGGAAGCGGGCTGATCGCGGGTTGAACTCCGGCTTTCGCGCCCGGGCGACGGATCGCCGGCTTGCACGCAGCCGCGTTATAGAATCGCGCATCTTATCAAACGCGACCCGGTTGCCGGCCTGCGATGGCAACAATTTGCAGATCGCGACGCCGGCCCGCCGGTCAGCCGCCCCGGACCCACCGAACATGACCCAAGACCCGCGCCTCGACGCACTCACTGCCTGGCTGCAGGCGCAGTTTCCCGGCCAGACCCTCGACATCCGCCCGGCCTCGGCCGACGCCAGCTTCCGCCGCTATTTCCGGGTGACGCTGCCCGACGGCAGCACCCACATCGCGATGGACGCTCCGCCGCCGCAGGAAAACTGCCGCCCCTTCGTTGCCGTGCAGGCGCTGTTCGAGGCGGCCGGCGCCCATGTGCCGGCGCTGCGCGCGCAGGATGTCGAACAGGGTTTCCTGCTGCTGTCCGACCTCGGCAGCACCACCTATCTTGATGTGCTCGACGCAGAAAACGCCCCGGCGCTCTATTTCGACGCCACCACCGCGTTGATCGCCATGCAGAAAGCCAGCCGGCCCGGCGTGTTGCCCGAGTACGACCGCGACCGCCTGCTGGCGGAGATGGAACTGTTCCCGGTGTGGTACGTCGGGCGCCATCTGAAGGCCGAACTGTCGGAGGCCGAGACGACCGCGCTGTACGATGTGTTCGACCGCATCCTCGACGTGAATCTGGCCGAGCCGCAGGTGTTCGTGCACCGCGACTACCACAGCCGCAACCTGATGGTGACGATGCCCAACCCCGGCGTGCTCGACTTCCAGGACGCCGTGTACGGCCCGATCAGCTATGACCTGGTCAGCCTGTTCAAGGACGCCTACATCGCCTGGGACGAGGAGCAGACGCTGGACTGGCTCATCCGCTACTGGCAGGACGCAAAGCGCGCCGGCCTGCCGGTGCGCGAGGACTTCGCTGACTTCCACCGCGACTACGAGTTCATGGGCGCACAGCGCCACCTGAAAGTGCTCGGCATCTTCGCCCGCCTGTACCACCGCGACGGCAAGGACGGCTACCTGAAAGACATGCCGCGCGTGATGAAGCATCTGCTTGCCACTGCCAGCCGCTACCGCGATCTTGCGCCGCTGGCCAGGCTGCTCAACCGCCTTGAAGGCATCACGCCGCAGGCCGGCTACACCTTCTGATGAAAGCGATGATCCTCGCCGCCGGCCGCGGCGAGCGCATGCGCCCGCTGACCGACCACCTCCCCAAGCCGCTGCTCGAAGTCGGCGGCCGGCCGCTCATCGTCTGGCATATCAACGCACTGCGGGCGGCCGGCGTCACCGACCTCGTGATCAACCACGCCCACCTCGGCCACAAGCTGGTCGAGGCGCTCGGCGACGGCAGTGCGCTCGGCGTCCGCATCGCCTGGTCGGCAGAACCTGAAGGCGCACTGGAAACCGCCGGCGGCATCGCGCACGCGCGCCAGCTGCTCGGCAACGCTCCGTTTGTCGTGGTCAATGGCGACATCTGGTGCGATGCGGACTTCGCGGCCCTCGCGCAGGCCGCATCGGCGCTGCACGCCGACGGCGACCTCGCCCACCTGCTGATGGTGCCCAACCCGCCACACAATCCGGGCGGCGACTTCGTCTTGCGTGACGACCGCGTATACGACGAGAACGACGGCCGGCTCACCTTCTCCGGCATCGGCGCCTATCACCCCTCGCTGTTCGACAGCCTCGATCCGGACGCGCCGGCAAAGCTCGCGCCGCTGCTGCGGGCGGCGATGCGCGAAGGCCGCGTCGGCGGCGCGCTGCACCGCGGCCACTGGCACGACGTCGGCACCCCGCAGCGGCTGGCCCAGGTCGACGCGCTGGCGCGCAAGGACGGCTGAAACCGATCAGGCGGCCAGCGGCAGACGCAGATCGATGTGCATGCCGCCACCGTCGGCATCGCGCAATTCGATGTCGCCGCCCAAGCGCTCGACCACCTCGCGCACGATGGCCAGACCCAGCCCGGTACCGCTGCCCGCCGATCCGGGAATGCGGAAATACGGCTCGAAAACCCGCTCGCGCAGTTCAGGCGGTATCCCCGGCCCCGCGTCGATGACGGCCAGGCGCGCCACATCCCCGTCGCGCGACAGGCGCACCGTGATGGTCGTCCCCGGGGGTGCATAACGCTGCGCGTTGTCGATCAGATTGCCCGCCATGCTGGACAGGCCTGTAGGGTCAGCGCGCATGATCAGCGGGTCTCCGCAGCTTTCGAAGGCCAGCAGATGACCACTCGATTCGCAGGCCGGCAGCCGCTGCGCCACCGCGTCGGACACCACGTCACGCAGAGACACCGCCATGTCGTGGGTGGCGCGGCCGGCGCGGCTGTGCGCCAGCATCTGCTCGGCCAGATGTACGGTGCGCGCCACTCCTTCGAGCAGGCTGTCGAGCGACTTGTCGCGCTGTATCGCGTCTTCCGCGCGACGAGCGTTCTGCGCGTGGATGCGCAGTGCGGCCAGCGGTGTGCGCAGCTCGTGCGCGGCCGAGTCGATGAAGCGGCGCTCGCGTTCCAGCGTGTTGCGCACGCGCTCGAACAGCGCGTTCAGTGCCCCCAGCACCGGCTTCATTTCGCGCGGCACGCGCGACAGCATGAGTGGCTGATCGTCCTGCGGGCGGCGAGCCGCGATGCGCTCGGTCATTTCCGACAGCGGCGCAAGACCGTAGCCGATCAGCAGCGCGTTGAGCAGCAGCACGACCACCAGCCCGACCAGCAGCGGCGCACCGGTGGCCCAGCCCAGCTTGGCCGTCAGTTCGGCGCGCGCGTCGGTGCGCTCGCCCACCTGTACCCACACCTCTCCGGCTCGCAGCACGAACACGCGCCACATGCCGTCGTCGAGGTCGTGGTCGCTGAAACCGGGCTTCATCGGTGCAAACGGCTTCTCCGGTGCCGACGACGAACGCGCCAGCAGGCGATGAGCGGCGCCGTCGACATCCACGCTCCACACCTGGTAGGCGATGTGCGTCTCGTATTCGTGTCCGAGCGGCGTTTCGACGTCGTGATGGCCGAACAGCCACTCCTGCAGTATCCACAGCAGTGCGAAACCCGGCTTTCCGGCCAGTTCGGCGTCGTGCTCGTGCGCCATGTCGGCCAGCGGCGCCGGCAGCGACATCACCAGCGGGGCATTGATGGTGGCGTGCTCGACCTGTTGCGCGAGCAGACTTTCGAGCACACGCGCCGAGGTGGCCAGACGCGCATCGAACAGTTCATCCGCCTCGTCCTGTCCGGCCATCACCGCCAGCACCGCGGTGGTGCCGATCACGCACAACAGGATGAGGGCGCTGCCGGCCAGCAGCAGCGCGCGTATCGACATGCCGCGGAACGGCCGCATCACTTGCCCTGCCGCGTCGCAGGCAACGGATCGATCACGTAGCCGACACCGCGCACGGTGCGTATCAGTTCGGGGTGGAATTTCTTGCGCAGATTGTGGATGTGCACATCCAGCGCATTGCTTTCGAGGTCGCTGTCCCAGCCGTAGATGTTCTCCACCAGCTGCTGCCGGCTCAGCACGTGGCCAATGTTCTCCAGCAGGCGGCGCAGCACCATGAACTCGCGCCGCTGCAGTTCGACCGGCCGGTCGTCGATGCTCACCGTCAGCCCCGCCGTATCCAGCGTGATGCTGCCGTAGCGGATCAGGTTAACGACGGTGCCGCGGGTGCGCCGCTCGAGCACCCGCAGCCGGGCCAGCAGTTCGTCGAGGTCGAAGGGCTTGGTCAGATAGTCGTCGGCACCGGCGTCCAGCCCGCCGATGCGCTGCGCCGTCGTGTCACGCGCACTGAGCACCAGCACCGGCGTCGTGACGCCGGCCTCGCGCGCGCGGCGCAGCACGTCCATGCCGTCGAGCCGCGGCAGACCGAGGTCGAGCACCGCCATGTCGACGCCGCCGCCGCGCAGCGCAGCCAGCGCCTGCGCGCCGTCACGCACCCACTCGACCGTGTAGCGCGCGCGTTCGAGCGCGTCGCGGATGCCCGCCCCCAGCAACTCGTCGTCTTCAACCAGCAGAACCTTCATCGGTCTGGACACGCCGTAACGGAAAGCCGTCATTGTCGCTCCAGGCGGACGTTCGTGCAGTACATCGACCTACTTCAGCTTCTCGCGCACCTTGACCAGCAGCGCCTCGATCTCCTTGCGCCGCCCTTCGTCGGCCAGCGGACGGTTCGGGCGGGCCGGCGCCTGCAGCGCCGCTTCGAGCGAGGCGCGTGCCTTCTCGTAGTCGCCGTTGCGGTACAGGAAGTCGCCCATGAAGTAGTTGCTGTCGATACCCTTGGGGTTGATGGCCAGCGCCTTGGTCAGCAGTTCGCGCGCCTTGTCCTTGTCGCCGAAGCCAATCGGCCAGCCCGGCACCTGGTAATAGAGCGAGCCGAGGCTGGTGTAGGCCGATCCGTCGAGCGCGTTCGGGTTCTTCGCCAGCGCCTTCTCAAGCGCCGAGCGCGCGTCCTTGACCAGCGACAGCGCGCCCAGCCCGCCCTTCGCACCGGCGTGGCTGGCGACGATGATGCCGTACCAGATGTCCGCTTCAGCGCGATCCGGATGTTCGGCGCGCACCGCCGCCGCCTCCTTGCTCAGCGCCTCGAAAGCCTGTTCCTGCTTGTCGGCCGGCTGCCTGTACTTGATCTGTTCCCACTCGGTCTGCAGCTTGGCGACCGACTCGTCCACACCGGCGAAGGCCGGTGCAATGACCATTGCTGCGAACAACGCGCACGAGGCGCGAAAGAATGCGTTCACGATTTGACTCCCTGTTGTGCGTGACGACGGATGACGGACAGCTGCTTCGCCAGACTGGAATCAACCAGCGAAGGCAGCAGACGGTTGATGCGGACGAACAGCTTTTCGGGCCAGCCCAAGTGGCGCTCGGCACGCCCACCGTCGAGCAGCTTCAGCAGCTCGGCGGCAACGTGTTCCGGAGCGTCGCTGGCGACGCCAAGCTCGGCGTTCAGTGCCACCTGGGCCGGGCTGTTCAGCGGGGTGCGGGTGGCGCGCGGCGCCAGATAGCGCAGCTGCACGCGGCTACCGGCCAGTTCGCGGCGCAGTGCTTCGGTGAAGCCGCGCAGTGCGAACTTGCTGGCGCAGTAGGCAACGCTGCCCGGGTGGCCAATGTCGCCAAGAATGGAGCCGACATTGACCACCTGTGCCCGCGCCTGCCGGTGCAGCGCCGGCAGCAGCGCGTGCGTCAGCAGCATCGGTGCGACGACATTGGTGTGCACGATGCGCTCGATCTGCGCGTCCGACTGGTCCTCGAACCAGGCCAGCTCGCTGACACCGGCATTGTTGATGAGCAGGTCGGGCCCGCCGGGCAGCGCTTCGGCGGCGATCACCACGGCGGCGCGTCCGGCGGCCGTGCCGAGATCGGCGACAACGCTACGCACCTGCGTGCCGGGTGTGCGGCGCACCAGATCGTCGGCCAGCGCAGCCAGCTTCACCGGGTCGCGACCGACCAGCAGCAGCGCGGCGGCGCGCGGCGCCAGCGCGTGCGCCATCGCACTGCCGATGCCGCCGGCCGCGCCGGTCAGCACGATCCTCAGTCCCTTGGTCATGCCGCGCACGCCTCGTCGCAGGTGGGCAGCGCGCGGAAGATGTCGCCGTAAAGGCGGAACATGACGCGCGCGACGTGAATGACCGCCTGTCGGTCGTCCTCGTCGTCGAGGCCATCCATCAGCGTGGCGAAGAAGCGCACGTGGTCCTGGTCCAGGCTGCCGTGCGAGTTCAGGTAGGTGAAGGCGGCCGGCGGCAGGTGCAGCGTCTGCGCGATGCGCTCGGCGGCGGTGGTCGCGATCTGCACGCTGGTGCCTTCGAGCACGTGCACCATGCCGAAGAAGCCGACCGGATTCTTGCGCGCGATGCAGTCGTAGGCGTAGGACACCATCAGTTCGGTCTCGATGGCAGGTTCGGACATGCGCGCAGCTTCGCGGTCGCCGCCGCAGGCGACGATGTCGTCGAGTATCCATTCCTCGTGACCGATTTCCTCGTCGATGTACTCGGCCACGGCGCGACGCAGCGACTCGTGCCGCGTCGGCAGTCGGGCGCCGCAGGCCATCAGCAGCGGCACCGTGTGACGCACGTGATGGAAAGCTTCGCCAAGGAAGGCGCGGTACTGGCGCAGCGTGACGCGGCCGGCCAGGGAGTCCTGGATGATGGGCGCGCTCAGCAGGTGAGCGCGTTCGGCGGCGGTTTCGTGTTGCAGGCGTTCATGAAAAGACATGTCGGTTCTCTCCGCGGGCATCCCCGCATTCGTACAGCTCGGCGATGCGTTCGCCGTAGCAGGTCAACACCGCGTCACGGCGCACGCGGCCGTTGTCGGTCGCCAGACCGTTGGCGGGGGAAAAAGGGGAATCGGCGCGCAGATGAACGCCGATGCGTGCGTAGTCGGGCAGGCGCGCGTTGGCGGCGGCGACCGCGGCATCGAGGGCCGTGGCCGGCAGATCGCCGCGCGGCACGATGACCGCGGCAAGCGTCGGCCGCGCCTCGCCGAACACGACCACCTGCGCCACCGCGGGCGAGGCGAGCAGTTCGGCTTCCGGCCACTCGGGCGACACGTTGCGGCCGAAGCTGGTGATGATCTGGTGCTTGAGCCGGCCGGTCACGTGCAGCCGCCCGGCCGCGTCCAGGTGGCCGATGTCGCCCGTCGGCAGAGGTCCGTCCGGCAGCGCCGGCGCACCGAGATAGCCAGGCAACCGCGGGCCATCGACCAGGATTTCGCCGCGCGCCGACAGCGCGACACGCAGATGCGGCAATACGCGCCCGACGGCGCCCGGCGGATCCGACGGCAGATTGAGCGCCACCACCGACCCCGCTTCCGACAGGCCGTAGCCCTCGCAGGCCGGAATGCCGAGCGCGCGCGCGCGCGCGATCAGGTCGGGCGACACGCGCGCGCCACCAACCGCCACCAGCTTGAGCCCGCGCGGCGCCGGCAAGCCGGCATCGACCGCCGCCACCAGCGCGGTCAGCATCTGCGGCAGGAGGATGAGGCTGTCCGGCTGCCAGCGTTCGAGCGCTGCCAGCGCCGCACGCACGTCAAAACGGCTGGAGCCGCTCAGGCCGACCTCGGCCAGCGGCGGCACGACGCACTGCGCGCCGGCCAGCCAGGCCGCATCGGCACCGGCGACGTTCTCCAGCAGCACGGCCAGCGGCAGCATGCAGAGGTGGCGACGGATGCCGAGCTCACGCGCGATATCGGCCACCGACCGGCTGACCGCCGACAACTGCTCCGTGCTCAGGCATACGCCTTTGGGCTGACCGGTGGTACCCGAGGTGAAGGTGATCTTGGCTGTCCCCGGCGGCAGCGTCACCGCCGGCGCGTCACTGCGGCAGAAGAGCGACAGCGCGCCGGGGCGGGCCGGCGCGACACATCCGGCGCCGAGCACGGCGGCGCGTGCTGCGTCGTCGGTCAGCAGCAGGCGCGCACCGGCGGCGTCGAGCGCGTGCCGGCACTGGGCGTCGGTGAAGAAGGTGGGCAGCGGCAGCAGCACGCGGCCGGCCATGCGCACCGTGCGGTCGGCGAGCAGCCAGTCCGGGCCGTTGTCGGCGAGCAGTGCGACGACTTCGCCGTCGTGCGCACGCAGGTCGCGCGCCAGTGCGTCGACGCGCGCGGCCACCGCAGCGGCGTCGAGCACGCCGTTGCAGCCAGCGAGTGAGGGCGACAGCTGCTCGCCGCTCATGCCGCCTGCTCGCCCACGGTGTGCAGGCCGCTGACGATGCGGCCGACCATGACGGTCGGGCTGTTGCGGTAATAGCTGCCCCAGCCCTCTTCGCCGTCGTGCAGCCGCGCCGGATCGGCCGGCGCCACCGGGAAGATGGGAATGCCGAGGCGGACAAAGGAATTGGCCAGTGCGCGGGTGGCGGTGAACACCACATAATCGAGTCCGCGCGCGTAGAGATGGCGGGTGGCCAGCGCGATCAGCTGCCGCCCCATGCCGGCGGAGGTCGCCGCCATATTGCCGACCTCGGCCAGCGCCGCGCGCGCAACCGGCTCGCGCAGCACGGCCGACAGCGCCTGTTCGAGCGGCAGGTCGAGATACTGTTCGACGAACACATGCGGTCTGGCCACCGGCAGCGAATAGCCGAGCGCCGCCTGCCACTGGCCGTCGGCACCGCGCACGCCGAGCAGGGTGTCGGCAAAATGCCGGATCACCGCGCCGTAGCTGCGGAAGAAGCAGCCGGCGATGAAACGTTCGAGCGAGGCCCGCGCCGGGTGGCCGTGGCCGACCACTTCCAGAACGGGTTCGCCCTCTTCGTCCGGCATACGCAGCCCGATCACGCAGGCGCGCAGCGAAGCGGCACCTCCGGAACGGGCCTGCAGCGGGGTCAGTGCAATCAGCGCGGCGGTGTGCGGCATCGCTTGCCTCCTTTTCGATGGAGGCATGCTCGGGGCTGAAGATTAACCGGCCCTTAACTGCCCTGGCCGGCCTGCAACAGAACGTTTCCGGTGCCGGAAGCCCTAAACTCACGTCCTAAACGAAAGCCGGAACCCGACATGCATCCCTATTCCGAACGCCGCGCCCGCCTGATCGAACGCATGGGATCGGGCGTGGCCGTCATCGCCACCGCCCCCGAACGCGCGCGCAACCGCGACACCCACTACGGCTACCGCCACGACAGCTACTTCTATTACCTGACCGGTTTCGCCGAGCCGGAAGCGGTGCTGGTGCTGGTCGCCGGCGACAGCCCGCGCAGCATCCTGTTCTGCCGCGAAAAGAACGAGGAAAGGGAAATCTGGGACGGCTGGCGCCATGGCCCCGACGCAGCGCGCGAGAAATTCGGCTTCGACGACGCCCACGTATATGGCGAACTGGACGCGAAGCTGCCCGAACTGCTGGCCAACCAGCCGCGCCTGCACTACGTGATCGGCGAGGACGCAGCGTGGGACCAGCGCATGATGGCGGCGCTGAACGCCGTGCGCGCGCAGGTGCGTGCCGGCCGTCAGGCGCCGTCCGAACTGCTGGACATCCGGCAGCCGCTGGACGACATGCGGCTGATCAAGGACCTGCACGAACAGGCGCTGATGCGCCGCGCCGCCGACATTTCCGCCCGCGCCCACCGGCGCGCGATGCAGGCCACCCGCCCGGGCGCGATGGAATACGAGATCGAGGCGGAAATCCTGCACGAGTTCCGCCGCAGCGGTTCGGAGGCACCGGCCTATGGCTCCATCGTCGCCGGCGGCGCCAACGCCTGCGTGCTGCACTACGTGTCGAACGACGCCGAACTGCACGGCGGCGATCTGCTGCTGATCGACGCCGGCTGCGAACTGGGCGGCTACGCCTCGGACATCACCCGCACCTGGCCGGTCAGCGGCCGCTTCAACGCCGCACAGCGCGACGTCTACCAGCTGGTGCTGGATTCACAGACCGCCGCCTTCGCCGAAGTGAAGCCGGGCGCGCGCTTCATCGACTACCACGACGCCGCGGTCAAGGTGCTGGCGCAGGGCATGCTGGACCTCGGCCTGCTCAAGGGTTCGCTGGACGAAGTGATCGACAAGGGCGATTACCGCCGTTTCTACATGCACCGCACCGGCCACTGGCTGGGCATGGACGTGCATGACGCCGGCGAGTACCGCCCGCGCGGCGGCGGCCCGAACGAGTGGCGCACGCTCGAAGCGGGCATGGTGCTGACGGTCGAGCCCGGCTGCTACATCCGCCCGGCCGACGACGTGCCGGAGGCCTTCTGGAACATCGGCATCCGCATCGAGGACGACGTCATCGTCACCGCCGACGGCTGCGACATCTACACCGCCGCCGCGCCCAAGACCATCGCCGACATCGAAGCCGTGATGGCCGAGGCGCGCGGATGAGCGAGGTCGTCGTCGCACCGCCGCTCGATGCCTTCATCGTCGGCGCCGGCCCGGTCGGGCTGGCCGCCGGCTGCGCCTTGCGCGCCGCCGGTCTGCAGGTGCTCGTCGCCGACGCCGGCCCGGCCGAGCGCGCGCTGGAAGACACGCGGGTGATCGCGCTGTCTGCCGGCTCGCGCGACATCCTGCGCACGCTGCAGGCCTGGCCGAACGCCGACGCGACGCCGATCGGCACCATCCACATTTCGCAGCGCGGTCATTTCGGCCGCACCGAACTGCGCGCTACCGACTACGGCCTCGACGCGCTGGGCCACGTCGCCCGCGCCGGCACCGTGGTGCGCGCCTTGCGCAGCCGCGCGCAGGCGCTCGGGCTCGACGTGCGGCACGAGCTCGCCGTCACCGGCGCACGCGAGGACGGAGACCTTGTCCAGGTCGACACCGCCGCCGGCACCTTCGCCACACGTGTACTGATCTGGTGCGAAGGCCGCATCGCCGACGACGAGGCGCTGGCGCGCAGCCGCGACTACGGCCAGCACGCGGTGATCGCGCTGGCGACGCCGGTGCGTCCGCACGGCCACGTCGCCTACGAACGCTTCACGCCGGACGGTCCGGTCGCACTGCTGCCCTGCGGCCGCGACTACGCCGTCGTATTCACCTGTGCGGCGGCCGAAGCCACCGCACTGCGCGACGAGCCGGATGCGCAGTTCCTCGCCCGCCTGTCCGACGCGCTGGGCGGCCGCGTGCAGTTTTCCGCACTGGGCCCGCGCAGCGCCTGGCCGCTGACGCTGCGCATGCGCGCCGACGTCGTACGCGGACATCAGGTGTGGCTGGGCAACGCCGCCCAGACGCTGCATCCGGTGGCCGGCCAGGGGCTGAACCTCGCGCTGCGCGACGTCGGCCAGCTGGCCGAGTGCCTGCTGCCGGTGCTGGCGCGCGGTGAGGGCGACATGGCCGAAGTGCTCGAGCGCTACGGCCGGCTGCGCCGCACCGATCGCGCAGCGACCGGCGGTTTCACCGACGCGCTGGTGCGCATCTTCGGCATCGGAGCCGGCCATCCGCTGCTCGGCCCGCTCGCCGGTCACGCCCGCGGTGCCGCGCTCGCCCTGCTCGACGCCTGTCCGCCGGCGCGTCAGTTCATCGGCCGGCGCATGATGTTCGGCGCGCGCGGCTGGTAGCGCCCGCGGGGCGGTCGCAGTTCCTCGCGGCGACCGCGACCTGCCCCTAGAATCCGCGCACACCCCACGCCCGACGGCCGCGCATGCTGTTCAACTCCTACGCCTTCCTGTTCGCCTTCCTGCCCATCGCACTGGTCGGCTATTTCCTGCTCGGACGGCGTTCGATCACGCTGGCGGCAGGCTGGCTGGCGCTGGCGTCGCTGTTCTTCTACGGCTGGTGGGACGCGCGCTACCTGCCGCTGCTGATCGGCTCCATCCTGTTCAACTACCTGACCGGGCGCGCCATCTCAACACGCGCCGGCACGCCGGCCGCGGGCCGCCTGCTGGCACTGGGCGTGACGGCCGACCTCGCACTGCTGATCGGCTACAAGTACAGCGCGCTGTTCATCGACACCGCCAATCGGATGGCCGACCTGGGCCTGCCGGTGCCCGACATCGTGCTGCCGCTGGGCATTTCCTTCTTCACCTTCACGCAGATCGCCTTCCTCGTCGACGCCTGGGCCGGCAAGGTGCATGAGACGCGGCTGGTCAGCTACACGCTGTTCGTCACCTATTTTCCGCACCTGATCGCCGGGCCGGTGCTGCATCACGGCGAAATGATGCCGCAGTTCGAAAAGGCCCGGAATTTCCGCCCGCATCTGAACAACTTCCTGATCGGCGGCAGCATCTTCGTGTTCGGCCTGGCGAAGAAGGTACTGCTGGCCGACAACCTGGCGCCGCTCGCCGGCGCGGTATTCGACCGCGGCAGCCAACCCGGCCTGCTGGTGGCCTGGGGCGGCGTGCTGGCGTATACCTTCCAGCTCTACTTCGATTTCTCCGGCTATTCGGACATGGCCATCGGGCTGTCGCGGCTGTTCGGCGTCAAGCTGCCGCTGAACTTCGATTCGCCCTACAAGGCAGCCACCATTTCCGACTTCTGGCGGCGCTGGCACATGACCCTGTCGCGCTTCCTGCGCGACTACCTCTACATCCCGCTCGGCGGCAACAAGCACGGACCGCTGCGCCGCTACGGCAACCTGATGGTGACCATGCTGCTCGGCGGCCTGTGGCACGGCGCCGGCTGGAACTTCCTGCTGTGGGGCGGCCTGCACGGCGCCTATCTGTGCATCCAGCACGCCTGGTCGTCGATGTTCCGGCTGCCGCGGCCGCTCGCCGTGCTGCTCACCTTCGTCGCCGTGGTCGTCGCCTGGGTGTTCTTCCGTGCCACCAGCCTGCCGGTCGCGTTCGATCTGCTGGCCGGCATGGCGGGGGCACACGGCGTCGGCCTGCCGGAAGCGATCGGCCAGCGCCTCGGCCCGCTGGCGCCGCTGCTGCAACGCCTGGGCGTCGACTTCTACGGCGGCGGCGGGGAGCAGTTCGTCACCACCTGGATCTGGGTGACGGTGGCGGCCTTCGTCGCCTTCGCCTGCCCGAACACGCAACAGATCCACGCACGCCTCAGGCCGGCGATCGAGCGCGTGCGGCCGCTGCGCGGCGGTCTGCACTTCTCGCTGCGCCCGCGCTGGGCGATCGGACTGGGCCTGGGCAGCACGCTGTGTGTGCTGGCGCTGTCGCGGCCGTCCGAATTCCTCTACTTCCAGTTCTGACCATGACGCCGCGCCGCCACTTCGCCCGCCTGTGGATGGTCACGCTGACGCTGTCGCTGGCCGCAGTCGCCCTGTTCAACGCCTTCATCGACCCGTGGGGACTGCACGGGCTGGTGCGCATCGACGGTGTGAACGCGGTCAAGATCCGTCCCGAGCGGGCGATCGGCGAACTGAAACTGGCACGCGCGCTGCGCCACCAGCCGGACGCGCTCATCCTCGGCAACTCGCGCGCCGACATCGGCCTCGACCCGGCACACGACACTCTCACCACGCTGGCGCAGCGCCCGTTCAATCTGGCCGAGCCGGGCGCCGCGCTGACGGCACAGGTGCACCAGCTCGAAGCGCTGCTGGAAGCCGGTCACCGCCCGCGTCTGCTGCTGGTCGGGCTGGAACTGTTCGACCTGCTGAACGCCGAACCGCTGCGCCGCACCCACTGGCGGCCGCGCGATGACCTGCAGGCGCAGCAGCGCGCGACGCGATTGCAGAGCGTGATCACCTTGTCCGCGCTCGGCGACAGCCTGCTCACGCTGCGCGCGCAGCGCGACCCGTACGCGGCCACGCTGCGCGACGACGGCTTCAACCCGCTGCGCGACTACGACGGCATGGCGGCGCGCGAGGGCTACGCGCCGCTGTTCCGTCAGCGCGCCGCCGAGAACGCCCGTCGCATCGGTGCTCACCGCTGGCCGTCGCGGCTCGATGCGACCGCCGACTTCATCGCACTGCGCCGCCTGCTCGAACTGGCCGACCAGCACGACATGCGTGTCGAGTGCTTTACCTACCCCTACCACGCGCACATCCTGGGCACGCTGCGCCGGGCAGGCCTGATGGACGAAGTCGCCGCATGGAAGCAGGCGCTGGCCGACACGGTCTATGCCGCCGCTGCGCAGGGTGCGAACGTCAGGCTGTGGGATTTCGTCGCCGTCACGCCCGAAACGGCCGAAGCGGTGCCGCCGCCGGGCGACCGGCGCAGCGTCACGCGCTGGTACTGGGAAGGCGGGCATTTCAAGGCGGTGCTCGGACACCGCATGCTGGAGCGCATGCTGGGCACGGGCGGCACGGAAGATTTCGGGCGCCCACTGCCGCCGGAAGCGGTCGCCACCGATACGCTGGCGCGCGACGTCGAGGCGCTGCTGGCTGCGCGCGCCGATCTGGCTGCCGATCTTGACCACGCCTTCGCGACCGCCGGGCTCGACTGACATCCCCGGATACGCCCGACCACCGGCGGGCTTCGCTGCAGATTTTCTCTGCGCCGCCGCATCGGGGTAGAATCGCGCCCCTGCCCGTCCGTATACCGTCCCCACCCACCATGCAGTTCGTCGGCTTCAACCTGCGGAACAACCTTTTCGTCGCGCCCATGGCCGGCGTGACCGATAGACCCTTCCGCCAACTGTGCAAGAAGCTGGGCGCCGGACTGGCCGTGTCGGAAATGGTCACGTCCAATTCCCTGCTCTACGGCAGCGCGAAGACGCAGCGCCGCGCGAACCACGACGGCGAGGTGGCACCGATCTCGGTGCAGATCGCCGGCGCCGACCCGAAGATGATGGCCGACGCCGCCCGCCACAACGTGGACCGCGGTGCGCAGATCATCGACATCAATATGGGCTGTCCGGCGAAGAAGATCTGCAACGTGATGGCCGGTTCGGCGCTGATGCAGGACGAGCCGCTGGTCGAGCGCATCCTGGAGGCGGTGGTCAAGGCGGTGCCGGACACCCCGGTCACGCTGAAGATGCGCACCGGCTGGAACCGCGACAACAAGAACGCACCGATGCTGGCGCGCGTGGCTGAGCAGTGCGGCATCCGCGCGCTGGCCATCCATGGCCGCACGCGCGCCGACCAATACACCGGCCACGCCGAGTACGACACCATCCGCGCGGTGAAGGCCGCAGTGAACATTCCGGTGATCGCCAACGGCGACATCACGACGCCGCAGAAAGCGCGTGAGGTTCTGGCGATCAGCGGCGCCGACGGCATCATGGTTGGCCGCGCCGCCCAGGGCCGGCCGTGGATCTTCCGCGAGATCGAACACTTCCTCGCCACCGGCGAACTGCTGGCGCCGCCCGAAGTGGCGGAAATCCACCGCGTGTGCCGCGAACACATCGAAGACCTGTACGGCTTCTACGGCACCGACAGTGGCGTGCGCATCGCACGCAAGCACATATCCTGGTACACCAAGGGTCTGGTCGGCTCCGCCGCCTTCCGCCACGCGATGAACCAGCTCGAGGGCACGACCGCGCAGCTGGCGGCCATCGACGAATTCTTTGGTCGCATGGCGGCCGACAACGACAGGCTCGCCTACGAGCCGGACTCCACCGAAGACGACACGCAGGAACTGGCCGCCTGAGCGCCGGGCCACGGCACAGCATCGGACGGACCATCAGGGAGACGCCGCCATGAGCGGACGCAGTGATATTGCCGAGTGCGTGAGGCACTCGCTGGAACGTTATTTCCGCGATCTGGACGGCGAGGCGCCGAGCGACATCTATGACATGGTCCTGCGCCAGATGGAGCGCCCCATGCTCGAGGTGGTGATGCGCGAAGCCGAAGGCAACCAGACACGCGCCGCCGACATGCTCGGCATGAACCGCAACACGCTGCGGCGCAAGCTCACCGACCACGGCATGATCTGAGCGGCGCCCCGGCACCGCCCACCGAATTCCTCAACCTCCCACTGGAACGGCGCATGAAAGTACAGCGTGCATTGATCAGCGTATCCGACAAAACCGGCATCGTTGAATTCGCCACCGCCCTGACCGGGCTTGGCATCGAACTGCTGTCCACCGGCGGCACCGCCTCGCTTCTGGCCAACGCTGGCCTGAAGGTGACCGAGGTGGCCGACCACACCGGCTTCCCGGAAATGCTGGATGGCCGCGTCAAGACGCTGCACCCGCGCATCCACGGCGGCCTGCTCGCCCGGCGCGAGGTCGAGGCGCACATGCAGGCGCTGGCGGAACACGACATTCCGACCATCGATCTGCTGGTGGTGAACCTGTATCCGTTCGAGGCGACGGTGGCCAAGGCCGGCTGCACGCTGGAAGACGCGATCGAGAACATCGACATCGGCGGCCCGGCCATGGTGCGTTCGGCCGCCAAGAACTGGCGCGGTGTCGGCGTGCTAACCGATGCGTCGCAGTACGCCGGCGTGCTGGACGAACTGCGCGCGAATGGCGCGCTGTCCGACGCCACCCGCTTCGCGCTGTCGGTCGCCGCGTTCAACCGCATTTCGAACTACGACGGCGCGATCAGCGACTACCTGTCGGCGCTGAACGTCGACGGCTCGCGCAGCGAGTTCCCGGCGCAGTCCAACGGCCGTTTCGTCAAGATCCAGGATCTGCGCTACGGCGAGAATCCGCATCAGCGCGCCGCCTTCTACCGCGACCTCTACCCGGCACCGGGTTCGCTGGTGAGCGCGAAGCAGCTGCAGGGCAAGGAGCTGTCGTACAACAACATCGCCGACGGCGACGCCGCGTGGGAATGCGTCAAGAGCTTCGACAGCGGCGCCTGCGTCATCGTCAAGCACGCCAACCCCTGTGGCGTGGCGCTCGGTGCGACCCCGCTGGAGGCCTACCGCAAGGCCTTCGCCACCGACCCGACCTCGGCCTTCGGCGGCATCATCGCCTTCAACACGCCGGTCGACGCGGCCACCGCCGAAGCGGTCAGCGGCCAGTTCGTCGAAGTGCTGATGGCGCCCGCCTTCACCGCCGACGCGCTGAAGCTGCTGGCCGCCAAGGCCAATGTGCGCGTGCTGCAGATTCCGCTCGACGGCGTCGACCCCAAGGGTGCGACCGCCTGGTCGCGTGGCCGCAACCTGCATGACGTGAAACGCGTCGGCTCCGGCCTGCTGATCCAGACCGCGGACGAACCGGAATCGCTGGAAGGTCGCCTCAAGGTGGTGACCAAGCGCGCGCCGACCGCACAGGAAATGACCGACCTCACCTTCGCCTGGCGCGTCGCGATGTACGTGAAGTCGAACGCCATCGTCTATTGCCGCGACGGCGCGACGGTCGGTGTCGGCGCCGGCCAGATGAGCCGCGTTGATTCGACGCGGATTGCGCGAATCAAGGCAGAGAACGCCGGTCTGACCATTGCCGGTTCGGTGGTGGCGTCGGACGCCTTCTTCCCGTTCCGCGACGGCGTGGACGTGCTGGCCGAAGCCGGTGCCAAGGCC
Organism: Methyloversatilis sp. MC4-4; assembly: GCF_049843555.1. Lineage (GTDB taxonomy): Bacteria > Pseudomonadota > Gammaproteobacteria > Burkholderiales > Rhodocyclaceae > Methyloversatilis > Methyloversatilis discipulorum_B. Next base: position 245,703 of record NZ_JBBHZK010000003.1, read on the forward strand.
ATCATCCAGCCGGGCGGCAGCATGCGCGACGAAGAAGTGATCGCCGCCGCCGACGAGCACGGACTGGCCATGGTGTTTACCGGCACCCGCCACTTCCGTCACTGAGCTGTACCCGCGCACGATTGAAGAAGGACGTGAAATGAAACTGCTGGTCATCGGTTCGGGCGGGCGCGAACACGCCATCGCCTGGAAGCTCGCGCAGAGCCCGCGCGTGCACAAGGTCTACGTGGCGCCGGGCAATGCCGGCACCGCGCTGGAACCGAATATCGAAAACCTGCCGATCACCGATTTCGCCGAGCTGATCAGCTTCGTCGAGAACGAGAACATCGCCTTCACCGTGGTCGGACCGGAAGCTCCGCTGGCGGCCGGTGTGGTCGATTGCTTCCGCGTGCGTGGCCTGAAGATCTTCGGCCCCACCCGCAAGGCGGCCCAGCTCGAAAGCTCGAAGGACTTCGCCAAGCAGTTCATGGTGAAGAACAACATCCCGACCGCGCATTACCAGACCTTCACCGACGCCGCCGCTGCGCGTGCCTACGTCGACGAGATGGGCGCACCCATCGTGATCAAGGCCGACGGCCTGGCGGCCGGCAAGGGCGTTGTCGTGGCGATGACGCTGACCGAAGCGCACGCCGCGATCGGCACCATGCTGCCGGGCGACGACGGCGGCAAGTCGCGCGTCGTGATCGAGGAGTTCCTGCAGGGCGAGGAAGCCAGCTTCATCGTCATGTGCGACGGCATGAGCGCACTGCCGCTGGCCACCAGCCAGGACCACAAGCGCCTGCTGGATGGCGACGCCGGCCCCAACACCGGCGGCATGGGCGCCTATTCGCCGGCGCCGGTGGTGACGCCGGAAATCCACGCCCGCGTGATGCGCGAAGTGATCCAGCCGGTGCTGACCGGCATGGCGCTCGACGGCCTCCCCTTCACCGGCTTCCTGTACGCCGGCCTGATGATTTCGCCTGAGGGCGACATCAAGGTGCTGGAATTCAACTGTCGCATGGGTGACCCGGAAACCCAGCCCATCATGATGCGGCTGAAGACCGATCTGGTCGACCTGATGGAAGCCGCGCTCGACTACAAGCTGTCCGAAGCCAGTACCGACTGGGACCGCCGCGTCGCACTCGGCATCGTCATGGCAGCCGCCGGCTACCCGGACGCGCCGCGCAAGGGCGACGTGATCAACGGCCTGCCGGCCGCGACGGCGGAAGGCCACGTGTTCCACGCCGGCACCACCGAGCGTGACGGCAAGGTGGTGACCAACGGTGGCCGCGTGCTCTGCGTGACCGCGCTCGGCGACACCGTCAAGCAGGCGCAGCGCGCCGCCTACGCGCTGTGCGACCAGATCCAGTTCGACGGCGCCCAGTTCCGCCGCGACATCGGCCACCGGGCGGTGCGGCGATGAGCACGCGGGCGGAAACGGTCCGCGCCTGGCTGCTCGATCTGCAGGACCGCATCATCGGCGGTCTCGAAACGGCGGACGGCTCGCCCTTCCTGACCGACGGCTGGGTGCGCGGCCCGGAAGAACGGCTGCAGGGCGACGGCCGCACGCGGCTGATCGAGGAAGGCAAGCTGTTCGAGCGCGGCGGCTGCAACTTCTCGCACGTGCGCGGCGACACCTTGCCGCCGTCGGCCTCGGCCAACCGCCCGGATCTCGCCGGGGCGTCGTTCGAGGCGATGGGCGTGTCACTGGTGCTGCATCCGCGCAACCCCTACGTGCCGACCGTGCACCTGAACGTGCGCTTCTTCACCGCGCAGCCGAAGAGCGGCGACGCGGTGTGGTGGTTCGGCGGCGGCATGGATCTGACGCCCTATTACGGCGTCGAAGAGGATGCAGCCCACTTCCACCGTAGCTGCCGCGACGCGCTGGCGCCCTTCGGCGCCGACACCTGGGCGCGCTACAAGAAGTGGTGCGACGATTATTTCTACCTGAAGCACCGCAAGGAAGCGCGCGGCATCGGCGGCGTGTTCTTCGACGATCTCGGTGCCGACGGCGAAGTGAGCTTCGATCACGCCTACGCGCTGACACAGGCGGTCGGCAACACCTTCCTCGACGCCTACCTGCCCATCGTCGAGCGCCGTCGCGACACGCCCTACGGTGAGCGCGAACGCGACTTCCAGGCCTACCGGCGCGGCCGCTACGTCGAATTCAACCTGGTGTTCGACCGCGGCACGCTGTTCGGCCTGCAGTCGGGCGGACGCACCGAGTCCATCCTGATGTCGATGCCGCCGGTGGTGAAATGGCGCTACGACTGGCACCCCGCCGACGGCACGTCGGAAGCCAGGCTGTACACCGACTTCCTCCCGCCGCGAGACTGGGTATAACAGGGGTTTCGCGAAGCGCTGCTTCGCGCCTGCTGAACGATTCGGCTGTGCAAAGCCGGCCGTGGGTGGCGGCACGGGCGTCGTCTGCGTGAAGTGCTGCGCACGGACGCAAGCGTCAAAAAAACGGGCACCTCAAGGGTGCCCGAACCGGGACTGCAGGAAGAACCTTTGGCTTGCCCGCCGGCCTTCAGGCTTGTGGCCCTCGACCGGCGAACCCGCTCAAACTCAGAAGCGATAGCCGATACCGACCGAATACAGCATCGGGTCGATGCCCAGCTTGGTCACCTTGGCGCCGCCAGCGCCCTTGATGAAGATGTCGGTGTCGATCGCGACGTACTTGACGTCGAAGTTCAGGAACCACTTCGGCGCGATCTGCACGTCGGCGCCGACCTGTGCTGCCCAGCCGAAGCTGCTGCGGTCAATGCGCAGCGGCACGCTGCCGCCGAGAACGGTGCCGGCGTCCAGATCAACGCTGGAGAAACGCGTGTAGTTCAGGCCAAGACCGGCGTACGGGCGAATCTGACCTTCCGGGTTGAAGTGGTACTGCAGCGTCAGCGTCGGCGGCAGGTGCTTGACCGAACCGATGCCCACACCGCCCAGCTCCACGTCATGCTTCTGCGGATAGGTCAGGATCAGTTCGGCCGCGATGTTCTTGGTGAAGAAGTAGGTGATGTCGATTTCCGGGAACACCTTGTTCTCGGCTTCGACATCGATCGGCAGGCCCAGACCGCCCGAATTGTCATTGTCCGGGTTCATGTACAGCGCACGTGCGCGCACCATCCAGTTGCCTTCGTCCGCTGCGTTCGCCACGCCTGCCACGGCAGCCAGTGCTGCCACACCCACCCACTTGATCGCCTTCATTTTTACGTGCTCCAGAGGATTTAAACCGCATTCAGTGACGGCAGTATCCTCAAGAGCCGAAAACCCCACGTTGACCAAGGTCAATCGGCGGCGAAGTCTCCACGGCGCAGTCTTTCGATACGTTGTGCGCTATCCGGATGGCTTGAAAGCCAGCCCGCAGCCGTGCCATCCTCGCGCGCGCCGTGCGCACGGGCGAGGCGTTCGAGCATGTCGGCCAGCAGCGCCGGCGAGCGGCCCTGACTGCGCAGCGCATGCGCCGCGTAGGCGTCGGCTTCAAGTTCCATGCTGCGGGAATAGCCCGACTGCAGCAGCACGGTCGGCGCCATCGCCAGCAGGCTGCTCACGTCACCGGCGTACCAGGTCATGAACAGCGCGACGGCCGACCCCTGCAGCACCATGCGCATGCCATGCATGCGTTCAACGTGCCCGAGTTCGTGCATCAGTACGGCCAGCACCTGTTCATCATCGTCGGCCAGCGCGACCAACTGGTCGGTGACGATGAGCGAGCCGTCCGGCAGCGCGAACGCGTTGGCACCGACCGACCCGCCCGAGCGGAACAACAGCGTGTGCGGCAGCGCGCTGCGCGCGGCGAGCGCCGAGCGCAACTGCTGCTGGCGCGCCTCGTCGAGCTTGCTCGGTGCCAGCAGACGGTCGTCCAGCAGTTCCAGCGCCTGCTGTGACATGCCCGCCACCACCGCCTGCGGCACGTGCGGCGCCGCCATGCCGGCAGCCCAAGGCAAGCCGTAGCGCGCGCCCAGCCAGACGATGAGGATCAGCGCTGCGACGGCACCGAGCACGACGCGTGCATCGAAGGCCCAGCGCACCGTCGCACGGTCGCGATGACCGCTGGCGTCGAGCAGCAGCGCCAGCGCGGCGTGATCCCGCACCTCGACGTGCGCACCGTCGGCGAAGGTGATCAGCCGCGGCGCCGACCCCATGGGCTCCGACAGACGCAGCGTCGACAGCGGCTCGCGGCGTGCGACGCCTTCGGCATGCACGTGCAGCGCGTCACCGTCGAGTTCGATGGTGGCCGCATGCGCCCGCGCGCTGACACCGTCGAAATACAGGGCCGCCACCGCTGACGGCATGTCAGAGCGCGATGTCGACATCGAACAGATCGGCCGCCTCCTCCCCGGTCGCCGCCACGTCCGGCGACTGGCCGGCGACGAAGTCGTCGAGCGGACCGGCGCTGATCATCGTGACGCTCTCGATCCGGTAGCGTGCGAGCCTGATCGCGGCAAAAGGCATGAACAGACCGAAGGTGCACACGATGGCAATCAGGTTGGTCAGCGTGATCGCGTACAGCGTGCGGGCACGGGCACGCGACTCGAAGCGATGCGGGCCGAGTTGCGTGTTGTTCCACACCACGTTCTGCAGGCGTGCAAGCAGATAGGGCTGGACCAGCATGAGCACGGCCAGCCAGCCAAGCATCAAGAGTATCGGCAGCATGGACAGGCTCTCCGGTCCGCCGCCACTCAGCACGATGAGACCGATCATCGCGGTGCCCAATACGAGAAAGCCCGTCAGAAAGAGCAGGAACAGGACGCCGTAGATCTTGTAGAAGGCGGACACCGGTACATCCAGATGGAAACGCGTGGTGCCAAAGCGTGTGTTGTCGAGCTGATAGCGCTTCATGCGCTGGTGCCACATCGGCGCCAGCAGGTAGAGCGTGACGACGGACAGCAGCGGCCACATCAGGAAGACCGCGTAAGCGCCCCTCTCGTCGCCATCGAAGGCGAAACGCAGGCCACGCCAGCTGGTATTGCGAGCCCGGAACTTCAGCGAACGCATCAGCAGCAGGGGCATCACCGCGGCAAGCACGACGGCGACCGCGATGCCGAGGATGGGCGAGAACTCGAATGACAGGTGGTAGGCGACCAGCAGGATGACGCCGATCACCCGCCCCTTCAGGATGGCGCGCGGATCCCCGTGGTAGTCGAAGGCCGCACCGCCCAGCGTGGTATGGCGATGGAAGTACTGCAGCCGCCGGACCTTGGCCCAGGCCGAGTAGATGCCCAGTGTGACGATGCTGAGCAGCAGATTGACGATCCAGATACCGAAGTACTCGGCACCGCGGCCGGAGAAGATGAGCGCCTCCGCGTGCGGCGCGCCGGACCGCCCGAAGGGGTCGGCAGGCGGCTGCGCCGCGACTTCACTTTCGAAGGGATTGTTCATGTCTCGCCCGCGCCGATGATCACGCGCGGATCATGACATACGCACAGCGGCGAGGTTCACTTCATCAGCGCCGCCGCGCGGAAATGTGCCCGTGCATCGTCGGGTCGCTCCAGGTGCTCGGCCAGCAGCGCCAGTTCGACATGGACGATGCGCGACGGCTGCACCGCCAGCGCCGCTTCGAGATAGCTCTGCGCCTTGCCCCACAGCTGCTGCGTGCGGCACAGGCGGCCGAGCGCGAGCAGCAGTTCGGCATCGTCCGGATGGTCGCGCAGCCAGGCCTCGGCCCGGGCGATGCGCGCCAGCGCGTCGGCGCCGTCGGAGTGCGCGTACAGCGTCATCAGCGACGATTCCCAGCCGCGCTCGATCTGCGCCTCGATCAGCTTGCGCGCCTGCGCGAACTGGCCGGCGGCGACCAGCGCCTCGCACATCGCACGCACCACCTGCGCGTCCTCGCGCTCGACCGACGGCAGGCTCTTCCAGTAGGCATCCAGTTCCGCCGGATCGATGTCGTGCAGCGCCCCCATGTGCGCCTGGCGCCGGACCGGTGCCGCCTGTTCCGGCGTCAGTGCCCGGTGCTTCTGCAGCAGACGCACCACGCGCAGCAGACCGCCCCAGTCGCCGAGGCCGCGGCGGGCGCGCATCGCCAGCCGCAGTGCTGCGACGTGGCGCTGACCACCCGATTGCAGCACGTCGATGCGTTCCAGCGCGTCGCCGTACTCGCGGCGGTCGGTCAGGATGTCGGCTTCGGTCATCAGGCGCGCGGTGCGCAGATCGTCGAAACGCTCGGCCTGGCGCAGCCACTCGTCGGCCTGCACCTGCTCGCGCATCGCATGCGCCGCGCGGGCGCCGATGAGCGCCGCCAGCCCGGGCGATTCGCCGCCCTCGACCGCCACCCGCGCGCTGCGTTGCGCGTGGCCGTAGCGGCCTTCGAAATACAGGCGCGCGGCGTCGCGCAGCGCGGTCACCGCACGATGACGGCGCTGACGGGCGCGATAGCGCGCGGCGCGCGCCGGCATCCGCATCAGACCGTCGATGAAGTGGAACAGGCTGTACAGCAGCGCGACACCGAGCAGCAACGTGACGATGAACAGGTTCAGCGACAGCTCGACGCGCCAGGGGGACCACTGGATCAGCACGAAGCCGTCGTTGTGGCGGGCGGCGATGACCAGACCGACAGCCAGCGCACACAGGCCGAGCAGCCACAGCAGCAGGCGCACCATCAGCGCTTCTCCTCGCGCGTGACAGTCGGGCGCTGACGCTGCGCCTTCAGCTGGGCCAGCGCACTCATCGATTCATTCAGCCCCGGCAATGCCTCGCCCGGATCGACCGCCGCCAGCTGGCGCAGCGTGACCAGCGCGTTCTCGGTCTGGCGGGCGCGGGTGTCGTAGTAGCGCTCCAGCCACTCGCGCGCCAGCCGGATGTCCTCACGCCAAACGGCACCGTTACGCTGCAGCAGCGCAACGCGCGCATTGATCAGCCGAAGTTTCAGGTTCTCGCGCAGGAAGAAGCTGTGCTCCGGCGACAGCAGCGCGGGATCGGGGCGGTCCAGTCGTTCGATGCGCACCAGCTGGCGCACCTCCTCCCACACCGCCCGCGCCAGCCGTTCGGCCTGCGTCGGCTCAGCCCCCTTGTCGTCGCCGGGCGCTGCTGTCGACGCAGACGCACCCCGGGCCGGCGAGCGCTCGAAGGCGAGCGGCAGCCCGTCGACGACCGCCAGCAAGGTGTCGATGCGCAGTGCCTGGCCGGACAGATCGGCCATCGGCGCGCGGCGCAGTCGTTCCATGTCGTTGGCCATGGCGCGGCGCAGCGGCAGGTAGCGGCCGGTATCGACGCGCGCCAGCCGCGCTTCGGCGCCGGACAGCGCACTGAGCGCGAGCTTGGCGTCGCCAGCCAGCTGCAGCTGCTGCTGGCCCAGCACCAGCGCGTGCTCGACTTCGGCCAGCACGCGTTCGTCGTAACTGCGCACCAGATCGTCGGCCAGGTATTCGTAGGCGTCGATGCGTGCCCGCAGTTCGGCCAGCTGCACTTCCTGGCTGCTCAGCCGTGTGCCGTAGCCCGCGATGCCGGCGGCCTCCTGTTCGGTCGCGCGGGTGGCCTGCGCCGCCTGTTCGCCGACCACCTCGACCCGCCGATGCAGTTCCGACTCCAGCGCACGCATGCGCTGCAGCATCAGGAAGCTCGCCACGCCGAGCGCGACCAGCAACAGCAGCGACAGGCCCAGCGCCCACAGTGGAACGACGCCCTCGCGCTTCGACGACGCCGGCTGGGAGGCAGCTGCGCCGACAGGGGTGACAGGGGTATTCGGAGGTGTCTGCTCGCTCATGTCGTCAGTGAAGGTCGCGCGACGGCGACGAAAAGTAATCGGTCAGGCCGGCCATCAGGCCGGCATCGGCGGGATCGGTTTCGATCACGCGGGCAAAGCCCTGTTCGCGTGCCTGCTCGGCAATGCGCGCGTGTGGCGCGAACAGCGGCAGCGCGCGCAGCGCGTCGGCGCAGTCCAGGCCGGGCAGTGCCAGCAGATTGCGCAGCGACTCCGACGAGGTGATGGTCAGCGCGTGCAGTGCGTCGCCTCGTACGGCCTCGCACAGCGGTGCGCCATCGCGCGGCGGCACGCGCCGGTAGCAGGTGATGTGTTCGACCGTCGCGCCGCGCGCGCGCAGCGTGTCGCCGAGCAGTTCGCGCCCGCCGTCGCCGCGGAAGATGAGCACCCGGCGTCCGGCCAGCGCGGCAGCCGACAGTTCGGGCAGCGCCAGCAGCGCCTCGGAATCGAAGCGGCCCTGCTGCGGCACGAGCACGCGGGCGATGCCGCGCGCGCGCAGCGCCTGCGCCGACTGCTCGCCCACCGTGGCGGCCGGCAGTGCTGCCGGCCAGGCACGCCGCGGCAGGATCAGGTCGAGTGCATGGTTGACCGCGTTGGCGCTGACGAACACCGCGAGTGCCGCATCGTCCAGCGTCGCCGCGGCCGCTGTCACCGCCGCGGTGTCAGCCAGCGGCTCGATGTCGATCAGCGGAAATTCGAGCGGATGACCACCGGCCGCGCGTATCGCGTCGCTGAGCGCAGCCGCCTGCGCGCGCGGGCGGCTGACCAGCACGCCGCGTCCGCTCAGCGCGCCGCGCGGATTCATCGTCCGGCCAGATCGTCGAGGATGGCCTGTGCGCCGTCCGCAAGCAGGGCCTCGACACAGACGGCAGCCAGTTCGTCCGGCTGCGCGATATTGCCGCGCGCCTCGGCCATCGCGATACGCGAGCCATCGGGCATCGCGACGCGCGCGCGCAGCCACAGCGCGCCACCGTCGAGCACGCAGTAGGCGGCCAGCGGCACTTCGCAGGAACCGGCCAGCGCGCGCGACACCGAACGTTCGGCGCGAACGCAGGCTTCGCTGGTACCGCACACCAGCGGCGCCAGCCAGGCCGCCACTTCCGGCCGCGACGACAGCGCCTCGATGCCGAGCGCGCCCTGACCGGCTGCCGGCAGCGACAATTCGACCGGCAGCAGCGAGCGGATGCGATCGCCCAGCCCGAGTCGCTTGAGGCCGGCCGCGGCGAGGATGATCGCGTCGTACTGACCCTCGTCGAGCTTGCGCAGGCGGGTATCCAGATTGCCGCGCAAGCTGCTCACCGCGAGATAGGGGAAGTTCGCACGCAGCTGCGACTCGCGCCGCAGGCTGGAGGTGCCGACCACGGCACCCGGCGGCAGTTCGTCGAGACTGGCGTAGCGCGAAGACACGAAGGCGTCCTGCGGCACTTCGCGCTCGAGCGTGGCGACCAGCGCGAACTCGTCGGCCAGCGTCATCGGGACGTCCTTCATCGAATGCACGGCCAGGTCGGCGCGGCCTTCGAGCAGGGCGGTTTCCAGTTCCTTGACGAACAGCCCTTTGCCGCCGACCTTGGCCAGCGGGCGGTCGAGAATCTGGTCGCCGCGCGTGGTCATGCCGAGGATGTCGACGGTCGTACCCGGGTACAGCGATGACAGTCTGTCACGCACGTGTTCCGCCTGCCACATGGCGAGCCGCGACTCGCGCGATGCGATCACGATGCGCCCGGGCTTCGGGTAAGCTTGGGTTTCCTGCTGCGGTACCGACTGCGCGCGATCCGCCGCAATGAGGTCCGCCGGGCCGGCCGGATGATCCATATGGAAAATAGGCGTGTGGTGATCAGTTAGGTGAACACACCGCGCGCCAGCGTGAGCGAGTGCCTACAGGCAGCGCGCGAATCGGCCCGAATTCTAGCAGCCCCGGATGGAACATCGCATCGCCTCGGCCAGAGCAGGCCGGCGGCGCGCATGAATCAGACACTCATTCAGGACCCTCTTCGAGGAAGGATTGCCAGTGAATCAACAGGCCCAGACGCCGGTTGCGGTGCACGATCGCGCCACGCACGACAAGGACCAGCCGCTGTTCGACGACATCCGCCTGCTCGGCCGCATGCTGGGCGACGTGGTGCGCGAGCAGGAAGGCAGCCGCATGTTCGAACTGATCGAGAACGTACGCCAGCTGTGCGTGCGCTTCCGCCGCGACGACGACCTCGACGCGCGCGCCGAACTGGCCAAGCTGCTGAATGGCCTGTCGGACGACGACACCATCATCGTTGTACGCGCCTTCAGCTATTTCCTGCATCTGGCCAACATCGCCGAGGACCAGCACCATATCCGCCGCGCCCGCGCCCATGCCATAGCCGGTGACCCGCCGCGCCCGGGCACGCTGGCCAACGCGCTCGCCAAGGCGCTCGATGCCCAGATCCCGGCCGAGGAAATCCTCGCCTTCTTCCGCGACGGCCTGGTGGTGCCGGTGCTGACCGCACATCCGACCGAGGTGCAGCGCAAGAGCATCCTCAGCCAGGAAATGAAGATCGCCCGCCTGATCGACGAGCGCGACCGCATGCGACTGACGCCGGAAGAGCTGGAAGAGCGCGATGAGGCGGTGCGCCGCACCATCACCTCGCTATGGCAGACGCGCATGCTGCGGCGCACCCGGCTGTCGGTGGCCGACGAGGTGATCAACGGCCTGTCGTTCTACGACTACACCTTCCTGCGCGAACTGCCGCGCGTCTACAACGCGGTCGAGGACCAGCTCGAAGCGGCCTTCCCCGAACACAAGCGCGAAATCGGCAGCTTCCTGCGCATGGGCTCGTGGATAGGCGGCGACCGCGACGGCAATCCTTTCGTCACCGCCGACGTGCTGCGCGCGACGCTGCGCGTGCAGTCGTCCAAGGCTCTGGATTACTACCTGACCCAGGTGCACATCCTGGACACCGACCTGTCGCCGACCACGCTGCTGAACAACGTCAGCGACGAACTGCGCGTGCTGGCCGCCACCGCACCCGACAAGTCGCCGCACCGCGAGGACGAGCTGTACCGCCGCGCACTGGCCGGCATCTACGCCCGCCTGGCGGTCACCGCCCGCACGCTGGACCAGCACGAGGCGCTGTGGAAAGCGGTCGGCGACGCCGATCCCTACACCGACGCCGCAGAATTCGTGCGCGACCTCGACGTGATCCACGATTCGCTGGTCAGCCACAAGTCGGCGTTGATCGCGCGCGGCCGGCTGCGCCGCCTGCGCCACGCCGCACGCGTTTTCGGCTTCCATCTGGCGGCACTCGATCTGCGCCAGAACTCGGATGTGCACGAGCGGGTGATCGCCGAACTGCTGGCCAATGCCCACGTCTGCAACAACTACCTCGAACTGCGCGAGGAGCAGCGCATCGAGGTGCTGATCAACGAACTGGGCACACCGCGCCCGCTGACCGCGCCCTTCATGCAGTTCTCGGCCGAAACCGAGGGCGAGCTGGCGATCGCGCGCACGGCCGCCGAAATGCACAAGCTTTACGGCGAAGCGGCGCTGCCGAACTACATCATTTCGAAGACCGACGGCGTGTCCGACATGCTGGAAGTCGCGCTCATCCTGAAGGAAGTCGGCCTGCTCAACGTGCACGAGCGGCAGGCGGCGATGAACATCATCCCGCTGTTTGAAACCATCGGTGACCTGCGCAACGCACCGCGCATCATGGACCGGCTCTTTACGATTCCGATCTGGCGCGTGCTGCTGGACGCCCGCGCCCTCACGCAGGAAGTGATGCTGGGCTATTCCGATTCGAACAAGGACGGCGGTTTCCTCACCTCCGGCTGGGAGCTGTACAAGGCGGAAACCAAGCTGGTGCAGGTGTTCAAGCGCCACGGCGTGCGGCTGCGCCTGTTCCATGGCCGCGGCGGTTCGGTCGGCCGCGGCGGCGGTCCGAGCTTCCAGGCCATCCTGGCACAGCCCGGCGGCGCGGTGCAGGGGCAGATCCGCATCACCGAACAGGGCGAAGTGATCGCCTCCAAGTACTCCAATCCGGACGTCGGTCGACGCAACCTCGAAGTGCTGGCCGCGGCCACCTTCGAAGCGACGCTGCTGGGCAAGCGCGAGGCCGCCGCACCGCCGGAATTCACCGACGCGATGGAAGAGCTGTCGGGCTACGCCTTCAAGGCCTACCGCAATCTGGTCTATGAAACCCCGGGCTTCGAGAAGTATTTCTGGGAATCGACCGTCATCACCGAAATTGCCGAGCTGAACATCGGCTCGCGCCCGGCTTCGCGCAAGAAGGGGCAGAAGATCGAGGACCTGCGCGCCATCCCGTGGGTGTTTTCGTGGTCGCAGTGCCGGCTCATGCTGCCCGGCTGGTTCGGCTTCGGGTCGGCGGTGAACGAGTACCGCACCCAGCACGCCGATGGCATGGCGCGGCTGCAGGCCATGGTGCACGAGTGGCCCTTCTTCGCCACGCTCATTTCCAATATGGACATGGTGCTGTCGAAGACCGACATCGCGATCGCCAGCCGCTACGCCGAACTGGTCGAGGACGAGGCGCTGCGCACCGCCATCTTCACGCGCATCCGCGCCGAATGGCAGGCGACGCTGGACGCGGTGCGCCAGATCACCGGTGCGCCGGAGCTGCTGTCGACCAATCCGCTGCTCGCGCGCTCGATCCGCAACCGCTTCCCCTACATCGAGCCGCTGAATCACCTGCAGGTCGAACTGCTGCGCCGCTTCCGCGCCGGCAACCGCCACGAACGCACCCGCCGGTCGATCCACCTGACCATCAACGGCGTGGCGGCCGCGCTGAGAAACAGTGGGTGATGAGGTGAGGGTTTCGCCGAGCACTGCTCGGCGCTCACCGAATGGGTCGGCCATGCAGGGCCGACTTCCGTAGCATCTGTTCCGGCGAGCACTGCTCGCCGCCCATCGAACCGGTTTGCCCTGCAAGGCGAACCGTGGGTGAAGCAGGGGTTTCGCGAAGCACTGCTTCGCGCCTGCGAGACCGGTCGGCCATGCAAGGCCGACCTCAGCCGCGCTCCGTCCCCCGGATGTCGGCGAACTCCGCCCTGACCTGCGCCCATTGCCGCCGGCTCACCGGCAGGCGTTCGTCCAGGCCCCTCAGCACGACCGCCCAGTGTCCTTCGGCGCCATCACGCACGTGTTCGAAGCCGACCACCGCGTCGCGCGCCACCAGGCAGTTGCGGTGTATGCGCACGAAGCGCCGGGCGAACTCCTGCTCCAGGGCAGCCAACGCTTCCTCCAGCAGGTATTCGCGTGCAACGGTGCGCGCCGTTACGTATTTCAGTTCGGCGCGCAGATAGAGGATGTCGGCCACCGGCAGCAGCAGGATGCGGCCGCGTTCGCTGCACGACAACTGGGTGCGCCCGGCCTCAACCGGCCGTGCCCGCCGCTCCGGTACCCGGCGCAGCGCGTCGAGCAGCCGGTTCGCGCGCACCGCGTACTGGTCGTAGGCAGTGCAGAACACGAGTATCGGCGGCCGCGGCAATGCCGCCAGGCGCGTCGCCAGTTCGACACCGTCCATGCCGGGCATGCGGATGTCGACCAGCGCAACGTCGGCCTGATCGTCGGCAGTCAGCGCGGACAGACGTTCCAGCGCCTCCTGTCCGTTCGCAGCCTCGCCGACCACCCGGTTCGGCAGTTCGGCCTCGATGTCGGACAGCAGCGCGCGCAGTCGCAGGCGGGCCGGGGCTTCGTCGTCAGCGATGAACACACGCAGCATGCTCAGGCCCCCACCCGGTACGGAAAGCGGATGCGCACCCGGTACAGGCCGTCCTGCTCGCCTGCTTCCAGTTGCGCTTCGAGGTCGAAGAACAGCATCAGCCGCTCGCGGATATTGTCCAGCGCCATCCGGTTGCCGCTGCCGTGCCCGCCGGCACCGTCGCGCGGCGGCGCCGGATTGTCGATCTCGACCACCACGTCGCCACCGGCCCGCTGCACGCTCACCCTGACCTCGCCGTTGCCAGCCAGCGGCTCGACGCCGTGATACACCGCGTTCTCCAGCAGCGGCTGCAGCATCAGCGGCGGTACCCGTGCGTCGGCCGGGCAGCCGTCGGTCTGCCAGCGCACGCTCAGTCGTTCGCCCAGGCGCAGCGTCTCCAGTGCGATGTACTGGCGACACAGCGCCAACTCGTCACCCAGCGTGACCAGATCGCGGTTCTCGCGCATCAGCACGCGGAACAGGTCGGACAGCTCCTCCAGCGCGCGCTCGGCCCGACGCGGGTCCTCGCGCATGATGCCAAGCACCGCATTCAGGCTGTTGAACAGGAAGTGCGGCCGGATGCGCGCCGACAGCGCCATCAGCCGCGCCTGCGCGATGGCCGGACCGAGCGCGCGCTCCTGCACGGTGAAATAGGTCATCGCGGCAGCGGCCGCCAGCAGCGCCCACATCGCCTCGCGCACCGGCCAGGACGGTACCGAGTCGACGTCCCAGCCGCCGAGCGCGGTCGTCGCGAGCACGCTGCCGAGCGCGACCAGACCGGTCAGCGCCCAGCCGCTGCGCGCGCGGAGCCTGGTGAACAACGGCGCCATCAGATAGAGCAGCAGCAGCGACAGAATCAGCGCCGGCTCGACCCTCGCCGCCATTTCCGCCGCATCGAGCGGCAGCGCGTCCCAGCTGCGGTTGCGCGCCAGCAGCGCCAGCGCAGCCAGCGCGTTCACCAGCAGCACGGTGCGCAGCATCACGCCGAGATTGCGCCAGTCGGGTGCGCGCGCCGGCCTCATGTCAGCTCCCACGCCGGACGCACGCCGGCCGGCGCGTCGGGCTTTGCGCCCCGCTGGCCTATAATTGACGGTTTCTCGCAGCGTGCCGAACTTCTTTCCATCATGAGCGCATCTTCGCAGTCCGAGCCGACCAAGGCGTGGTCGGGCCGTTTTTCCGAGCCCGTGTCCGATCTGGTGAAGCGTTATACCGCTTCGGTGTTCTTCGACCAACGCATGTGGCGGCAGGACATCCGCGGCTCGCTGGCCCATGCCGCCATGCTGGCAAAGCAGGGCATCATCGCGCAAGCCGATCTCGACGCCATCCGCTCGGGCATGGCACAGATCACGCAGGAAATCGAAGCCGGCCAGTTCGACTGGAACCTCGACGACGAGGACGTGCACCTGAATATTGAGAAGCGCCTGACCGCGCTGGTCGGTGACGCCGGCAAGCGCCTGCACACCGGCCGCAGCCGCAACGACCAGGTGGCGACCGACATCCGGCTGTGGCTGCGCGACGCGATCGACACCATTCTCGCGCTGATCGCCGACTTCCAGCGTGCCGTGCTCGACCTGGCCGAACACCACGCCGCCACGCCGCTGCCCGGCTTCACCCACCTGCAGGTGGCGCAGCCGGTCACCTTCGGCCACCACCTGATGGCCTATTTCGAAATGCTGCGGCGTGACGCCGAGCGCTTCGCCGACTGCCGCAAGCGCACCAACCGGCTGCCGCTCGGCTCCGCCGCGCTGGCTGGCACCACCTTCCCGATCGACCGCGAATTCGTCGCCGCCGAACTGGGCTTCGACGAAGTCTGCTTCAACTCGCTGGACGCGGTGTCCGACCGCGACTTCGCGATCGAATTCTGCGCCGCCAGCAGCCTGCTGATGACCCACCTGTCGCGGCTGTCGGAAGAGCTCATCCTGTGGATGAGCCCGCGCGTCGGTTTCATCGACCTGGCCGACCGCTTCTGCACCGGCTCGTCCATCATGCCGCAGAAGAAGAACCCGGACGTGCCGGAACTGGTGCGCGGCAAGACCGGCCGCGTGAACGGCAGCCTGGTGGCGCTGCTCACGCTGATGAAGGGGCAGCCGCTGGCCTACAACAAGGACAATCAGGAAGACAAGGAACCGCTGTTCGACGCTGCCGACACGGTGATCGACACGCTGCGCATCTACGCCGACATGATGGGCAGCACGACGGGCGCCGACGGCAGCAAGGTGTTCAACGTGCGGGTCAAGGCCGAGGCGATGAAGAGCGCGCTGCGCCAGGGTTACGCCACCGCCACCGACCTCGCCGACTGGCTGGTCAAGCGTGGCCTGCCTTTCCGCGACGCGCACGAGGCAGTCGCCCGCGCGGTGCGGCTGGCCGAGCAGAAGGGCTGCGACGTGTCCGACCTCACGCTGGACGAGCTCAAGTCCTTCTCGCCGCTGGTCGATGAATCGGTGTTCGCGGTGCTGACGGTCGAAGGTTCGCTGTCCGCCCGCAACCACATCGGCGGCACCGCACCGGAGCAGGTGCGCGCCGCCATCGTCCGCGCTCGCGCGCGGCTGGCGACCGGCTGAACGGGAGAATCCGCTTGAAACCGACAGGCATCACACGCACCGGAGCGACCGCGCGACGCCTGTCACCGGCCCCACGCTGACATGGACCTGCTCGGCAAGTACCGCATCCAGCGCCTGCTCGGCGAAGGCGCCACGTCCAAGGTGTTCCTCGCGCACGACCCTTTCGGCCGGCGCGACGTGGCCATCAAGATCGTTGCCCGCGGCGACGACACTGGCGCCAGCGGCAGCAAGTCCGAGCGCTACCAGCGCAAGTTCTTCGTCGCCGAGGCCTCGCTGGCGGGCAAGCTCACCCACCCGCACATCGTGCAGATCTACGACGCGGTGGCCGACGCCGACCCGGCCTACATCGTGATGGAGTATGTGCCGGGCGGCACGCTGGAGCCGTATATCTCGGCCGACCGGTTGCTGCCGGTCGGCGACGTGCTGGAAATCATCTTCAAGTGCACGCGCGCGCTCGACTTCGCGTGGCGACTGGGCGTCATCCACCGCGACCTGAAGCCGGCCAACATCATGCGCGTCGAGGACGGCGCAGCCGTCGGCGGCACCAATGTGAAGGTGTCGGATTTCGGCGCCGCGATGTCGGTTTCGGCCACCGAGACCCAGGTGTCGGGCGTCGGCTCGCCGGCCTACATGAGTCCGCAGCAGATCAAGGAACACCCGCTCAATCACCAGACCGACATCTTTTCGCTCGGCGTGGTGATGTACCAGCTGCTGACCGGCCAGCTGCCATTCCAGGGCAGCAACAACTTCAGCATGATGTACCAGATCACCCACGCCGATCCGGTACCGCCGTCGGCGCTGCGTCCGGAGTTGCCGTCGGTTCTGGACGACATCGTGATGCGCGCGCTGCAGAAATCGCTCGACGACCGCTACCCGAGCTGGGATGCCTTTTCCTTCGACCTCGCCGAGGCCTTCCGTACCGAGGCGCAGCGCGACCACGGCAATCGCATTGCCGACAGCGAGAAGTTCAATTCGCTGCGCCGGCTCGCCTTCTTCCGCGATTTTTCCGACGTCGAGCTGTGGGAGGTGGTGCGTCTGGGCGAATGGCACCGCGTGGCCGGCGGCCAGATGCTGCTGCGCGAGGGCGACCCGGGCGACGGTTTCTTCATCGTCGCGGAAGGCGAAGTGAAGGTGACCAAGGGACGCAAGCTGCTCAACGTGCTGTCGGCCGGCGAATGCGTCGGCGAGATGGCCTGGCTGACGCCGGAGCGCGGCACCCGCGGCGCCGACGTGTCCACGCTGTCCGAGGCGGTGGTGATCCACCTCGCCAACGCGGCGCTCGAACACGCGTCGGAAGCCTGCCGCCACCGCTTCGACCGCGCCTTCCTGCGCATCCTGGTCGAGCGGCTGTCGCTGGCCAACCAACGCCTGACCGGTGTCTGAGCGGATGCAGACACCCGCGCCGCCGACCCCGCCCGACGTCCCCGCACCCGGCAGCTCGCTGGGCCGCTACCAGCTCAGGCGCATCATCGGCCGCGGCAGCACCAGCACCGTCTGGCTGGCCTGGGATCCGCAGACGCAGCGCGAAGTGGCGATCAAGTGCATCGACCCGGACGTGCTGAACGACCACGCGCGCGGCAGACTGCACCGCAATCTGCTGATCAACGAAGCTTCGCTCGCCGACAAGCTGCAGCATCCGCACATCGTCGCCATCCACGACGCGGTGGTGACCGGCGATCAGGCCTATATCGTGATGGAGTACGTCGCCGGCGGCACGCTGGAGGCGCACGTGCAGCGTCCCGGTCTGCTGCCGGTGGAGCGCATCGTCGAACTGATGTTCAAGTGCACGCGCGCACTCGACTACGCGTGCCAGCTGGGCATCACGCATCGCGACATCAAGCCGGCCAACATCCTGCTCACCCGCGACGGCGAACTGAAGCTGACCGATTTCGGCGCGGCACTGTTCACCGCCAACGAGCGCACCCAGGTCGAGGGCGTCGGTTCGCCGGCCTACATGAGCCCGCAGCAGGTGCGCGAGATGCCGCTGAACCACCAGACCGACATCTACTCGCTGGGCGTCGTGCTCTACCAGTTGCTGGCGGGCGAGCTGCCCTTCCAGGCAAGCAACAAGTACAGCCTTGTGTATCAGATCATCCACGTCGAACCGCCTCCGCCGTCGGTGCACCGTCCGGGCCTGCCACCCGCACTGGACGCCGTCGTAGCGCGTGCGATGCAGAAGGACATTGCGCTGCGCTACGCGACCTGGGCCGAGTTCACGCACGACCTGGCACAGGCCTTCCGCAACCGCCGGCTCAAGCCGCGCGAGGACGAATCGGGCGCCGCCGAGCACTTCCGGTTGCTGCGCACGCTGGCCTTCTTCAATGACTTCAGCGACGTCGAACTGTGGGAGGTCGCTCACTTCGCACGCCAGGAGCGCGTCGCCGCCGGCACGCTGCTGATGAAGGACGGTGAACAGGGTGACCGTCTCTACGTGCTGGTCGAGGGTGAGCTGGCGGTATGCAAGTCGGGCCGCACGCTGAACATCCTGACCAGCGGCGAATGCTGCGGCGAAATGTCGGTGATCGCCCGTCGCGACCGCAAGCTGCGCGCCAACGACGTGCAGGCGAGCACCGACAGCCTGCTGTTCGCGATCGACGGCGAACGCATCCGCCGCGCCTCCGAAACCTGCCGCATGCGCTTCTACGAAGCCTTCCTGCAGGTGCTGGCGGCGCGGCTGTCGTCGGCCAACATCCGTCTGGCCGACAGCTGGGGCGGTGGCGAATGAACGCGCTTGCGACACGGATCGCCACTGCGCTTGGCGTGGGCTGCACGGGCACTGTCGAACTGACACCCGGTCGCACTCGCCGCGCACTGAGGATCGACACTGGCGACACGCCTCTTTTCGTCAAGCTGCTGCCAGCCGACCGTGCAGAAGTGTTCGCCGCCGAGATGGAAGGACTGGCGCTGCTGCGGGATACCGGCTGCTTCCGGGTACCGGCCGCGCGCGGCAGCGGTACGGCCGGCGACGTCGCCTGGCTGGCGCTCGAATGGCTGGACCTGAAACCGGTGTCCACCGACGAAGACGGGCGCGCTTTCGGCAAGGCGCTGGCAGCGCTGCACGAAGTACACGGTGAGCTGTATGGCCTGCCGCGCGACAACTGGCTCGGCGACAGCCGTCAGGAAAACGGCACGTCCACGACCTGGCCACTCTTCTATGCGCAGAAGCGCCTGCAGCCGCAACTCGAACGACTGATCGCCGAAGGCATGCGCGGCGAGCTGATACGGAACCTGCAAGGCATCGTCGAACGCGTACCCGCCCTCTTCCTCGAATACCGCCCGGCCGCCTCGCTGCTCCATGGAGACCTGTGGCACGGCAATGCCGGCATGGTCGATGGTCAGCCTGCCGTGTTCGACCCGGCCGTGCATTACGGCGATCGCGAGGCGGACTACGCAATGACGGAACTGTTCGGGGGCTTCCCGATCTCCATGTACGCCGCCTATCAGAAGAGCGCCCCGCTGGACGCCGGCGCCGCATCCAGGCGCGGCCTCTACCGGTTGTATCACCTGCTCAACCATACGCTGCTGTTCGGCAGTGCCTACCTGCGGGAAACCGAACGCACCGCAGCACGACTGCTGTCTGAACTGCGCTGAGAGCGCCCTGGCGCGGCATCTGACGCAGCGCACCCCGGCTCCTGCGTTTTTATGAACGTACGTTCACATCTCATTGTTTAGGCGAAGAAATAATCCGGAAAAGTTTTTGTGTGCAGTGCAACAAAAACATGTTGACATCACGTCGACCCGCCCTATAATCGTGTTCATGGTGCAGCGCAATACGAACCCTTGGGGTAAGTAGTGAGTCGCACGATTTAGGTGACCTCGTGGGTGTTCCCGGTATTACCGCCCGGTCGTGGTCGCTCTTTCAACTACATGTACGGAGATAACCACCATGGCCTTCACCCCTGAACATTTCGCCGCCGCCAACAAGAATGGCATCGAAGCCCTGCTGACCCTGGCCAACACCGCCTTCGCCAGCACCGAGCGCCTCGCCGCTCTGAACCTGAACACCGCCCGTTCGCTGCTGGAAGACAGCGTCGCGAACGCCAAGACCCTGATGGGCGCCAAGGACGTGCAAGAGATCGTGTCGCTGCAGAGCGGCCTGGTCCAGCCGGCGATCGAGAAGGTCGTTGCCTACTCGCGCAGCGTCTATGAAATCGTTTCGCAAACCCAGGAAGAACTGAGCAAGGTCGTCGAAGCTCAGGTCGGTGAAGTCAACAAGGCTGTCACCTCGACCCTGGATCAGGCCGCCAAGCAAGCCCCGGCCGGTTCCGACGTCGCCGTCGCCGCTGTCAAGTCGGCCATCGCCGCCGCCAACAGCGCCTACGACAGCATGGCCAAGGCTGCCAAGCAAGCCGTCGAAATGGCTGAAGCCAACGTGAACGCCGCCACCTCGGCGACCGTTCGTGCCGTCGGCGCCGCCAGCACGACCGCGAAGAAGAAGGCAGCTGCCTAAGTCTTCAAGAGCAGTCTGAAAAGAGCCCCGCCTTGTGCGGGGCTCTTTTCGTTTACACGACTGCAGCGGGTTTCAGTCCGGAGTCATCACGAAACCACTCACGTCGCCCGCCACATTGACGCCGTAGCCCGCGATCTGACCTCTGTCGTTGATCGCTCGCGCCAGCGCCAGGCGACGCCAGCCCGCCCGCCGTACCTCCGGCAGGTCCTCGAGCACCGTCAGCCTCTCCGTGCCGAGGTCAAAGAGCACCGCGCGCCCGCCCTGTACGCCGACCACCTGCCCGCGATTGTTGATGTCGTAGGGCTCGAACGGAATCTCGATCGTCGTGCCCTGCACCTCTCCTGGTCCGGCCGGCGTCCACACGAAACCCCGTCCGTCGAAAACGCCGACGACCTGTCGCTGGTCGTTGATGCCGCGTGCCTCGCCGCTCGTGCTGGCCGGCGCCGACAACTCTCCGACCGGATGCGCACGTCCGGTCGCCGGATTCCATAACCAGGGCGGATGTGGCGTGACGTACGCATGGCCGGCAATCCAGCCCAGCGGTCCGATGGCGCGCGCCACGCCCGAGCCGCCGAGATCGGACGGCAAAGGCGTGATGCTGCGTACGGGCTGCGAACTGTCGTACCGCCAGGTGAAAGCAATGTCGACCACGAATGAACGACCCACCTCTTCCCGGAAACCACCGACAACGTCGCCGGCCTGATTCACCGCGAGCAGTTCGCTGCTGAGCACGTGCCGGCCAGGGAACTGGACAGCCTCGACCTCGCCGCCGGACCACACGGCTGCGATCTTCCGGCCGCCGCCGCTCGTCTGGCAGTGTCCGACGACGAGACCCGTGTCATTGATGCCGGCGGCAGTGCATGCGGCGGTGCCCGCAGGCCGCGGCAGCGGCGTCAGACCGACTCCCCGCCGCCAGACGAAAGCGCGATTGCCGTCCGCGTCGCTGCCGTACCCGACCACATCACCGCCTTCGTTGATGGCGTAGGCCTCGCTGACGTGCGGCCCACCGGGCAGGTCACCGAGGTCGTCGATCTGCCAGCACCCGGCCAGCGCAGCTGCAAGCGTGAGCACTACACAGGCACGCGCCGCCGACACGCGATTCATCGAACACTCTCCACACGAAAATTCCGCGCGAATAGTGAATCGTCGTATCGACGATGTCGATCGGATCTGCTCCCCGGCCGTGACAGGCGTCTTGATC
This sequence comes from Methyloversatilis sp. MC4-4, assembly GCF_049843555.1. Taxonomy (GTDB): domain Bacteria; phylum Pseudomonadota; class Gammaproteobacteria; order Burkholderiales; family Rhodocyclaceae; genus Methyloversatilis; species Methyloversatilis discipulorum_B. The sequence continues at coordinate 267,283 of NZ_JBBHZK010000003.1, forward strand.
AGGGGTCCGACAGCCCGCCTGGCGCCGGTCAGAGCGGGTCTGCGTCGACCTCCAGGCCGCGCTGGATCACCTCGGCACGCATGGCTGCCAGCGCCGGGGCGACCTTGTCCGGATCGCCCTTGGCGCCCAGTTCGATGTGCGGCCGCGCCCGTTTCGCGTTGCCGAAGCTGGGCAGGCTGAACACGGTGACACCATAGTCGCGCTCGATCGCCTGCATCAGGTCAAGCAGCCGGCTCTCGTGCGCGTCGAACACGAAGAAGGACGCCTCCGTCCAGTTGCGGGTGTGATGCAGGTGCCGGTACTTTGTGTCGAGGACCCATTGCATCATCGGCCAGGCCATTTCCGGAAAGCCCGGCACGAAGTGATGATCGCCACAGCTGAAGCCGGGAATACGGTTGAACGGATTGGGAATGATGTCGCAGCCCGCCGGAAACTCGCCGAGACGCAGACGATTTTCGGTTACCTCGGCGCCGAAGCGTGCGCGGATCTCGACCTCGGCCGCCGGATGCAGCACGCAGTCGACACCAAGCGCCGCCGCCGCCGACTGCCTCGTGTGGTCGTCCGGCGTGACACCGATGCCGCCACAGGAGAACACGATGTCGGTCGTCGCCATCGAACGACGGAAAGCGTCGATCAGACGCGGCCGTTCGTCGCCCAGATAGCTCACCCAGGACAGCTGCAGGCCGCGCTCGGCGAGCAGTTCGCGCACTTTGGCGAAGTGTCCGTCCTGACGACGGCCGGACAGGATTTCATCGCCGATGATGTAGAGGCCGATGGCCATGATCGAAACTCCTGTTCAGCGCGAAGGGCGCTGAATATCGTGATAAATAAGACCGACTCGTGATCAAAGCGCGTGCGTCAAAGTCCGAGCTCGGACCACATCGCATCGACGCGCTTCTTCACGTCGGCATCCATCTCTATCGTGCGTCCCCACTCGCGGCTGGTTTCGCCCGGCCACTTGTTGGTCGCATCCAGCCCCATCTTCGACCCGAGGCCGGCGACCGGGCTGGCGAAATCGAGGTAGTCGATCGGCGTGTTGTCGACGATGACGGTATCGCGCCTCGCGTCCATGCGCGTGGTCATCGCCCAGATCACTTCCTGCCAGCTGCGGATGTCGATGTCCTCGTCCACGACGATGATGGTCTTCGTGTACATGAACTGCCGCAGGAAACTCCATACGCCGAACATGACCCGCTTGGCGTGCCCCGGGTACTGCTTGCGCATCGACACCACCGCCAGCCGGTAGGAGCAGCCCTCGGGCGGCAGGTAGAAGTCGGTGATTTCCGGAAACTGCTTCTGCAGCAGCGGCACGAACACCTCGTTCAGCGCCACGCCCAGCATGGCGGGTTCGTCCGGCGGCTTGCCGGTATAGGTCGAGTGGTAGATCGGATTGCGGCGCAGGGTCATGCGCGTGATCGTGAACACCGGAAACTCGGCCACTTCGTTGTAGTAACCGGTGTGGTCTCCGAACGGCCCTTCTGGCGCGTGCTCATAGCCGGATGGGTGGTTCGCATCCGGCCGCAGTTCGCCTTCGAGCACGATTTCGGCGCTGGCCGGCACGTCGAGATCGTTGCCGATGCACTTCACCAGTTCGGTGCGGCTGCCACGCAGCAGGCCGGCGAACTGGTACTCGGACAGCGTGTCCGGCACCGGCGTCACCGCGCCCAGTATCGTCGCCGGATCACAGCCCAGCACCACCGAAACCGGGAAGGCCGTACCCGGAAACCTGCGCGCGTGGTCGCGGAAATCGAGCGCACCGCCGCGGTGGGCCAGCCAGCGCATGATCACCTTGTCCTGCGCGATCACCTGCTGGCGATAGATGCCGAGGTTCTGCCGCTTCTTGTCCGGTCCGCGCGTCACCACCAGCCCCCAGGTGATCAACGGTGCCGCATCACCCGGCCAGCAGTGCTGTACCGGCAGGCGCGACAGATCGACCTGACTGCCTTCCCACACGACGTCCTGACACGGTGCCGACGACACCTTCTTCGGTGCCATCGAAAACACCTGCTTCAGCATCGGCAGCTTGTCCCAGGCATCCTTCAGGCCCTTGGGCGGCTCCGGCTCCTTCAGCATGGACAGCGTGCGGCCGATGTCGCGCAGCGCTTCCGCCCATCTGTCGCCGCTGACGCCCATGCCGAGTGCCACGCGTCCCGGCGTACCGAACAGGTTGCCGAGCACAGGCATCGTGTGACCCGTCGGCTGCTCGAACAGCACCGCCGGCCCCTGCGCGCGCAGAACGCGGTCGCAGATCTCGGTCATTTCCAGGTGCGGCGACACCGGGCGCGCGACGCGCTTCAGTTCGCCCATCCGTTCGAGCTGCGCGATGAAGTCGCGCAAATCCGTGTATTTCATGTCGTGTTACGGCTCCAGTACTTCGCGCCTTGCTGAGTCCTGCGCAGTGCGCGGCCGATGGTAAGCGATAGTGAAGACCGCCGCACTCCGCACGCGGCTACGGACCGCGCGGCACAGCAGGCGTTCCGATACAGCTGTCGCAACCGCGGCCGGCAGTCGGCTGTCAGAATGCGCGACCGTCCCACCCACCTGCACGACATGCTTGCCTGGTACGCCGACCACTTCGTCCTGCCGCTGCCCGAAACCCATCGCTTTCCGATGGACAAGTACCGCCGGCTGCGCGAGCGCGTCGCGGCAGAACTGCCGGGCGTCACGCTGAGCGAGCCGCCGGCCGCAACCGACGCCGAACTGTGCCGCGCCCACGACGCCAGCTACGTCGATCGCGCCAGCCGCGGCGAACTGAGCGTGAACGAAATCCGCATGATCGGCTTTCCGTGGTCGGCGCAGATGATAGAGCGCTCGCGCCGCTCCGCCGGCGCCACCATGGCCGCCTGTCGCAGCGCGCTGCGCGACGGCGTGTCGGTCAATCTGGCCGGCGGCACCCACCACGCCAAGCGCGCCAGCGGCGCCGGCTATTGCGTGTTCAACGACTCGGCGGTGGCCGCCCGCATGCTGCAGGCCGAGTGCGGCATCGAACGCGTGGCGATCATCGACCTCGACGTGCACCAGGGTGACGGCACCGCTGAAATACTCGGGCGCGCCGACGACGTGTTCACGCTGTCGCTGCACGGCGATCGCAACTTCCCCTTCCGCAAGGAACGCAGCCATCTCGACGTCGCACTGCCCGACGGCTGCGGCGACGACGCCTACCTCGCCGCACTCGACGACGCGCTGACACGGATGAGCGCGCGCTTCGATCCACAGTTCATCCTTTTCCTCGCCGGCGCAGATCCGTTCGAGGGCGACCGCCTCGGCCGGCTCAAGCTCACCAAGCCGGGCCTGGCCGCACGCGACGCACGGGTATTCGACTACTGCCGTAGGCACGACCTGCCGCTGGCGGTGGCGATGGCCGGCGGCTACGCCGAGGACATCGCCGACATCGTCGATATCCACTTCGCCACCGTCGCCGCCGCGCTACGCCACGCCACGACGCGCTGACGTAGCGGTTGACGCAAGCCTGCCGTGTTCTGGTAGATTCCGCCCCGTATATGCGTTATGCATATTCGTGGATTCCACCAACCGGGAGGTCAGACCGTCCGATGAACACCCGACACCTGGGCACAGCCCTCGCCCTTGGCGCATTGCTCGGCGGCTGCGCCGCGTCGCACAGCGAAACGCCGCTCGCCACCAATTTCCCGACCACGAAGCAGCCCAAGGTGCAGGCGGCCGGCCACTGGTCGGTCATCGCCCGTGATGTCGCGGCGCAGATCGCGCGCGACCTGAAGGACGAACGCCCGCTGTTCGTACGCGAGAGCAGCGCGCGCACCCACTTCAATCTCGCCTTCGAGAAGCAGCTCATTTCGGCATTGATCGAACAGGGGCGCACCGTCAATCGCACGCCGCAGGGCGCGCTGGTGCTCGAGTTCGATACCCGCACGCTGCGCTTCTCGGCCGATCGCCCGCAGTACAGACACAGCGGCACGGCAACCATGCTGGCGGCCGGACTGTGGGGGCTTGCCGTGGCTGACGCCAGTGCGGCGGGCGTGGCGACCGCAGGCGTCGCCGGCGCCGACGCCTACGGCTGGTTCCGCTCCGAGTTCGCGTCCGGTGCGACGCCGCAGACGGAAATCATCGTCACTGCGCAGGTCAGCGACGAGCAGCGCTTCCTCGCCCACCGCACGCATGTCTATTACGTCGCCGACGGCGACCGCGCGCTGTACGACGCAGGCAGCGGCACGCACACCATCCGCCTGAATGGAGATCAGTGAGATGCGTTCCTCTGTCCTCGCGCTGCTGTGTGCCGGCCTGCTGCCGCTGGCCGCCTGCACGTCCTCGGCCAAGCCCGATCCCACCTACGAACAGGCGGCCAGCGACCGCTTCGTGCCGGCCAACTACAAGGCGGCCGATGCGCTGCTCGGGCAGATCGACAATTCGATCGGCAGCGGCAACCCGCTCATCATCGCCACCGTGGTGAACATCGATGCGCTGGACCAGTCATCCACGCTCGGCCGGCTGGTGTCGGAGCACGTATCGTCGCGCTTCTCGCGCGCCGGCTACCACATGGTGGAGATGAAGTTCCGCAACAACGTGTATGTGCGCCAGCACCAGGGCGAAATGATGCTCACCCGGGAGATCAAGGATCTCGCCCGCTCGCACCAGGCGCGCGCCGTCATTGTCGGCACCTATGGCGCCGCGGAAGACATGGTGTTCATCAATCTGAAGGTGATCGACCCGGCCACCAATGTCGCGCTGGCCGCGCACGACTACGTATTGCCGCGTGACGCCGCGATGAAGTCGCTGCTGCGCAGCACGCGCTGACGGCAGTTGCCGTCGCAAGGGTTCAGCCCGTGCGGCGGCTGCGCAGCCATTTGAGACCGAGCGGCCACAGCGTGCGCTGCATGTCGGAGTGGAAGGGCGCAAAGTGGCCGATACGGTTCAGGCCGAAGCGGGCCGGCAGGAACTGCACCTGGCGCGTACGCGCCTGCGTGAACCAGCCGAGCAGCCGTTCCATCGCCGCCGGCGTCGCGTAGGGGTCGTCGGCCGAGGCGCAGGCCAGCACTTCGCCGCGGTAGCCCGCAAAGGCGGCGCGGGCCGCGTCGCCGTCCGGGGTGCCGCCGGCGCCGGGCAGCCAGCGGTAAAGCCGGTCGAAATCCGGCCACAGCCGCAGCCCCCATTCGAGCGCTACACCACGGGGCAGGTCCTCCAGCCAGCCCAGACGCTTGCCCGGGAAATAGCCCATCACCAGTGCGAGCGCCGGCATCAGCAGATGCCAGCGCAACAGGTAGCCGACACGCTGGCGCGGCGCGTAGTCCGGCCAGTAGGCGTATTGCGAGCCGACCAGCAGCAGTCGGGCGAGCCGCGCATTCGACGGCGCCGACCCGAGGCAGAAGCCCCCGATGCTGTGGCCGACGCCGACCAGCGTGCGCCCGGGGAAGCGGGCGGCCAGCGTACGGATCGCCGCGTCGGTGTCGAGCGCGCCCCAGTCGTGCTTGGTTGCACGCAGTCCGCGCAGGCTGCCGTAACGGCTGTCGCCGATGCCGCGATAGTCGAAGGTCATGGCCGGCAGCCCATGTGCGGACAGCCAGGCGGCGAAGCGTCCGTAGTAGCGCGCCGCCACTCCGGTGGCGCAGCAGATGATGACCGCCGGCCGCCTGCCGTCATCCAGTAGCGGTCGCCACAGGCGACCACGCAGCCGGTAGCCGTCGGCCGCGGCGAACTCGATGTCCTCCGGCGCGCGCGGCTCGTGTCCGATCACAGTCCGCTCAGGCGCAGGAAGTAGACGAGGTCCATCTCCGGCGCCGGCTGGCCCAGGCGCGTGGCGACCGCCGACATCTGGCCGCGGTGGTGGGTCGCGTGATTGAACACATGCAGCAGCGTGCCGGCCCACGGCGCGTCACAGGGCTGAGCGGCCATGCTGGCGTAGCGCAGCCGGCTCGCGAAGGTGGCTTCGTCGGCCCGTTCGACCAGTTCGATCCAGCGCTCGGCCTGCGCACGCACCCGTTGCCGCAGCGTCGCGCGATCGGACTCGACTTCGTCGGCGAGCGAAGCGGCCGCATGCGGCTGGCCGGTGAAGCGGCCGTACCAGATCAGGTCGGCCAGCAGCAGGTGATTCAGCGTGCCGTGCAGGCTCTTGAAGAACAGCCCGTGGTCGGCACGCCAGTCGGCGTCGCTGACAGCCTCGAGCGACGCGAACAGGCGGTCGAAGGCCCAGCCGTGGTAACGGGCCATGGTGAGGCTGTGCGCCTTGATCATTTCAGGTCCTGAATCAATGCAGGCGTTTCGCCTGCGCGCGAAACCCGTCCTCGAAGCGACCTCCGAGCACCGACGGCAGGTCCGAGCGCCCGAGACCGAGGTCGCGCAGTTCGAGATCGTTCATCGCCTGCAATTCTGCACGCGCACGCCGCTGCCGGCGTACCTCGCGCAGCCGGCGGGCCATATCACTGAGCCAGGCGTGCGCGGACATGACGCAACTCCTGTGTTTCGCCGGCATAGCCCCATGAATCCGCCGCCAGGTCGCTGACCACGATGTAGCTGGCCGGATGCAGCGGGCCGACCAGTTCGTCCAGCGACTGCCAGACGGCGGAAAGATAGTTCGCCTTCTCCGGCTTCGTGTTGGTGCCGGCGGTGACGCGGACCTCAAGATGGAAGGCAGTCAGCGCGCCGCCGACCGCCTCCGCGCCGACCGACCAGTGTTCGCTGTGGCCGATGGACAACGCGGTCAGTTCGCGCTTCTTGCCAAGTATCTCGGCCGTCAGATCGGTCACCGCGCGGATCACGGCGAGGCGGGTTTCGGCGTCGAGCGGGCGGGACAGTTGCAGCGTGATCATCGGCATGGCGGGACTCCTTCACGGGATGACCGGATCATGCCGTCGGCAACTGTGATGGTCGATGTACAGGAATCTGTTTTTGGACCGACACAATTGATAGTCACGCGGATCTGTACCGCCAACAGTATGCGCAAACTGTACCGGTCGACAGAAAATGCCGTGCAGTACAGTATCAGCCGCCACCGCGAGAGGACGCCGCATGAACCGCTACGAACAACTCGCCGACCGGCTGCGCTCGGACATCCGCGCCGGTCTTTACCCCCCGGGCCAGCGCCTGCCGTCCGTACGGCGCATCGCGCTGCAGCAGGGCCTGAGTATCGCCACCTGCATTTCCGCCTACCGCAAGCTCGAAGCGCAGGGCTGGCTGGAGGCGCGGCCGCAGTCCGGCTTCTATGCGCGCACGCCCGAGGCGCTGCCGCCACGCGCCTGCCAGACCTGCGACGACGAATCGCCGGGCGAAGTGACGATGTCGGAACGGGTTGCCCAGGTGATGCGCGCGTCGCACCGCGACGACCTGCTGGTGTTCAGCACCGCCATTCCGCACGCCGACTTCCTGCCGGTGAAGGACCTGCGCGCCAGCTTGGGCCGCGCGCTGCGCGCCGACGACGCCGGCAGCGCACGCTACGGAGAATTCATCGGCGAAGAAGCGCTGCGCGTGCAGATCGCCCGCCGCGCGGTCGACTCCGGCTGCCAGATCCACCCCGACGACATCGTCATCACCACTGGCTGCCAGGAAGCGCTCACGCTGGCGCTGCGCGCCACCACGCAGCCGGGCGACGTGGTCGCCATCGAGTCGCCGGCCTTCTTCGGCACCCTGCAGCTGATCGAATCGCTGGGTCTGAAGGCGCTCGAAATCCCGACCGACGCGCAGACCGGTCTGAGCCCGGACGCGCTCGAACTGGCGCTCGAAAAATGGCCGGTCAAGGCCTGCCTCGCCTGCACCAGCTTCAGCAACCCGAGCGGCGCACTGATGCCGGACGCGCACAAGCGGCGCATCGTGCAGATGCTGTCCAGTCGCGGCATCGCGCTGATCGAGGACGACATCTACGGCGAGCTGGCGCACGACGGCGAACGCCCGCGCGTGGCCAAGGCCTGGGACCGCACCGGCCACGTGCTGCTGTGTTCGTCCTTCTCCAAGACACTGGCGCCCGGCCTGCGCATCGGCTGGATTGTCGCCGGGCGCTGGCGGCGCGAGGTCGAGCGCCTCAAGTACGGCAGCACCATGGCGACCGCCCTGCTGCCGCAGCGCGCCCTCGCCGACTACCTCGCCAGCGGCCGGCCGGAGCGTCACATGGCGCGCATCCGCCGGCAGTACGCCGAGCAGATGGAAAGGATGCAGACGGCCATCGCCCGCCACCTCCCGCCAGGCACGCGCTGCACGCGCCCGGCCGGCGGCTTCATCCTGTGGGTGGAACTGCCGGAGCACATCGACGCACTGGCGCTGCAGTCGCGCGCGCTGGCGGCAGGCATCAGCATCGCGCCCGGCCCGCTGTTCTCGCCGCAAGGCAAGTACCGCAACTGCATCCGCCTGATGTGTGCCGTGCGCTGGGACGCGCGCGTCGATACCGCGCTCGCCAGCCTGGGTTCGCTCGCCAGTCGATAGTCCGACCGGACCATGCCCACCGGCCGAACGGCCTACGACCTCCCGCGTCGAACATTAACGGGAGATTAATTGGCGGGACATCGTCGCCCGCCAGACTTTCCGCGTCTCAACCCAGACCGGAGAGTCCCATGTCTACTCGTTCCACCCTTGCAGCCGCCCTGCTGGCCGGCCTGATGTCGGCCGGCGCCCAGGCGGCCGCTCCCGTCATCAGCGGCCAGTTCGGCAGCGGCATCACGGCCGGCACCGTCGCCGCCGAAAGCTATTCCTTCATCGGCGGCGCCGAAAACTGGTCCTTCTGGACCTTCAAGGCCGACTTCATGAGCGAAGTGTCGATCACCGTCACCCCGACGGACCCGACGCTCGACGTCATTTTCGGCATCTGGTATGGCGTCGAGAGCGACACCGCCAACTACTTCGACCTCGGCAGCGCCTCGGCGACCACGATGTTCGTCACCGGCGCCGACGGCACGCCGTCCATGCCCTTCGCAGGTGCCGGTGAAGCGGCCAGCGCGAACTTCTTCAACGACTACGGCAACGGCCTGTTCGTGCTCGCCATCGCCGACTTCAGCGACAACGTCGGCGCCGGCCAGCTCGGCTACACCATCACCGCCACCGTGCCGGAACCCGAAACCTACGCGCTGCTGCTGGCCGGCCTCGGCCTGATCGGCGCCGCCGCCCGCCGTCGCGCCTGACGCACCCGCCCCCTGCATACTGAAAACGGAGAGACAACAATGAACCATCAAGACGACCTGATCGACGTCCTGCGCGACTTCAGCAAGACCGATGCATCCAAGGACATGGATCCGCACTGGACCTACGGCCGCCGCGGCTTCCTGAAGAGCGGTGTTGCTGCCGCCGCCACCGTGGCGATGCCGTTCAGCATCCTCGGTTCGAAGAAGGCGCACGCCGTGCAGCTGCCGTTCAGCCCGGACTACGGCCCGCTCGCCCCGGTCGCCGACGAAGTGACCGGCCTGCCGCTGCTGCAACTGCCGGAAGGCTTCAAGTACTGGTCCTACGGCTGGACCGGCGACGTGATGACCGACGGCATCGCCACTCCGGGCGCGCACGACGGCATGGCCGTGGTCGCCGCCGACGCGAACAAGATCGTGCTGGTGCGCAACCACGAACAGGGCAGCCGCACCGCCGGTTCCTACGCCAACCCGAAGATCACCTATGACCCGCTGTGCAACGGCGGCACGACCAACCTCGTGTTCTCGCCGCGCACCAAGCAGTGGGTCGGCGCCTACGCGTCGATCTCCGGCACCATCCGCAACTGCGCCGGCGGCCCGACCCCGTGGAACTCGTGGATCACCTGTGAAGAAACCTCGGACGGCCCGCACAACGGCGCCTCCAAGCAGCACGGCTACTGCTTCGACGTGCCGGCCACCGGCGTCGCCAAGCCGGTTCCGCTGGTCGACATGGGCTGTTTCAGCCATGAAGCGGTCGCCGTCGATCCGGTCACCGGCATCATCTACGAAACCGAAGACAGCAACCCGAGCGGCTTCTACCGCTTCATCCCGAACGTCATCGGTCGTCCGGAAATGGGCGGCAAGCTGCAGATGATGAAGCTGAAGACGGCCAACAACGCCACCCGCACCATCAACGGTGTCAGCTACGGCTACTACAACACCGGCGTGGCACAGGCTCCGGGCACCACCTTCGACGTCGAGTGGGTGAACATCGACGAGCCGAACAAGCCCTTCATCAGCGGCACCTCCTACGGCGGCGTGGTCGCCCAGGGCATCATGCAGGGTGCGTCGAGCATCGTCCGCGGCGAAGGCGTGTGGTACGGCAACGGCGTGATCTACGTGTGCTCGACCAGCGGCGGTGCCGCCGGCAAGGGCCAGATCTTCGCCTACGATCCGCGTCGCGAAACCTTCACGCTGGTGTACGAATCGTCCGGCGCCGACGTCTGCGACAACCCGGACAACATCGCCTGGAGCCCGCGCGGCAGCCTGATCCTGTGCGAAGACGGCGGCAACTCGGTATCGCGCTGCCACGGTCTGACCACCGACGGCACCGTGTTCCCGTTCATCGCCAACAACGCCGACTTCCGCAGCGGCGCCATCGGCACCTACACCCGTCCGTCCGGCCGTTCCTTCAGCAGCAACTCGATGGGTTCCGAGTTCTGCGGTGCGACCTTCCACAACGAGTGGCTGTTCGTGAACACCCAGTCGCCGGGCATCACCTACGCGATCACCGGCCCGTGGGATAACGGCGCGCTGTAATCGCACGTCTGCAGTCCGCAGTTCCGGGCCGGCGCACCAGCGCCGGCCCTTTCCGATTCGAGAGGCTTCCCATGTTGAGCAAATCCCTGATCGCGGCCGCACTGTTCGCGGCCGCACCGGCGTTCGCCGCGACCTATACCTTCCAGCAGGGCGCTGGCGGCTACGACGGCACGATGGACGTGACGCTGTACAGCAGCGACCCCGATGCAAGCAGCGGCTACGAGCAGGAAGTGAGCATCGACGCGTCGGACAACGGTTCGCCAAACCACGTGCTGCTGCGCTTCGACAATCTGTTCGGCAGCGCCGCCAACCAGATCAAGACCGGCGAAACCGTGGTGTCGGCCACGCTGACGCTGCAGATCACCAGCGCCGGAAGCGGCATCCGCTTCTACGACATGCTGAGCGACTGGAACTCGGCATCGGCCACCTGGAACACGATGGGCGACGGCATCCAGACCGACGGGCTGGAAGCGGCCATGCTGCCCTTCCTGACCATCGGCGCGGACAGCGGCGATGCCAACATCGAATCCGGCACGCTGGTGCTGGACTTCACCGACGCGCTGCGCCGCATGCAGGATGGCGGCGTGCCGGGCTACGGCTGGGCGCTGCTGCCCTTCATGCCGAACGGCACCAATGGCGTCGACTTCTACAGCGCCGAGGGCTTCATGGTCAGCGATCGTCCGCTGCTGACGGTCGAGGTCGCGCCGGTGCCGGAACCCGAAACCTACGCGCTGCTGCTGGCCGGGCTGGGCCTGATCGGTCTGCGCGCCCGTCGCCGCGGCTGAAACGAGCGGGGCTGACGTAGAGAGAACGCGGGGCTCACGGGCCCCGCGTTTTTCTATTTCAGCGCACCGACGTCGCGCAGGAAGGCATCGACCTGCCGCGTGTAGTCGCCGGGCAGGCCCAGCTGTTCGTTGATGTCGCCGTGCGACAGATCGAGCGGCAGCTCGTCGATGCGGCCGCTGGTTTCGCGCACCCGCTGGGCGAACACCTTCACCTGGTCGCAGGCCTGGCGGCGCCGGCTTGAGCACACCGCCAGCCACGGCGCGGTCGGCGCGGCGAGCTGGTGCAGCGGCGAGGTCGCGCGCCAGAAGGCGGGGTCCTTGCCGAAAGCGTCGTCGAACAGGCCGGCATGGCGTTCCTTCATCAGGCGTTCGACGTCGAGCGCACCGCTGTCGAGCAGCACGCTGCCCAGCCATCGCAGATCGCCACGTGGCGAGGCGGCCAGTAAGGCCACCAGATGCGCACCGGCCGAATGCCCCATCAGCACGAAGCGCGACGGATCGCCGCCCCAGGTCGGCGCCAGAGACTGCGCCTTTGCCAGCGCGGCAGCCACGTCGTCGCGCTGTGTCAGCACGTCGGCGTCGGGCAGCATGCGGTAATTGACCGACACGACGATGACGCCGGCCGGCAGCCAGTGCGCCAGCTTGTTGCCGATCAGCCGGCCGTGCGCCTTGTCGCCGCGACGCCAGCCACCGCCGTGCACGAGGAAGAGCACCGGCGCGTCGCGGGCGCCGTCGGGAATGTAGACGTCCATGCGCTGGTCGGCATGCTCGCCGTAGGCGATATTGCGTTGCGCGCGGCTGCCGGCGGGCAGGCGGACCTCGGCTCCGCTGTCGGCGCGCCGCTCCGCCAAACGCTCGCGCAGCGGCCCCGCCTGCGCGTCGAAGATGCACAGCAGTGCGGCCGCAGCAAGACCCACGGCGCTCATCCTCTTCATGTCGCTCTCCTGTTGCCGGGCCGGACGCGCCCCGTCCAGGTAGACGCGGGTCGGCGGCCCGCCTTACGCCGCCGCGTCAACGCAAGGCGTAGTCGGCGACGATGCCGGCGAACACCGCGGCGCCCAGCCAGTTGTTGTGCAGGAAGGCGCGGAAGCAGCGCGCGCGGTCGCGGTCGCGGATCAGCGTCCAGTGATAGACGGCGATGCCGGCCGCAATCGCCAGCCCGACGTAGTAGGGCCCGCGCAGCCCTTCGAGCCGGCCGTAGAGCGCCAGCAGCGCCAGCGTGATCGCATAGCAGGCCATCACCGCAGCGACGTCGAAACGGCCAAAGGTGATGGCCGAGGTGCGGATGCCGATCTTCAGATCGTCCTCGCGATCGACCATCGCGTACTCGGTGTCGTAGGCGACCGCCCAGAACACATTCGCCGCCAGCAGCAGCCAGGCTTCCATCGGCACCGTGTACAGCTGCGCCGCATAGGCCATCGGGATACCAAAGCCGAAAGCAATGCCGAGATAGGCCTGCGGAATGGCGAAGAAGCGCTTGGTGAAGGGGTAGCTGGCGGCCAGGAAGAGCGCGGCGAAGGACAGCAGGATGACCAGCCGGTGCAGCGGCAGGATGAGGATGAAGGCGAACAGCGCCAGCCCGGCCGCCAGCAGCAGCGCCTCGCGCGTGCCGACCTCGCCAGTGGCCAGCGGGCGGTTCTTCGTGCGCTCGACGTGACCGTCGAAATTGCGGTCGGCATAGTCGTTGATGACGCAGCCGGCGCTGCGCATCAGCACCGTGCCGAGCATGAATATCCAGACGATGAAGGCGGACGGTTTGCCGCCGCCGGACACCCACAGTGCCCACAGTGTGGGCCAGGCGAGCAGCAGGATGCCGATCGGCTTGTCCAGCCGCATCAGGCGTTCCCAGGCATTCAGGCGTGCAAGCAGGTTCATGGCGCGAGTTCCAAAATGGCCGGCAGGAAAACTTCGGTCACCAGCAGCGGCCGGCCCCTGCGTACGAACAGCGAACGGCGCGCCCACAGCGGGCCGCTCACCGCGATGCCTTCGGCCAGCACACGCCGGTACAGCGGGTGGCGGGCGTCGAGCCGTCGCGCGGCCAACGGCGAGCGGGCGATGCGCGCATCGGCGAACAGCAGCGCGCCGAGCGGCCGCGTGCCGACGCCGGCGAACATGTGCCAGACGCCGCGCACATCACGCATGTTGACCACGCTGTGCGCGAACACCACTGGCACGCCGTCGGCGTGCAGCAGCACCTCGCGCGACAGCGCCGGCGCCCGGCCGCTGCCGAGCAGACAGGCCTCGTCGGCCGCCAGCGCGGCGCGACCGGTGCGCAGCGGCTGCACCGCGAAGTGCCGGCAGCGCGCCCTGATGCGTGAGGTCAGCGAATGAGGATCGGTCAGCCAGCCGCGCAGTGCCGCCGGCATGAATAGCGCCGGCGAACGCCACGCGTCGCCGGCTCGATGAAAGGACATTTATTGCGACGCAGTCTTCGGGCCCGGCCTGCATGATAGCCGCGGCAGGCTGCGCCGGCGCGTCAGGCGATCTGCAGCGGACCGTGGTCGTCGCAGTGATCGCCGTGCGGATGGTGCAGATGACCGTCGACCAGGTAATCGACGTGGTCGCCGTGCGGCACCGCTTCGTGGCCGCAGCCGGGCCCATGCACATGACCGGCGCCATGGCCGGCACAGTGATGCTGCGGTGTGCAGCCGTCCGGGTTGGCGGCGCTGACGGCGATCACGTGCTCGTCGACATGGTCGCCATGCACGTGATGCAGATGGCCGTCATGCAGGAAATCGACATGGCCTTCGTGGCGCACCGCGGTATGACCGCATTGCGGGCCGTGCTGGTGGTCGTGATGGGCGTGCTGCGTGCAACGGGTCATCGGCGCTCTCCGGTCGGTGGGTGCATCCGCACTATAGACAGGAAATGACGCCTCGACCGCCTCGGGCGTCACACCTTGCGGTCGTCCTTGCCGGCCGCCGGTGTCTCGTCGATGGTCTGCGCGCGGTCATCGTCCATCAACATGCGGTGCGCCGGCCCTTCGAGGTCGTCGAACTGGCCGCTGCGCGCCGACCAGATGAACACAGCGCCGATGCCCAGCGCGATCAGTACCGACATCGGCACCAGCAACCACAGGATGTCCATCAGTTCCGCTCCTTTGCCCGCCGCTGCAGACGCAGTGCGTTGAGCACCACCATCAGCGAACTGAGCGACATGCCAATGCCGGCCATCCACGGCGTGATCCAGCCCAGCATCGCCGGCGGGATCGCCAGCAGGTTGTAGGCAAAGGCCCAGCGCAGGTTCTGCCGCACGATGGCCAGCGTGGCCTGGGCGGTGTCGAGCCCGCGGATGAGCGCGTCGAAACGTTCGGACAGCAGCACCAGATCGCCCTGGGCGCGCGCCAGCTCGGTGCCGCCGCCCATCGCGACCGACACCTGGGCCTGCGCCAGCACCGGCGCGTCATTGACGCCGTCGCCCAGCATGGCGACGACGGCACCGCGCTGCTGCAACGCTTCTATATAGGCGCGCTTGCCCTCCGGTGTCATCCGCGCATGCGCATCGGCGATGCCCAGTTCCTGCGCCAGCGCCTCGACCGGTGCGTGTGCGTCGCCCGACAGCAGGCTGACCGCGATGCCGCGCTCGCGCAGGTGCGCCAGCAATTCGGGTGCCCCGGATCGCACGGCATCGCTGAGATCGAAGCGCGCCAGCAGACCGCGTTCGTCGCCCAGCCACACCGGCGTCGCGATGCCCGACGGCGAGGCCGGAAGCGGCGTCGCGGACAGCGCGCAGACGTAGTCCGCGCTGCCCAGCCGCAGGCGGCGGCCGGCGATGACGCCCTGCACGCCCTGCCCGGTCACCGCAGACAACTGATCGACGACCGGTCGCACCTGCTCACCGGCCGCCGCGCGCAAGGCGCGTGCGATCGGGTGAGTCGACGGCCCTTCCAGCGCCGCGGCCAGCGCGGTGGCCTGCATGGCGTCGATGTCGCCCATCAGTTCGACCGTCTGCAAGGCCATGGCGCCGGTGGTGAGCGTGCCGGTCTTGTCGAACACGACGTGGGTGACGCGCGCCAGCGTTTCGATCGCGTGCGCGCGGGTCACCAGCAGTCCGCTGCGCGACAGCACGCCGGTGCCGACGGTCAGCGCCGCCGGTGTGGCCAGCGACAGCGCGCACGGGCAACTGACGACCAGCACCGCGACGAAGACGGAAAGCGCCTGCGACGGGTCCAGCCAGAGCCAGACGCCGGCGGTCAGCACGGCCAGCACGATGAGCGCCTTGACGAAATGAACGGCGATGCGATCGGCGAACTGCACCACCTCGGGCCGGCTGGCCGAAGCACGGCCGATCAGCCGGCGGATCGCCGCCAGCCGCGTTGCCTCGCCGACCTGCTCCACCGCCAGCACCACCGGCGAGCCGATGTTTACGCTGCCGCCGACCACGCGGTCGCCGGGGCCGCGCCCCTGCGGCTTCGACTCGCCGGTGAGCAGGCTTTCATCGACCTCGCTGCGGCCATCGACCAGACGGCCGTCGGCCGGAAACACCTCGCCGGCGGCGACCACCACGTGGTCGCCCGCCAGCAGTCGCGCCACCGGCACCGCCTCGGTCGCCGTTCCCGGCCACGCGGTGAAACGGTGCGCCAGCGCCGGCATCACGCGCGCCAGTTCCTCGACGCCACGCACCGCACGCTGGCGCGCCAGCATTTCGAGATAGCGCCCGCCCAGCAGCAGGAATACGAACATGGTGACCGAATCGAAATACACCTCGCCCGAATGCGTCACCGTGGCCCACAGACTGGCGATGAAGGCGGCACCGATGCCGAGCGCGACCGGCAGGTCCATACCGACGCGCTTCGCCGCCAGATCGCGCAGCGCGCGCGAGAAGAAGGGGGCGGCCGAGTAGCACACGACGGGGGCCGTCAGCACCAGACTGGCCCAGCGCATCAGCGCGGCGATGCTGCCCGGCAGTTCGGCGTCACCGGCGGTGTATTCCGGCCACGCGTACATCATCACCTGCATCATGCCCAGCCCGGCCACCGCCAGGCGCCACAGCGCGTCACGCCGCTCACTGCGGGCGACCGACTCGGCGTGTGCGCGGTCGTTCGGCCACGCTTCGTAGCCGATCTCGGTCACCGCCCGCAGGATGGCCGACAGCTGCACCCGGGCCGGGTCCCAGACGACGCGCGCACGGCGCGTCGCGTAATTGATTTCGAGCACCAGCACGCCCGGCAGGCGGCCGACGTGCTGTTCGTTCAGCCACACGCAGGCGGCACAGCGTATGCCCTCGATGATGAGCAGCGCCTCGCGCGCGTCGGCGCAGTCCGCGTGGGCGACGGTGCGGACGAAATCGGCCTGCACTTCCGGCAGGTCGTATACCGCCAGGTCACGCGCACCGCCGTCGGGTGCCGCTTCGGGCAAGGCGTCGCGGTGGGCGTAGAAAGCGTCCAGACCGCCGCCGGAGATGGCTTCGGCGACCGCCGCACAGCCGGCGCAGCACATCGGCCTGTCCTCACCGGCGACGCGGACGCGGTAGCGCACCGGGCCGTCGACCGGCAGCCCGCAGTGATAACAGGCCGTCGTCGCAGCGGCCGCATCCGGGCTCAGGTTCAGCGGTGATTCCGGCGCGTTCATCACGGGGACAGGGTTCGAATCATGGGCTCACATTCTAGGCGGCTGCGCACCGGCCGCCCATGACGTGAGTCAAGCGCGCGCCGGCACGCCATTTCAGGGTTTTCACGCCGGGCAACCGGACGAAAGCTTGACCTGGGACATTGCGAAGACGCTTACCTTGGACTACGTCTAAATTTTCAGGCGGCAACGCCGGCTGCCTGCTTACGGTCACTTTTTTCCTGCCTTCGCCCCGACGAGGAAGACCACGGATGAAAAGAGAAGCGTTCGAACAACCGGCCGCCGCGCCCGCGCCGGCGCCCTCGCCGCGCCTGCGGCTGCTGACCAGCCTGCTCGCCGACGCCGGCATTACGCTCGACGGCGAAGCGCCCTGCGACCTGCAGATGCACCACCCTCGCCTGCCCGAGCGCGTGTTCGCCTACGGCAGCCTCGGTCTGGGCGAAGCCTATATGGATGGCGACTGGGACGCCGGCCGGCTCGACGAATTCTTCGCCCGCCTGCTGCGCGCCCGGCTGGACACGCGGGTCAAGCCGGCATCGCTGCTGATGCACGCCTTCAGCGCCCGCCTGCTGAACCGGCAGACGCCGCGTCGCGCCTGGCAGGTCGGCGAACGCCACTACGACCTCGGCAACGATTTCTACGCGGCGATGCTGGACCCGCGCATGACCTACACCTGCGGCTACTGGCAGGACGCCGCCGACCTCGCGTCGGCGCAGGAGGCCAAGCTCGAACTGATCTGCCGGAAGCTGGATCTGCGCCCCGGCATGCACCTGCTGGACATCGGTTGCGGCTGGGGCAGCCTGCTCGGCTACGCCGCCGAGCACCACGGCGTGCGCGGCACCGGCGTCACCGTATCGCGCGAACAGGCCGAGTGGGCACAGCAACGCTACGCCGGACTGCCGGTCGAGTTCCGGCTGCAGGACTATCGCGAACTCAACGGCAGCGAAACCTTCGACCGGGTAGCCAGCGTCGGCATGTTCGAGCACGTCGGCCGGCGCAACTTCCGCACCTTCATGCAGGTGGTGCGGCGCGCACTGGCGCCTGACGGGCTGGCGCTGCTGCATACGATAGGCAAGAACACGCGGCGCGGCGTCACGGACCCCTGGATAGACCGCTACATCTTCCCCAACGGCGAGCTGCCGTCGATCGGCCAGATCGGCGACGCGGTCGATGATGTATTCGTGGTGGAGGACCTGCACAACTTCGGCGCCGACTACGACCGCACGCTGATGGCCTGGCACGCGAACTTCGAAGCCGCCTGGCCGCAGTTCGCCGAGCGCCTCGGCGAACGCTTCCGTCGCATGTGGCGCTACTACCTGCTGTCCTGCGCCGGCGCTTTCCGCGCGCGCGACATCCAGCTGTGGCAGTGGGTGCTGTCGCCGAGAGGCGTGGCAGGCGGCTACCGCAGCGAGCGCTGAATGCCGCCGGCCGCTTACAGCGACGCCAGCCGCGACTTGGCCATCGGCGGATTCTTTGCCAGATAGCGGCGGATGCCACGCAGGATGGCGTCGGCCAGCTTGTCCTGGTAGGCGTCGTCGGTCAGCCGCTTCTCTTCTTCCGGGTTGGAAATGAAAGCGGTCTCCACCAGGATGGACGGGATGTCCGGCGCCTTCAGCACCGCAAAGCCGGCCTGCTCGACATGCGGCTTGTGCAGCGTGTTCACACCGCCCAGTTCGCCCAGCACGGCGCGGCCCAGCTTCATCGAATCGTTCATCGTCGCCGTCTGCGACAGGTCGAGCAGCGTGCGCGCGAGATAGGGGTCCTTGACGTCGAGATTGACGCCGCCGATCAGGTCGGCCGAGTTCTCGCGCTGCGCCAGCCAGCGCGCGGCCGAACTGGTGGCGCCACGGTCGGACAGCACGAACACCGAACTGCCGCGCGCGTCCGGCCGCACGAAGGCGTCGGCGTGGATGGACACGAACAGGTCGGCGCGCACGCGGCGCGCCTTGGCGACGCGCGTGCCCAGCGGCACGAAGAAATCGGCGTCGCGCGTCAGCACGGCGCGCATCGTCGGGTCGGCGTCTATCTTCTTCTGCAGGCGCTGTGCCACTTCCAGCGTCACGTTCTTCTCGTAGCTGCCGCCACGGCCAACCGCACCGGGGTCTTCGCCGCCATGGCCGGGGTCGAGCACGATGGTGACGAGGCGACTCACGTCGACCTCCGTCTTCTTGCTGCCCGCATCGCGCGACGCGGTCTGATTCGCTGGTTCGGGTGCCGGCTCGGCCGCCTGCGACTGTGCAGGCGCGTCGGGCTGGTCGGGTGCGACGTCGCCCTGGTACTGGATGTCGCCCTGACGCGCGAGCTGCATCAGCGGGTCGATGGGCTGCGACGGATAGATGTCCATCACCAGCCGGTGACCGTACTGACCGACCGGCGCCAGCGTGAATACCTGCGGCTTCACCTCGGTCTTCAGCTCCATCACCAGCCGCACCACGCCCGGCTTGTTGCGGCCGGCGCGGATGAGCTTGATGTAGGGATCGGTATCGGAAATCTTGCCCGGCAGGCTGCCGAGCACGTTGTTCAGCTCCACGCCCTCGATGTCGATCACCAGGCGTTCCGGGTTCTGCACGGTGAAGTGCGCGAACTTCAGCGCGTCGCGGGATTCCAGCGTGATGCGGGTATATTCCAGCGACGGCCAGACGCGGACGGCCAGCAGCGAGGTGGCGGCGGCGCGCCCGACCGGGCTCACCGACAGCAGCAGCGCAGCGCCGGAAAACCCGAGAAAATCGCGCCGGCTCAGGTCGCGGGCGGAAGTCCTTCCGCGGCGACGGACAAACGGCTTAAACATGCCCGACCTCCTTCGCTGCCGGCGGACAGCCGCGCACGGCGCGCTTCGCCGACCACGGCGAGCGCGATGCGCAGATCGGGCTGCGGCAGATGCGCGCCCGCCTTGTCCGGCCATTCGACCAGACAGACGCCCGCGCTTTCGCCGGTTTGCCCGAAGTATTCGTCCAGACCTGCTTCGATGAATTCATCCGGATGCGTGAAGCGATAAAAATCAAAGTGATACAACGGGAAGTTTAAGCTAGAAATAGCATACGATTCAAGCAAAGTGAAGGTCGGACTTTTTACCTTTCCCGTGTGGCCCAGCGCCCTGAGCAGCCCGCGCACCAGCGTGGTCTTGCCGGCGCCCAGGTCGCCGTCCAGAAACACGCACAATCCGGGCGCCAGCGCGCACGCCAGTCGCGCGCCCAGCGCCTCGGTGGCGGCGGTGTCGGCGAGGTCCATCGTCAGGGTCGAATCATTCATGGCGGTCTGCGTGAAATCGGATTGGCCGCCATTATCCGCCCGGGTGGCGGCGCAATGAGTGGCGCGCTGCCCTGCAGCCCGGACGAGCTGGTGGCACGCATCCGCGATTGGGGGCGCGAACTGGGCTTTGCGTCGATCGGCATTTCCGGTGTCGATCTGGGCGAGGCGGAAACCCGGCTGCTTGACTGGCTGGCCGCCGGCCGCCACGGCGAACTGGACTACATGGAACGTCACGGCGCAATGCGTGCCCGCCCGGCCGAACTGGTGCCCGGCACGCTGTCGGTCATCAGCGCGCGCATGCCTTACTGGCCGGACGACGCCGAGGACGCGCAGGGCGTGCTGGACGATGGCGACCTCGGCTACGTGTCGCGTTACGCGCTCGGCCGCGATTACCACAAGGTGCTGCGCAACCGGCTGCAGAAGCTGGCGGAACGGATCGCGAGCGTGGTCGGCCCCTTCGGCCACCGTGCATTCACCGATTCCGCGCCGGTGCTCGAAGTGGAGATCGCCCGGCGCGCCGCGCTGGGCTGGCGCGGCAAGCACACGCTGCTGATCCACCGTGACGCCGGCTCGATGTTCTTCCTCGGCGAACTGTTCACCACGCTGCCGCTGCCGCCGGACGCGCCCCAGGCCGACCATTGCGGCACCTGCACCCGCTGCATCGACGTCTGCCCGACCGGCGCCATCGTCGCGCCCTACCAGCTGGACGCGCGGCTGTGCGTGTCCTACCTGACGATAGAACTGGATGGCCCGATCCCCGAACCACTGCGTCCCTTGATCGGCAACCGCATCTACGGCTGCGACGACTGCCAGCTGGTGTGCCCGTGGAACCGCCACGCGGTCAAGGCGGTCGAGCCCGACTTCGCGGTGCGCAACGGCCTGGACCGGGCTTCGCTGAGCGAGCTGTTCGCCTGGTCGGAGGACGAATTCAACCGCCGCCTCGAAGGCAGCGCGATCCGGCGCATCGGCCACGAACGCTGGCTGCGCAATATCGCAGTCGCGCTCGGCAACGCGCCGTCCTCCGCCGCCCACATCGCCGCGCTGCAGGCGCGCGCCGATCACGCCTCACCGGTCGTGCGCGAACACGTCGCCTGGGCGCTGGCCCGACAACATTCTCCGGACACACCGACATGACCGACCGCCTGAACGACCTTGAAGCCCGCATCGCGCTGATGGACGACATGCTGGACGCGCTGAACCGCACCGTGTTCGAGCAGCAGCGCGCGATCGAGTCACTGCAGCTGCAGCTCAAGCACGTCTATGCGCAGGTGCAGGGCATGCAGCCGGCCGAGCGCGCCGACGCGCAGCAGGACATTCCGCCGCACTACTGAGCCCGCCTGCTACGTCGCCCTGGACAGCGCGGCCAGCGTCCACCGCTGCACCGCCCACGCGAGCAGATCCTCACGGCCCGAGGCCACGACGTCGGTTGGCGGCGGGTGGCGCAGAAAGGTTAGCGCCTCCGCCAGGTCGGTCAGCGCGTCGGCCGGTTCCAGCGCCGGCGCACGTGTCTGCTTGGACAGCTTTTCGCCCTGCGCGTCGAGCACCACCGGTACGTGTGCGTAGCGCGGCTGCGGCAGGCCGAGCGCGCGCTGCACCAGGATCTGCCGCGGCGTCGAGGTGAGCAGATCGGCGCCGCGTACGACGTCGGTCACGCCCTGGTCGGCGTCATCCACCACCACTGCCAGCTGATAGGCGCAGTAACCATCGGCGCGCCACAGCACGAAATCGCCGGAATCCGCCGCAACGTCGATGGCGACGCGACCGCACAGCGCGTCGTCGAAGGCGACCTCGCCGACCGGCACGCGCAGCCGCCAGGCGCGCGGCCGCACATCGGCGCGATCGCGGCAGGTGCCGGGGTATCGCCGTGCGCCATCGGAAGCCAGCGGCTGCGACTCCAGATCACGGCGGGTGCAGGCGCAGCCATAGGCGTCGCCTTGCGCCGCCAGGCGCTCCAGCGCGGCGCGGTACAGCGCGGTACGCCGGCTCTGCCACACCACCTCGCCGTCCCAGTGCAGGCCCAGCGCGTCGAGCTGGCGCAGGATGGTGTCGGCAGCCTCAGGCGAACAGCGTGGCTCGTCCACGTCCTCGATGCGCAACAGCCAGCGGCCGCCGGCTGCGCGCGCATCCAGCCAGCTGGCCAGCGCCGCCACCAGCGAACCCTTGTGCAGCGGGCCGGTCGGACTGGGTGCAAAACGGCCGACATACAGCCGGTGCTCGGCTACCATGCCGGCTCGCCCCCGAGCGATTCACACCCAAGGACCCCCATGGCCACCATCGAACTTACCGAAGACAGCTTCAACAGCACGGTCGAGAACAACCCTTTCGTCATCATCGATTTCTGGGCCCCCTGGTGCGGCCCCTGCCGCAATTTTGCCCCGGTCTATGAAGCGGCGTCGGAAAAGTATCCGGACATCGTGTTCGCCAAGGTGAATACCGAAGAGGAACAGGGCATCGCCGCCGCCTTCGGCATCCGCTCGATTCCGACCCTGATGGTGTTCCGCGACCAGATCGTGCTGTACGGACAGCCGGGTGCGCTGCCCGCCGGTCAGTTCGAACAGCTGATCGAACAGGCGAAGGCGCTGGACATGGACAAGGTGCGCGCCGAAGTGGCCGCCCAGCAGAACGACGGCGCGGCGTCCTGATCGCAACATCCAGCCGGCGGATCCGCCGGCTCAGCGATAGCCCTCTTCGGCCAGCACGCGGCGCACCACCGGCCGCTCGCGCATTCGCCGGTAGAACGCGAGACAGCGTGACGGCAGCGGCAGGCCGATGCGGTCGGCCCAGAAGGTGACGTAGAACAGCGCCGCGTCGGCGACCGTCAGGTCGTCGCCGAACAGCCGGCCGTCGTCGTCGATGCGCGCATCGATCAGTGTGAAGGCCTCGTCCACCAGGGCCCAGCCCTGCGCCTTGATCCCCTCCAGCCACTGCACCTCCGCCACCGCGTCCACGCCCGCAGGCAGGTAGCGCTCGGGCGTGAAGATGCGGGTGTAGCCGGCGCCATGGACCGTGCCCACTGCATGGGTCATCAGATCGACGGCGCGCGCGGCGTCGAACGGCGACGCCGGCAGCAGCCGTGCGCGCGGGAACTGCCAGGCCAGCCACAGCGCGATGGACTGGAATTCGGTCAGCGCCGGGTCCTCGTCGATCTGCAGCGCCGGAATCGTGCCCTTCGGATTGATCGCCAGATATTCGGGGCGACGGTGATCGCCGGCTGGCAGGTTCACGACGTACGCCTCGAACGGCAGCTCCAGATGTTCGAGCAGAATATGGATGCCGGTCGAGCATGAACCCGGCGTCATGTGGAAGCGCAATCGCATGGTCTGCCTTTGTCGGTGTGTGGCCGGCGTGCAACGCGCACGCCGCATCTCTCGAGCACCGGAAAAGCAAGATGCATGCAGCGCATGCACGGATCTTGCTGAGCGCCCCTCATCCGCCGGCCAGCGCGGATGCATGAGACCGCTCGCCCGCCCGAATGTGGGCTTTGGCGTACGCGGCTGTCCTCATTGTCGCGTTCGCGCCGGCCGCACCTGCCGCCCGCGAAGGACACCCGATGAACACCGACACCGCACTCGCACCGCGCAACCGACTGGCCGGTGAAACGTCCGCCTATCTGCAGCAACACGCCGGCGATCCGGTGCACTGGTATCCATGGGGCGAGGCCGCCTTCGCCGAGGCACGCCGGCTCGATCGCCCCATCCTGCTGTCGGTCGGCTACGCCTCCTGTCACTGGTGCCATGTGATGGCGCGCGAGTCCTTTGCCGATCCGGCCACGGCTGCCGCAGTGAACGAGGGCTTCATCGCCATCAAGGTGGACCGCGAGGAGCGACCGGACATCGACGGCCTCTACCAGCAGGCGCTGCAACTGCTGCGTCGCGGCAACGGCGGCTGGCCGCTCACCGTCTTCCTGTCGCCGCAGGGCGTGCCCTTCTACGGCGGCACCTATTTCCCGCGCGAGGCGTCCGGTGGGCAGAGTGCGCTGCGCGACGTCCTGGCGTCGGTCAGCACCGTGTGGACCGAAAGGCGCGCCGATCTGGCGCGCCAGGACGAGGCGCTGATTGCGGCGCTGAGCGCCGCCCTGCCGCAGCCGACCGGCGCGCCGCTGGACCCGTCGGTGCAGGAGGAGGCGATACAGCAGCTGGCGGTGGCCTTCGACGCCCGGCACGGCGGCTTCGGCGGCGCGCCGAAGTTTCCGCATCCGACCGACCTCGACTTCCTGCTGCAGCTGGACAGCGACATCGGCACGCCGTCGCCGCGCGCGATGGCGCTGGAATCATTGCGTCACATCGCCGAGGGCGGTCTGTTCGATCAGCTCGGCGGCGGCTTCTTCCGCTACAGCGTCGATCCGGCCTGGAACATCCCGCACTTCGAAAAGATGCTGTGCGACAGCGCCATGCTGCTGCCGCTCTACGCTGACGCCTGGAAGGCGACCGGCGACGGGCTGTTCCGGCGCGCAGCCGAAATGACGGTCGACTGGGCCATGCGAGAAATGCGCAGCGACGACGGACTGTTCTGCAGCGCGCAGGCGGCGGACGACGCTGCGGGTCGGGAAGGCGGCGTCTATGTGTGGGAGAACGCGGCACTGCGTGAAGTGCTCTCGCCGGTCGAATGGGATCTGTGCGCCGCGCACTGGGGTCTGATCGACCCGCCCGGCTTCGAAGGAAAGTCCTGGCATCTGCGCGTCGCGCGCAGCGCCGAAAAGCTGGCCGACACCTTCGATCAACCGCTGGCGGCGGTGCAGGCGGTGATCGACGGCGCCCGGGGCCGCCTGCTGAACAGACGCGACGACCGTGAGCGCGCTGCGCGCGACAGCAAGACACCGACCGCCTGGAACGCGCTCATGGTGAAAGCGCTCGCGCATGCCGGCGCCGTATTCGGCCGCAGCGACTGGCTGGAGGCCGCGCGCACGAGCTTCGACGCGCTGCGCGCGGCACGCTGGCGCGACGACGTGGGCGGCGCCGACCGCCTGCAGTCGCTGCCCGGCATCGACGGCTTTCTCGACGACCACGCCTTCCTGCTGGACGCTGCACTGACGCTGCACGAAGCCGCGCCGCACGACGGCGACCTCGCCTTCGCCACACAGCTGGCCGAGGTGATGCTGTTGCGTTTCGAAGACGACGACAGGGGCGGTTTCTTTTTCACCGCCCACGATGCGCTGCCGCTGTTCCACCGCAGCAAACCCGCGCTCGACGCCGCCACGCCCGGTGGCAACGGCGTCGCCGCGCTGGCCTTGATCAGGCTGGCACGGCGTACCGGCAACACGCGCTACGTGAACGCGGCCGAACGCTGCGTGCGCCTGTTCGCCGCCACCGTGCGGGCCGACCCGGCCAGCCATACCCGCCTGCTCATGGCCGCGCGCTGGCTGGACGAGGGTCGTTGAGCGACGGCGCGGGCGCGTCGCTCACGCACCCTGCTGCCGGCGGTAACGGATGCGCATGATGGGCACCCAGTTGCCGGCGGCGTCCTCCATGTGCGAAGACAGCGTGCGTTCGTCCGGACCTACGACCTCTATCGTGTCACGGTAGCGCGCGGTGCCGCTGCCCGAGAAGGCCGGCCCTTCGCTGTACAGGGACAGCACGCGGCCGGCTGCGTCCAGTTCGCCCTCGTACTGCCACAGCGTCGTCATCATCGACCCTGCCCAGTTGCCGACGAAGCGGCCTCCGTTTCCGCGTGCGGGGTCGAAGCCCAGGGTCATCAGGGTGCAGGCCGCGCTGCCGTCCGGCATGTCACCGCGCCCCTCGAACAGCACCCACAGATCACCCAGCGCGCGCACGGTTTCGCAGCCGCTCCAGCACGCGTCGTCCGCGGCCCCGTCGGCCACCGGTTCGCTCACTCCGCGCCATTCGCCCTCGAACTGCCTCAGCCATCGATGCTGATCCTGCGGCTCTGTATTCATCATGTTCCGACCCTCCTGTCTGTCGTGACGCTCATGCCCGTGATGCGGGTACACGAGGTAGACGGACCAGACCCGGAAGATTCGACAGTGGACGAAAAAAAGCCCCGGCGACCACGGGTCGCCAGGGCTTTTGCCAGAACGGCACTGCGCTCAGACGTTGAACAGGAAGTTCAGCACGTCGCCGTCCTTGACCACGTATTCCTTGCCTTCGGCGCGCATCTTGCCGGCTTCCTTCGCGCCCTGTTCGCCCTTGAAGGCGATGAAGTCGTCGAAGGCGATGGTCTGGGCGCGGATGAAACCGCGCTCGAAGTCGGTGTGGATGACGCCTGCCGCCTGCGGTGCGGTATCGCCCTTGTGGATGGTCCAGGCGCGCACTTCCTTCACGCCCGCGGTGAAGTAGGTCTGCAGGCCCAGCAGGTCGTAGCCGGCGCGGATGAGGCGGTTCAGGCCCGGCTCTTCGAGGCCGAGGTCGGCCAGGAAAGCCTTCTTGTCCTCGTCGTCGAGGTCGGCCAGTTCGGCTTCGATCTTCGCGCACACGGCCACCACCGGCGCGCCTTCCTTCGTCGCGAATTCACGCAGGCGGTCGAGATAGGGATTGTTCTCGAAACCGTCCTCGAGCACGTTGCCGACATACATGGCCGGCTTGATCGTCAGCAGGCACATCGGTTTGACGATGGCCTTGTCGTCGTCCGACAGGTTCAGCGTGCGCGCCGGCTTGCCTTCGTTCAGGTGCGGCAGCAGCCTTTCCAGCACGGCGACCAGCTTGGCGGCGTCCTTGTCGCCGGCGCGCGCCTTCTTGGTGTCGCGCGCGATGGTGCGCTCGACGGCGGCGAGGTCGGCCAGCGCCAGTTCGGTCACGATGGTTTCGATGTCGGCGATCGGGTCGACGCGGCCATTCACGTGCACCACGTTCTCGTCGTCGAAGCAGCGCACGACGTTCACGATGGCGTCGGTTTCACGGATGTTGGCGAGGAACTGGTTGCCCAGGCCTTCGCCCTTGCTGGCGCCAGCGACCAGACCGGCGATGTCGACGAATTCGACGATGGCCGGCTGTATCTTCTGCGGCTTCACGATTTCGGAAAGCTGCGCCAGACGCGGGTCCGGCACCTCGACGATGCCGACGTTGGGCTCGATCGTGCAGAACGGGTAGTTCTCGGCGGCGATACCGGCCTTGGTGAGCGCATTGAAAAGCGTGGACTTGCCGACGTTGGGCAGGCCGACGATGCCGCATTTGAGGCTCATGTCTGGATTCCTTGATTAGGCACTCTTGGGCGCCTTGCCGGCGCCGGGCTTCGCGTTGAGCAGGGTGGACACGCGCGTCCAGTCGCCGGCGGCGATCATCGGCCAGGCGTCGAGCGCACGCTCGATGGCGGCGTCGATATCACGCTGTTCCTCGATGCGCGGACGGTTCAGTACATAGTCGGCCACTTCCGACCCCGGTGCCAGCTGACGCGGATGTCCGATGCCGATGCGCAGCCGCCAGTAGTCGTGCGTGGCCAGATGGGCGCTGATGTCTTTCAGTCCGTTGTGACCGCCGAGGCCACCGCCGAATTTCAGGCGCAGTTCGCCCGGCTGGATGTCGAGCTCATCGTGCACCACCAGTATTTCAGCCGGTGCGATGCGGAAGAAGCGGGCGAGCGCGCCGACCGACTGGCCGGAGCGGTTCATGAAGGTCTGCGGCAGCAGTATCGTGATGCCATCGGCACGCGACGAACCGGTGAAGCCGTTGAATCGCGCTTCACGGTTGAGCGTAACGCCCAGCTTGCGTGCCAGCCCCTCACAAAACCAAAACCCGGCGTTGTGCCGGGTTTCGGAATAGTCCGGACCGGGGTTGCCCAGTCCGACGACGAGCCGGGGCACGGCTTTGGAACCGTTCCCGGACATCGCCTGTGCTTACTTCTCTTCGCCGCCTTCGGCCGCGGCTTCGTCAGCCTTGGCGCCGCGCGGCAGCGTCAGCGTGACGATCACCGGGTCGGTGCCGTGGGTCAGCGCCTCGACGCCGGCCGGCAGCTTGATCTGCGACACGTGGATCGACTGGCCGACCGACAGGCCGGACAGGTCGACTTCGATGAATTCCGGCAGCTGGCTCGGCAGGCACTGCACGTCCAGTTCGTTCATCACGTGCGACACGATGCCACCCTGCAGCTTGACGCCCGGGGCCGCGTCGGCATTGACGAAGTGGAACGGCACCTTGGTGTGCAGCTTGTGCGTGGCATCGACGCGCTGGAAGTCGACGTGCAGCACCTGCAGCTTGTAGGCGTGCATCTGGGTGTCGCGTAGCAGCACGGTTTCCTTCGTGCCTTCGACGTTCAGCGTCAGCACGGACGCATGGAAAGCTTCCTTGCGCAGGGCGTGGAAGATTTCGTTGTGGTCGAGCGTGATCGGCGTGGCGGGCTTGTCGCCGCCGTAGATGATGGCCGGGACCTGGTCGGCGCGACGCAGGCGGCGGCTCGCTCCGGTGCCCTGCGCATCGCGCTTCTTGACGTTCATTTCGATGGACATGATGACTCCTGGTGGATGAAGGGTCGCCCGCGACCAGGCGACCCGGGGTGTCCCGCTTCAATTACTCCATGAAGAGGGACGAAACGGATTCCTCGTTGCTGATTCGCAGCAGGGTTTCGGCCAGCAGTTCGGCGATGGACACGACACGGATGCGGCCGCAGGCCTGGGCGGCCGGCGACAGCGGGATGGTGTCGGTCACGACCAGCTGGTCGAGGTCGGAATTCTGGATGCGATTGACGGCCTCGCCGGACAGCACGGCGTGGGTACAGTAGGCGAGCACGCGGGCGGCACCGTGCTCCTTCAGCGCCTGCGCCGCCTTGCACAGCGTGCCGGCGGTGTCGACCATGTCGTCCATGATGACGCAGGTGCGGCCGGTGACGTCGCCGATGATGTTCATCACTTCCGACACGTTCGCCTTCGGGCGACGCTTGTCGATGATGGCCAGGTCGCATTCGAGGCGCTTGGCGAATGCGCGCGCGCGCACCACGCCGCCGACGTCGGGCGAAACGGCCATCAGGTTCGGATATTCCTGCTTCCAGATGTCACCGAGCAGGATGGGCGTGGCGTAGATGTTGTCGACCGGGATGTCGAAGAAGCCCTGGATCTGGTCGGCGTGGAGGTCCACCGTCAGCAGGCGCTGCACGCCCACGGCCTGCAGCATGTTGGCCACCACCTTGGCGGTGATCGGCACGCGCGCGCTGCGCGGGCGGCGATCCTGGCGGGCGTAGCCGAAATAGGGCATCGCCGCGGTGATGCGGCCGGCCGAGGCGCGCTTCAGCGCATCGACCAGGATGACCAGTTCCATCAGGCTGTCGTTGGTCGGCGCACAGGTCGATTGCAGCACGAACACGTCCTTGCCGCGGACGTTCTCGAGGATTTCGACGTTGACTTCGCCGTCGGAGAAACGACCCACCTGCGCGCGGCCGAGCGACATGTTGAGCCGCTTGGCAACGTCCGCCGCCAGTTTGGGGTTGGCGTTGCCGGTAAAGATCATCAGGCTGTCGTAAGCCATGCTGCCTCGCGAAACTCGGTGATTGCTGAATTGAAACCGGGAGAACCGGTCCTGCTCTTTCCAGGCGGATGACCGGTTTCAACCCGTCGGCATGCCTGCTGCCCTGAAAACACATCGGGCAGGCCCGCACTCCCTGCGGGCCCGCCCGATCAAATTTGGCTGAGGAGGAAGGATTCGAACCTTCGAATGCCGGAATCAAAATCCGGTGCCTTGACCAACTTGGCGACTCCCCAAACTCTGCATCGACCGCGTCGCGCTCTTGCGCCACACGGTGTCAAACCTGTGCAGACATCCGGTACAGCGGGTGCTCGTCCAGCCCCTGTGCAACGAATCCCTGCCAGCCCGCCGGCCACGATGCCGACGACGCCTTCATCAAATCCTGTGCTGCCTGCAGATCGGCGCATTGTACAAACACGCACGCGCCCGAACCGCTCATTCTTACCGCGCCGCGCCCGGCCAGTGCCGCCAGCATGTCGATGGCCTGTCTGACTTCCGGGTACAGCCTCACTGCGACCGGCTCAAGATCGTTGCGCCCGAAAAGCGCCGTCGAATCGGCCGCTGCAGCAAAGTCCGCTATTGTGCAAGCTTCGGTATTTCGTGTCAATTCCGGGTCGGCAAAAATCCGTGGCGTCGGCACCGACACGCCCGGCGCCACCACCAGATAGGCCGCCGGCGGCAGTTCGAGCGGCTGCAGCACCTCGCCGACGCCTTCGGCAAACGCGGCGCGACCGAACACGAACACCGGCACATCGGCGCCCAGCCGCAACCCCAGCGCCTGCAGCCGCGCGCGCGGCAGATCCAGTTCCCACAGTCGGTTCAACGCGAGCAGCACGGTCGCAGCGTCGGAACTGCCGCCGCCGACGCCACCGCCCATCGGCAGACGCTTGTCCAGTTCGATGTCGACGCCACGCCGGCAGCCCGTCTCCGCCTGCAGCAGGCGGGCGGCACGCACACACAGGTCGTCGGCCTCGGGCACGCCGGGCAGCGGGTTGACGCGCCTCACCTCGCCATCGTCCCGCGGAGAAAAGCGCAGGCGGTCGCCGAAATCGACGAAGCGGAAGGCGGTCTGCAACAGGTGGTAGCCATCCGCGCGGCGGCCGGTCACGTGCAGGAACAGATTGATCTTGGCCGGCGCGTCGAGCCAGACCTGCCAGTCGATACGCGCAGTCACGGCAACGGGTACCAGGCGTCGATACGCAGACGGAAGCTGTGTTCGCCGTCGCTGGCGTCGATCTGCCGCGGCAGCGCATCCGGGCCGTCGCCGTCGTACTCGGTGAATTCGACCCGCCACGACTGTTCGGTCAGCACGGCGACACGCCCGGCTGCGTCGCGCGCACGCACGTCGGCGCTCCCCGGCCGACCGGTCACCCAGTAGGCGGCCCGCGACAGCGGCAGTTCGGCGCCGAACACCGCACGCGACAGTTCGTCGAGCGTCGCCGCCTCGGTGACGCGCTGGCGCTCGTCGATCAGGCGCACGCCCTGCGCGTCGCGCACCAGCTGCGCCAGCACCTTGCCGAGCGGTCCGTTGATCTGCAGTTCGTCGCGGTCCTTCGCGTGCTGCCAGTCCAGCGCTGCCGAGGCGGTCTGTTCGGGCCCTTTGACGACGAAGCGCCCGCTCAGCGAAAAGGCGGGATTGGTCGCGTCACGCGCACGCTCGCGCAGCGCGAGCACCTGCGGATCGTCGACAGCCGGCGGCGGCAGGGCAGCACAACCGGCCAGCGCCAGGGCGCCGGCACACAGCAGCACCCGCATCACGGAATGTAGCGCTTGATGGTCGATTCCAGCGCGGCGTTGTCCGGGTGCTGTGCAGCAACCGTGCGCCACAGCTTCTCGGCGTCCTCGCGACGACCGAGCAGCCACTGCACTTCGCCGAGGTGAGCGGCGATTTCCGGATCGGGGCGGATCGCGAAAGCGCGCTCCAGATAGGTCAAGGCGCCGTTCAGATCGCCGCGCCGGAACAGCACCCAGCCCATGCTGTCGAGAATGAAGGGGTCATCCGGCGCCAGTTCGAGCCCCTTGGCGATCAGCGCCTGCGCCTCGTCGAGGCGGATGTTGCGATCGGCGAGCGAATAGCCGAGCGCGTTGTACGCATGGGCATGATCCGGTTTCACCTCGATCACCCGGCGCAGCCGCTGTTCGGCGACCTCGATGCGGTTCTGCCGCTCGGCGATCATCGCCGTCTCATACAGCAGTTCCGCATTGTCGGGCTGCGCCACCAGCGCCTCCTCGAGCACGGCGTAACCTTCTTCGACCCGGTTCGCATCGCGCAGCAGCTGGAATTCCATCAGCGCCGAACGCGCCCTGTCGCCGCCCGGCCGTGCGGCCAGATCGCGCAGGTGAGCGCGCGCTTCGTCGAGCCGCCCGGTGCGGCTGAGCAGCAGCACGTAACGCCCCTGCGCGCCGAGGTAGTGATCGCCCTGCCCGACCTGGCGATACCAGTCGAGCGCTTCGTCCGGCTGCTTCAGCTCTTCGGCCAGCTGCCCGAGATAGAGCTTGATCAGGTTCATGTCCTGATAGCGCAGCGTCAGCAGCCGCTTGAAATAGGTCTGCGCGCCGGCGTAGTCCTGCATCTGCATCGCCAGCACACCGACCGCGAACACGACGTCCGGATTGTTCGGCGCGCCGCCGAGGATGTTCTCGAACTGCTTGCGCGCCTCGGGGAAATTGCGTTCGGCCACCAGCGAACGTGCATATTGCAGCCGCACGTCACGCGCCTGCGGATACTTCTTCAGGTAGTCACCCATCAGCCGGGTTGCCGCGTGCGGATCGCTTTCGGCTGTGGCCTGCGCCTTCAGCAGCAGGCCGGGCTCCCATTCCGGGCGCATGTCGTGGGCCTTGGTCGCATCGGCCAGCGCACGCTTCGGCTCGCGCGCCTGCATCGCCGCCTGCGAGCGCGCGAACCACGCTTCCGGGTACTGCAGATAGGGCTCGGTCAGGCGATCGACCATGGCCAGCACCTCGGCCTTGTCCGACAGGCGCCCCAGCACACGGTTTAGCCGCAGCAGGCTTTCGCCGATCTGGTTGCCCTCCTGCGCGAGCAGGCTGGCGAGTTGCGGTTCGAGTTCCTGCGGCCGGTTCGCATTGACCAGCAGACCGGTCAGCATCTGCCGCGCCTGTACCGATTCGGGATCGAGTTCCAGCCAGAGCTGGGTGGCCTGCAGCGCGATGTCGTTCTGCCGGCTGAAGGCAGATATTTCGGCCGCGCGTTTGGCGATGCGGGGGTCGCGGGTCGACTGCGCCAGATCCATATAGGCGGATGCCGACAGACCCAGTTCGCCGCGCTGTGCCGCCACCTCGCCGAGCAGCAGCTGATAGGTGATCTGGCGCGTCAGTTCGATTTCGGGCAGCTGCGGTGCGCGTGGCGGCGCGGCCTCTGCCGGAGACTCGGTCGGCGCAGCCGCCACCGGCGGCCTCTTGGCGGTCTGCGCGCAGGCGCCGAGCACGAGAGGAAGAAGGACAGCGAGCAGGAGGGGTCGGGTCGTCATGGGCATGATCGCCAGTGGCCAGGGTGATTTCGCAACGGACTGAAGCGCTTACGGCCTTTGAGTGTGACGGCTAGAATTCGTTGCAGCGCCCCCGGCGCACCGCCCTATGCGGCGCCAATGCCGGAAACGGCTCCGATCTTATTCCAAAACACGTCCCCGCCGCCGTGCCGCGGCTCACCTTTCCGATGCCCGAACTGCCCGAAGTCGAAGTGACACGCCGTGGCATTGCCGCGCCCTTGACCGGGCGCGTGGCGACCGCGGTCACCCTCCGCAATGCGCGACTGCGCTGGCCGGTACCCGCCGACCTGCCCGCCACGCTGCCCGGCCAGACGCTGCGCGACATCGACCGGCGTGCCAAATACCTGCTGCTGCGCTTCGACCGCGGCACGCTCATCCTGCACCTCGGCATGTCCGGCAGTCTGCGCGTGCTCGACCGCGACGTGCCGGCGGGCACGCACGACCATGTCGACATCGTCTTCGGCGACCGCGTGCTGCGGCTGCGCGACCCACGCCGCTTCGGCGCCGTGCTGTGGCACGAGGGTGCCGACGCGACCCACCCGCTGCTCGCCGGCCTCGGTCCCGAACCGCTGGGCGAGGACTTCAGCGCCGCCGGGCTGCACGCCGCACTGACGCGGCGGCAGTGCGCAATCAAGCTGGCCATCATGGACAGCGCGGTGGTGGTCGGCGTCGGCAACATCTACGCCTCGGAAAGCCTGTTCCGCGCACGCCTGCGTCCGGGCATGGCAGCCCGCCGCCTGACCCGGCCACAGTGCGCGCGCCTGCACGACGAGATCCGCGCCACGCTGCGCGACGCGCTCGACGCCGGCGGCAGCACGCTGCGCGACTTCATGCATGCCGACGGCGAACCCGGCTATTTCCAGCAGTCCTATTTCGTCTACGGACGGGATGGCCAGCCCTGCCGCGTATGCGGCACGGCGGTGCGCAACCGCCGAATGGGCGGACGTTCGACCTTCTTCTGCCCGACCTGCCAGCGATAGCGCGCAGCGCCTGTGCTAGATTGACATTTGCGTGGAGGAGACGGCGATGGGCATGCAGGAGGAATTGTCGGCATATGGCGCCTGGCGTACGCGGGTCGAACAGACCATCGTGCGTCTGCGCGGCTGGCTGTTCGAAAGCAACCTGAACGACAGCCACAACGA
Source organism: Methyloversatilis sp. MC4-4 (assembly GCF_049843555.1). Lineage (GTDB taxonomy): Bacteria > Pseudomonadota > Gammaproteobacteria > Burkholderiales > Rhodocyclaceae > Methyloversatilis > Methyloversatilis discipulorum_B. The sequence goes on from NZ_JBBHZK010000003.1 coordinate 301,546, forward strand.
TCTGTGCATCGAACAGCTGCTGCAGAAGCTGCGCGACGACCGCCTGGTCGTGGCCTTCGTCGCCGAGTTCTCGCGCGGCAAGTCCGAACTGATCAATGCCATCTTCTTCGGCGACCAGGGCGCGCGCGTGCTGCCGTCCAGCTCGGGCCGCACCACGATGTGCCCGACCGAACTGATGTACGACGGGTCTCGCCCGGCCTGCATAGACTTGCTGCCGATCGACACCCGGCGTGGCACCACCACGGTGTCCGACCTGAAATCACAACCCGGCGCCTGGAAGCGCATCGAACTCGACACCACCTCGACGGCCGCGATGCAGCAGGCGCTCGGACGCGTCAGCGAACAGCGCAAGGTGGCCATCGGCGAAGCTGAAGCACTGGGCTTCCGCATCGACCTGAGCGGCGAAAACGGCCTGCAGCCCGATTCGCAGGGCATGGTCGAGGTGCCGGCGTGGCGCCACGCCATCATCAATCTGCCGCACCCGCTGCTGCGCCAGGGGCTGGTCATCCTCGACACGCCGGGTCTGAACGCGATCGGCGCCGAACCCGAGCTGACGCTGTCGCTGCTGCCGTCGGCGCACGCCGTGCTGTTCGTGCTCGGCATGGACACCGGCGTCACGCAGAGCGATCTCGGCGTCTGGAAGACGCACGTGACCGCGGCCGGTGGCTCGCGACAGGGCCGTATCGCCGTGCTGAACAAGATGGACAGCCTGTGGGATGGTCTGCGCACTGAAACCCAGATCGAATCGGAAATCAGCCGGCAGATCGCCTCCTGTGCGGCCACGCTGGACATCCCGGAGTCGCGCGTGTTTCCGGTATCGGCGCAGAAGGGGCTGCTTGCCCGCATCCAGCATGACGGCGCGCTGCTTGCGCGCAGCCGTCTGCCGCAGCTCGAACGCGCACTGGTCGAGGATCTGCTGCCGGCCAAGCGCGACATCGTCGGCGCCGCCGTCGACAAGGACGCACGCGAGCTGATCGCCCGCACGCGCGAAGTGCTGGCCGGCCGCCGACGCAGCATCGACGACCAGCTGGCCGAATTTTCCGACCTGCGCGGCAAGAACCGGGGCGTCATCCAGTATATGCTGAAGCGGGTGCGGGCGGAAAAGGAGGAATTCGAACGCGGCCTCGAACGCTTCTATGCCACGCGCAACGTGTTCTCGTCGCAGACCAACGTGCTGTTCGCCCACCTCGGCATGGACGCGCTGCGCGCGCGCACCAACCACACGCGCGAACAGATGGAGGCAGCCAACTTCTCGCTGCAGCTGCGCGACGCGATGAACGCCTTCTTCGACGACGTGCGCGACAGCCTGACCCGCTCGGCCGCCAGCGTGGATGAAATCTTCCGCATGATGGAAGCGATGTACCAGCGCTTCTCGACCGAGCACGACCTGCGTCTGGGCGTGCCGGTGCCGTTCTCGGTCCATCGTTACGAGAAGGACATCACCCGGCTCGAAAAAGCCTTCCACCAGCAGTTCAACACCTGGCTGAACATGCTCACGACCGAAAAGCGCCAGCTCACGCAGCGCTTCTTCGAAACCGTCGCCGTGCAGGTGCGCAAGCACATGGAAGTGGTGAACCGCGACGTCGAGCACTGGCTGCGCGCCATCATGGCGCCGCTCGAGAACCAGGTGCGCGAACACCAGAAGCAGCTCAAGCGCAGGCTCGAAAGCGTTAAGCGCATCCACGAGGCGACCGACACGCTGGAAGAGCGGATCGAGGAACTGCGCCAGAACGGCGCGGCGATCGATCAGCAGCTGGAGGAACTGGCGCGTCTCGACAGCGCGCTCGATTCGGCGCTCAAGGCGCCGGTACTGCGGGTCATCTCGGCCGCGGCGGCCTGAGCACGCCGGGGCCGGCGAGCGTCAGGCCTTGGCGGTGAGGTGGTTGTACTTCTCCAGCAGCTGTTCGCGGGTTTCCTTGTGGTTCGGATCCAGCGGAATACAGTCGACCGGGCAGACCTGCTGGCACTGCGGCTCGTCGAAATGGCCGACGCACTCGGTGCACTTGGACGGATCGATCACATAGATTTCCGGTCCCTGCGAAATCGCCCCGTTCGGGCATTCCGGCTCGCACACATCGCAGTTGATGCATTCGTCGGTGATTATCAAAGACACTTCATTTGCCTCCACGCATTGCTTCAACCTTGTCGCTTATCCGCGCCAGCACCGACGGCTGCACGAACTTGCTGACGTCACCGCCCAGCGAGGCGATTTCCCGGACCATCGTGGCCGAAATGAACATGTATTGATCGGCCGGCGTCAGGAACACTGTTTCGACGTCCGGACGCAGCGCCCGGTTCATGCCGGCCATCTGAAATTCATACTCGAAGTCGGACACCGCGCGCAGGCCACGCACGATGATCCGCGCCTTGCACTCGCTCAGGAAGTCCATCAGCAGGCAGGAAAACCCGCGCACCTCGACGTTAGGATAGGCCGCGAGTATTTCGCGCGCCATGTCGACCCGTTCTTCGGTAGTGAAGAACGGCCGTTTGGAACGGCTTTCGGCGACGCCGACGATGACGCGGTCGAACATCGCCGCTGCGCGCCGCACAAGGTCTTCGTGGCCGCGCGTAATCGGGTCGAAAGTGCCCGGATAGACCGCAATGGTGCCGTTCATGATCGTTCCAGCAGCTGGTAATGGACTTGCCCCGCCCGCCCCTCGCGCGTCGCCCGGTAATCGCCGAGCGCCGGCACCGGCTGCTCGGCCTCGCAGTAGATCACCGCGTCGTCGGTCAGCAGATGCGGCAGGTGCGGTACCACGCGATCAAGCAGACCCTTGCCGTAAGGCGGGTCGAGAAAGAGTACATCGAAGCGCCGCGGTGGCTGGGCGGCGAATTCTAGCGCATCGCCCCTGACCAGCCTGACCTGCGGCGCCGGCAGCAGTTCGACCGCTTCGCGAAGCTTGCCGAATGCGCGGGCATCGCGCTCGACCAGCGTGACCGAGGCGGCGCCGCGGGACGCGGCCTCGAAGCCGAGCACGCCGGTGCCGGCAAAGAGATCGAGGCAATGCAGCCCGTTCAGGTCCTGGCCCAGCCAGTTGAACAGGCGCTCGCGCACCGAATCCGGAGTGGGGCGCAGCCCCGGCACCGCCGCGACCGGAAGGAGGCGGCTGCGCCACTGGCCGCCGATGATGCGTATGCGGGACATGGCCGCGATTCTACCTGCGCGCCCGCATGCACTTGTGGCGGCTTGTTTCGTGGTGCCGGGCGCCGCCGGCAGCGACCAACCCTCAGTCGCCGGCGACGATGACCCGCACCATGTGGTCGGCGGACAGGCGGCGCTGGAAAGCCTCCTTCACCTGTGCCGCCGTCACCGCCTCGACCCGCTCCTGGAATTTGCTGAGCCAGTCCAGCGGCAGGCCGTAGAAACCGATGGTCGCGAGGCTGTCGAGCAGCTTGCGGTTGCTGTCCAGGCGCAACGAGAAGCCATCGACCAGATTGCGCTTCGCCGCCTTCAGCTCGTCGGTGGTCGGACCGTTGGCGATGAAGGACGCCAGCGTTTCATCGACCACCTTCAGCGCGTCCGCCGCCTGGGCGCGCTGCGTCTGCAGACCGATCTGGAACGGGCCGGGCTGGCGCTGCGGGCTGAAGTAGCTGTAGACGCTGTAGGCGTAACCGCGCTTCTCGCGCACCTCCTTGGTCAGTCGCGACACGAAGCCACCACCGCCGAGGATGTAGTTGCCGACCTGCAGCGGGAAGAAGTCCGGGTCGCCGCGGCGGGTCACCGGCTGACCGACGAAGATGTGGCTCTGGTTGGCCGGATGCGCGATGCGTTCGGTCGCCGCCTTGGGCATCGTCACGTCGGCGATCGGCGGCAGCGGCTCGCCGGCCGGCAGGTCGCCGGTCAGCTGCAGCGCGATCGCTTCCGCCTGTTCGCGCGTCACGTCGCCGACGATGGACACCACCGCCCGCGAGGCGACGTAATGGCGGCGGTAGTGCGCCAGCACATCGTCGCGGGTGATCGCGGCAATCGACTCGACGGTGGCGCTGCGGCCGTAGGGGTGGTCGCCGTAGAGCGCTTTCGCGAAGCGCTTGGCGCCGATCTGGTCCGGCTTGGTGTCGGCTTCGCGCAGGCTGGCGATGGCGCGCGCCTTCTCGCGTTCGAGCACGGTGGCCGGGAATTCGGGTGCGGTCAGCACGGTGCGCATCAGCGCCAGCGCGCCCTCGCGCTCGCGCGCACTGGCCAGCGTGCGCAGCGACAGGCCGGCGCGGTCGTTGTCGGCCGAGCCGGACAGGCGCGCCCCCAGATCACTGAGCTTTTCGGCCAGCGCGTCCTCGTCCAGCCCGCCGGCGCCCGAATCGAGCAGGCCGTGGGTCATGCCCGCCAGACCGCTGCGGCCCTCGGGATCGCGCGCCGAGCCGGCATCGAAATCGACCTGCACGTCGAGTATCGGCAGCACATGGCTTTCGACGAAATAGACGCGCACGCCGTTGGCGGCGGTCCAGTGCTGGATATCGACATTGGCGAGCGCCGGTGTTGCGAACGCCAGCACGGATACTGCGCGCAGCAGCGCGCTGCGAAGGAATCGGATCATCGGCATCACCTGCAGGAAATCGTTGTGCGTGCGCATCAATGACGCAGACCGGCCGGCTTGGCGCGCGGCTTCGCGTCCGGATCGAGCGGCTGCGGATCGAGTACGGCGACGGTCAGCGTGTCGTCGCCAAAATACTTGCGCGCAACCGCCTGCACCTCGTCGGCGGTGACCGAACGCAACTTTTCCAGCATGCGGTCGGCGTCCTGCCAGCGGTAGCCGGACGCTTCCAGCCGCCCGATCTCCATCGCCTGCACGTAGGTGGAATCGAGCTTGTAGATCTGCGAAGCGACGGTCAGCGTCTTGATGCGCTCGAGTTCGGCTGCCGACACGCCTTCGTCGGCGATGCGCTTTACTTCTGCCCGCAGCGCGGTCTCCAGTTCCGCCACCGTGTGCCCCTTGGCTGGCGTCCCGCCGAGCATGAAGGTGACCTCGCCGCGCGCGGTCGAGTCGTAATAGGCACCCACCTCGACGGCGATCTGACTGCTGCGCACCAGTGCGCGTGGCAGGCGCGACGCCGCGTGGCCGTCGAGAATGCCGGCCAGCACCTCCAGCGCATAGGGCTCGCGGTCGTTCTCTACGTCGCTCAGCTTCGGCACCTTCCAGGCCAGCGCCAACTGCGGCAGTTCGGCCGGCGCCTTGACGACGATGCGGCGCTCACCGGTCTGCGGCGGCTCGGAGGTGACCTTGCGTACCGGCTGTGCCACCGGCTTCATGTGTCCGTAGTGCTTCTTCACCAGTTCGAACACCTTCTTGTGATCGACGTCGCCGACCACCACCACGTAGGCATTGTTCGGCGCGTACCATCGGCGGTACCAGTCGCGCGCGTCGTCCGGACGCATGTTCTCCAGATCGTTCATCCAGCCGATGACCGGGCGGCGATAGGGGTGGGCGATGAAGGCGCTTGCCATCAGCTGCTCGTGCATCTGCGACTGCGGCTGGTCGTCGGTGCGCAACCGACGCTCTTCCATCACCACCTTCAGCTCGCGCGCGAACTCATCGTCGTCGATGACCAGATTGCGCATGCGGTCGGCTTCGAGCTCGATCATCTTCGGCAGGGCCGCCGCCGGCACGCGCTGGAAGTACGCGGTGTAGTCGTGGCTGGTGAAGGCGTTGTCGTTGCCGCCGGCACGGGCGACGATGTCGTTGAACTCGCCCGGCTTCAGTTTCTTCGTGCCCTTGAACATCATGTGTTCGAGCAGGTGGGCGATGCCTGTGGTGCCGTCCTTCTCGTCCATCGCACCGACGCGGTACCACACCATGTGCATCGCCACCGGCGCCCGGCGGTCTTCCTTGACGATGACACGCAGGCCGTTGCTCAAGGTGGTTTCGAAGGGGTTGGCGCGGGCCGGTGACGCCACTGCAAGCGTCAGGGCCAGTGCGCCACACAGTACGATGCCATTGGAAAAACGGCGCAAATCCATCTGATACACTCTCCGCCAAAGTACGCGATCCGGGCCAAACCCTTGATCGCGCCTGTATTTTCAAGCCGTGCGGCTGTCTGCACGGTGCTTCACTGACCGTCCCCCACATGTTTGGTTTCTTCAAGAAGGACAAGCCGGCCGCACCCGAAGCGGTCGCGCAGCCGGAAACTGTGCCGACTGCGGTCGCGCAGGATAGCGCGCCCGAGGCGGCCGCGCCGAAACTGTCCTGGGCGCAGCGCCTGCGTGCCGGGCTGTCGAAGACCCGTGCTCAGCTCGGCGGCCAGCTCAGCGCGCTGTTTTCGCGCACCAAGGTCGACGACGAACTGCTGGAAGAGCTGGAAACCCTGCTCATCACCTCCGACGTCGGTCTGGACGCCACCACCCACCTGCTGGACGTGCTGCGCGAGCGGGTGCGCCGCGAGCGGATCGAGGATCCGGCCCAACTGCGCGACGTGCTGAAGGAAGAACTGACGAAGCTGATCGCGCCGCTGGAAAAGCCGCTCGACCTCGACGCGCACAAGCCCTTCATCATCATGATCGCCGGCGTCAACGGCGCCGGAAAGACCACTTCGATCGGCAAGCTGGCCAAGCATTTCCAGGCCCAGGGCAAGAGCGTGCTGCTGGCCGCCGGCGACACCTTCCGCGCCGCCGCGCGCGAACAGCTGGAAACCTGGGGTGCCCGTAACAACGTGGCGGTGATCGCTCAGGATTCCGGCGATCCGGCGGCGGTGGTGTTCGACGCGGTCAATGCCGCCCGCGCCCGCAATATCGATGTCGTGCTGGCCGACACCGCCGGCCGGCTGCCCACCCAGCTGCACCTGATGGACGAGATCGCCAAGGTGAAGCGGGTGATCGCCAAGGCCGACCCGACCGGCCCGCACGAAGTGCTGCTGGTGCTGGACGGCAATATCGGCCAGAACGCACTGGCCCAGGTGAAGGCCTTCGACGCCGCCATCGGTGTGACCGGTCTGGTCATGACCAAGCTGGACGGCACCGCGCGCGGCGGCGTCATCGCCGCCATCGCCAAGCAGCACGCGCCGTCGCGCCCGATCGCGCTGCGCTACATCGGCGTCGGCGAAGGCGTGGACGACCTGCAGCCCTTCCGCGCCGCCGAATTCGTCGACGCACTGTTCGACTCCCCGCAAGGCGCCTGATCAACGCATGATCCGCTTCGAACAGGTCACCAAGCGTTACCCCGGCGGCCACACCGCGCTCGACCGCGTCGATATCGACATCGCACGCGGTGAAATGGTGGTGGTCACCGGCCACTCCGGCGCCGGCAAAAGCACGCTGCTCAAGCTGCTGGCGGTGCTCGAACGTCCGACCGAAGGCCAGGTGCTGGTCGGCGGCGAAAACGTGTCGGCGCTCAAGCGTGCTGCCCTGCCCTACTGGCGGCGCTCGATCGGGTTGATCATGCAGGACCAGCGCCTGCTGTTCGACCGCAGCGCTTTCGACAACGTGATGCTGCCGCTGGCCATCAGCAGCCACCCGCCGCGCGAGGCGACGAAGCGGGTCAGCGCCGCACTCGAGCGCGTGGGCCTGGCCGGCCGCGACAAGGCAATGCCGGTCGAACTGTCCGGCGGCGAGCAGCAGCGCCTCACCATCGCCCGCGCCATCGTGAACCGGCCGCAGATCCTGCTCGCCGACGAACCGACCGCCCATCTCGACGACGCCTACGCGCGCGACATCGCCGACCTGTTCCGTTCCTTCAACGAGGCGGGTGTGACCGTGCTGCTGACCACGCACGACGGCGGACTGTTCGAACGCTATGCACCACGCCGGCTGTCGCTGGCGCACGGGAAGCTGCAATGAACTGGCTGCGTCTCCAGATGCGCGCAGGGCTGCGCGCCGCCCGGCAGATGGTCCGCCAGCCCTTCAACACGCTGCTGGCCGCACTGGTGGTCGGCATCGCTGCCGCGCTGCCGGCCACCGGCTACATGCTGCTCGGGAATCTGCAGCGGCTGGCCGGCAATGTCAGCGCAGCGCCGGAAATATCGGTGTTCATGCAGCCGGGTGCGAGCACCGACGTGGTGAAAGACAGCGAGAAGAAGATCCGCGCCCTTGCCAAGGAGGGCCGCGTCGAACTGATTTCGCGCGACGCGGCGCTGAAGCGCTTCCGCGACAACGATGCGCTGGCGGAAATCCTCGACGCGCTGCCGGACAATCCCTTCGCCGACGCCTTCGTCGTGCGGCTGAAGGACGCCGACGCCGAGCGCCTCGAAGCGCTGCGCGCCGATCTGACGAAGCTGCCCGAAGTCGAACACGTACAGCTCGATTCCGACTGGGCCAAGCGGCTGGACGCGCTGATCGCGCTCGGCCGGCAGGCGCTGTCCATGCTGGCCGGCGTGCTCGGCCTGGGTCTGGTCGCGGTGACCTTCAACACGATACGGCTGCAGTTGCTCACCCAGCGCGACGAGATCGAAGTGAGCCGCCTGCTCGGCGCCACCGACGCCTGGATACGCCGCCCCTTCCACTGGTTCGGCGCACTGCAGGGCCTGCTGGGCGGCGCGCTGGCCGGCCTGCTGACGCTGGTCGCCACGCGCATGCTGGCGCAGCCGATGAGCGAACTGGCCGGCCTCTACAGTCTGGAATTCGTGCTGCGTCCGCTGGCCGTCCTCGACTGGGCGGTGCTGCTGGCCCTCTGCGCACTGCTCGGCTGGCTGGGCGCCAGTGCTTCGGTGCGCCGCCACCTGTCGCGCATCGCCTGAGCCGATGCGCCTGCTGCTCGGTGCGCTGCTGACCCTGCTGTCGCCGCTCGCGCTGGCGGTGCTGCCGGCGCCGGTACTGGAGGCGCTGCGCGCGGCCGACATCCCGCCGTCGGCGATATCGGTGGTGGTGCAGTCGGTCGAAGGCGGCCCGGCACGGATCAGCCACCGCGCGAAGCAGCCGATGAATCCGGCGTCGGTGATGAAGCTGGTCACCACCTACGCCGCGCTCGACACGCTGGGCCCGGCCTACAGTTGGCGCACCGAACTGCTCGCCACGGTGGCGCCGCGCGATGGCGTGCTCGACGGCGATCTCTACATCCGCGGCAGCGGCGACCCGGCGCTGTCGATGGAACAGTTCTGGCTGCTGCTGCGCGAATTGCGCAGCCGCGGCATCCGTGACATCCGCGGCGACGTGATCGCCGATCGCAGCCGCTACGCACTGCTCGCGCACGACCCGGGCGCCTTCGATAACGAACCGCTGGCGCCCTACAACGTCGGCCCGGACGCGCTGCTGCTGGCGCACAACGCACTGCGTGTCCGGCTGCAGCCCACCGACGGTGGCGCGCCCGCGCTGTGGTCGGAGCCGCCGCTGGACGGCGTGCAGATTGACAACCGGGTACAGCTGGTGGCGGGCGACTGCGGCGACTGGAAGGACACGCTGTTCGCCGCCGTCCAGCCAGCCGGCAACGGGGCACTGAGCTTGCAGATCAGCGGCCGCTACGCGCGCGACTGCGGCGAGCGCATCTGGAACGTCGCACCGCTGCCGCACGCCGACTTCTTTGCCCGCGCGCTGCGCGCGATGTGGGCGGAACTGGGCGGGCATATCAACGGCCGGGTGCGCGAAGGCGTTGCGCCGATCCACGCAGCGGTGCTCGGCGGCATCGATTCGCCACCGCTGGCCGAGGTGATCCGCGACATCAACAAGTACAGTAACAACGTAATGGCGCGCCAGCTCTTCCTCGCGCTGTCTCCGTCCGGTGCGCCGGCGGACACGCTCGGCGCGGCCGCCGGCGTGCGTGCCTGGGCGGCGCGGCGCAACCTGCCGCTACCCAGCCTGGTGATGGACAACGGCTCCGGTCTGTCACGGGTGGAGCGCCTGTCGGCCTACGACCTCGCCGCGCTGCTGCGCCGCGCCTGGGCCAGCCCGGTCATGCCCGAATTCGTATCGTCGATGCCGGTGCTGGCGGTCGACGGAACCCTTCGCCGGCGGCTGAAAACATCCCCGCTGGCCGGCCAGGCGCACCTGAAGACCGGTTCGCTGTCCGACACGCGATCCATTGCAGGCTATGTGCTGGACCGCAACGGTCAGCGCGTGCTGATGGTTGCCTGGCTCAACCACCCGAACGCGAAACGCGCCCAGCCGGTGCTGGAGGCGCTGCTCGAATGGGTGTGGAACGGCAATCCGCAGCCGTTGCCGGCAACGGACTGAAGCGACCTTCCACGAGCGACGGTGTGCGCGGAAGCGGACAGTCCCCGCGTCCGCGCACGACGGGCGCCGATCAGAGGCCTTCCAGTTCCTTCTTCAGTTCGCCCGACTGGAACATCTCTTTCATGATGTCGCAGCCGCCGATGAATTCGCCGCGGATGTAGAGCTGCGGAATGGTCGGCCAGTTGGCGTAGTCCTTGATGCCCTGGCGGATTTCAGCGTCTTCCAGCACGTTCACCGTGTGCAGGTTCTGCACGCCGAGGTGCTTCAGGATCTGGATGGCGGTGGCGGAAAAGCCGCACTGCGGGAACTGCGGCGTGCCCTTCATGTACAGCACGACCGGGTTGCCGGTGACGGTTTCCTTGATGCGTTCCTGGGCACTCATGTCTCTTTCCTTTGCGGATGTTTGAAAGTCAGCTGTCTGACCGCGCCTGCGCACGGACAGTGTGTAGGGACGCAGACGGGGCGAATACACCCCATCCACGTCGAATCATTCCGGGGCCAGCCGTCCTCCGCTGACCCGTTCGATGCCGGCAATATCGCGCCACGATGCGACGTCGGCAAGCCCGGCGCAACGCAGCAGCGCGCGCACTGCCGGCGCCTGATCGTAACCGTGTTCGCACAGCAGCCAGCCCCCCTCGGCCAGTCGCTGCGGCGCCTGCCGGCACAGCGTGCGCAAGGCATCCAGCCCGTCCTCACCGCTGGCCAGCGCGGCCGGCGGCTCGAAACGCAGGTCGCCCTGCGCCAGATGCGGATCGTTCGCCCGAATATACGGCGGATTGGACACGATGCAATCGAAGCCTTCGTCGACGATGGCTTCCAGCCAGTTTGAGGCGACGAAGCGGACTTCAAGTCCTAGCCGTTGCGCGTTGCCACGGGCGATCGCCAGCGCCGCCTCGGAGCGGTCGAGCGCCGTCAGCTGCGCATGCGGACACTGCTTCTTGATCGCCAGCGCGATGGCACCGGAACCGGTGCCGGCGTCGAGCACGCGCGGCGACGGCAGATCGCCAATGCGCGCCAGCGCCAGTTCGACCAGCCCCTCGGTTTCTGGCCGTGGAATCAGCACGCCGGGCGCGACCGCCAGATCCAGCCCGAAAAATTCACGCCGGCCGACCAGATAGGCCACCGGCTCGCCGGCCGCGCGCCGTTCGAGCAGGGCATCGAGTGCGACCAGCGAGACCCCGTCCAGCGTGTCGCGCCCGCGTGCGATCAGGCCGGCGCGGTCGCAGCCCAACGTGTGCGCGGCAAGCACCTGCGCGTCGCGACTGTCGATGCGGGTGCGCGCGGCGCGCAGCCAGTCGTCGAGCGTCATGCGCGGGCGCCGGTCAGGCGCCTTCCTCCGCCAGCTGCGCGAGCTGTTCGGCCTGGTGCTCGTGCGCCAGCGCATCCATCAGTTCGCCCAGGTCGCCGTCCATGATGGCATCCAGCTTGTACAGCGTCAGGTTGATGCGGTGATCGGTCATCCGGCCCTGCGGGAAGTTGTAGGTGCGGATGCGCTCCGAGCGGTCGCCGCTGCCGACCAGACTTTTGCGGGTCGAGGCGATCTGGCTGTCGCGCGCGCGCACCTGCGCGTCGCGGATGCGCGCCGCCAGCACCGACATCGCCTGCGCCTTGTTGCGGTGCTGACTGCGGTCGTCCTGACACTCGACCACGATGCCGGTCGGAATGTGCGTGATGCGCACCGCCGAATCGGTCTTGTTGATGTGCTGACCGCCCGCGCCGGAGGCGCGGAAGGTGTCGATGCGCAGATCGGCAGGATTGATGTCGATCTCGGCCACCTCGTCGACCTCGGCCATCACCGCGACCGTGCACGCCGAGGTGTGGATGCGGCCCTGGGTTTCGGTCACCGGCACGCGCTGCACGCGGTGGCCGCCGGATTCGAACTTGAGCCGCTGATAGACGCCGTCACCGCTCACGCGGGCGATGATTTCGCGGTAGCCGCCGAGGTCGGATTCGCTCGCCGACACCACCTCGACCTTCCAGCGATTGCGCTCGGCGTAGCGCGAGTACATGCGGAACAGGTCGGCCGCGAACAGCGCCGATTCGTCGCCGCCGGTACCGGCGCGGATTTCCAGGAACACGTTGCGGCCGTCGTCCGGGTCCTTCGGCAGCAGCGCGCGCTGCAACTCGCCTTCGAGTCGCTCCATGTCGGCGGCCGACTGCTCGATTTCGAGCTGGGCCAGTTCCTTCATGTCGGCGTCGGTCAGCAGGCCGCGCGCCGCCTCACCGTCGTCGCGCGCCCGGCACCAGGCCTGGTAGAGCGCGATGACCGGCGTCAGCTCGGCGTGTTCGCGCGTGAGCCGGCGATAGTGATCGATGTCGGCCGTCACGCCGGGGTCGGCCAGCGCCGCGTCGAGATCGGCCAGACGGGTCGACAGCTGTTCGAGTTTTTCGGCGATGCGCGGCTTCATGCGGAGGGAATCGGGGAGAGGAACGATCGCCGGACGGGCCGGCACGGCGGACGGACAGGCGCGCCGCTAGGCGTCGCGGTCGTGCTGCGGGAACAGGCGCTGCACCAGGCCTTCGATCTGCTCGCGCGCCTCCGGCGGCGCTTCGTTGAGCAGCCGTGTCGGACCGTGCAGCAGCTTGTTGGTCAGATTGCGCGACAGCGTGTCGAGCACGCGGTCCGGCGCTTCGCCACGGGCGATAGCGCGCAGCGCGCGTTCGAGTTCGGCGGCGCGCATGTCCTCGGCGTGACCGCGCAGCGCGCGAATGGCCGGCACCGCCTCGCGCGCCTGCACCCACTGCAGGAAGTTGGCGACCCGCGCGTCGATGATGGCCTGCGCCTCGACCACCGCCGCCTGCCGCGATTCGAGACCGGAGTCGACGATCTGTGCCAGATCATCGACGGTATAGAGGAATACGTCGCCCAGCTTGTCGACTTCCGCTTCGATGTCGCGCGGCACGGCGAGATCGACCATCACCATCGGTCGATGCCGGCGCTGCTTCAGCGCCCGCTCGACCATGCCCAGGCCGATGATGGGCAGCGGACTGGCCGTACAGGACAGCACGATGTCGAAGTCGGCCAGGCGCTCACCCAGTTCGTCGAGGCGGATCGCACCGACCTTGAGGTCGCTGCGCGCGAAACGCTCGGCCAGCACCTGCGCCCGGTCCAGCGTGCGGTTGGCGATCACCATGTCGCGCGGCGTACAGCCGGCGAAGTGCGCCGCACAGAGCTCCATCATTTCGCCGGCGCCGACACAGAGCACGCGCTGGCCGGAAATGCTGCCGAAGATGCGCTCCGACAGGTGTACCGCCGCCGCTGCCATCGACACGATGTTGGCACCTATGGCGGTGGTCGAACGCACTTCCTTGGCAACGGCGAAGCTGCGCTGGAACAGCGTGTGCAGCAACGCGCCCAGCGTGCCTGCACCCTCGGCGAGACGCACCGCCTGCTTCATCTGGCCGAGGATCTGCGGCTCGCCCAGCACCATCGAATCGAGACCGCTGGCCACGCGGAACACGTGGCGCACGGCCTGCTGGTGCTCCAGCCTGTATATGTAGGGAGCGATCTCGGACGGGCCGATGCGGTGGTACTCGGCCATCCAGTCCAGTGCGCTGTCCGGGTCGTTGGTCGCGCAGTACAGCTCGGTGCGATTACAGGTGGACAGGATGGCCGCCTCCTGCACCGGTCGCACGCGCGTCAGCTGGCCGAGCGCGTCGGGCAGGGCTTCCGGCAGGAAGGTCATGCGTTCGCGCACGGCAAGCGGGGCCGTGTGGTGGTTGAGACCGAGCGCAAACAGGGACATGGACGGGCGTTGGGGCAGCAGGTTCGGCAGGATTGATCGGCAGAATAAGCCGAAAGTGCCGCGAATTATAGCAGCCGCGGTTTTCGCCCCCGCGCCGCCTCAGCGCACGGTGGCGAGCAGGGCCGACAGATGGCTGGCCGGTATCGCGTAACTGATGCCGCTGGGCTGCGACAGCACGCTTTCCTTGCCCGCCTTGACCAGCACCATGTTGATCACGCCGATCACTTCACCGCTGTCCGGATCGAACAGTGGACTGCCGCTGTTGCCCGGGTAGGCGGTGGCGTCGAGCTGGAACACGGTGAAGGTGCCTCGCGCCAGCCGGTTGCGGTTGGCCGCGTTGAGCTGGCTCACGTTATCGACCGGAATCACCATCGGGGTAATGGCCGACACGATGCCGCGGTGGGTCACCGGGGTGAAACCCAGCACGCTGCCGATCGGGAAACCGGTGAAGGCCACCGACTGGCCTTCACGCACGTTGGACGAGTCGCCGAGCTTCAGCGCCGGCAACGCGGCGCCCTGGATCTTCAGGATCGCCAGATCATTCTCCGTGCTCGAGGCGACGATACGCGCCTCGCGCAGCTGCTGACGGCCGTCGACGCTGGCGATCACCGCCAGCGTTTCGAAACGGTCGGCATCGAGCGGCACGCTGGCCACGTGCGCATTGGTCGCGATCAGCGTGCCGTCACCGATGACGAAGCCGCTGCCCTTCAGTTCGAAGCTGGGCGCGCGCGATCGCATATTGGTGCCAACGATGACGATGGACGGCTTGATGCGGACGATGGTGTCGCTCAGCGCGGCACGCGCCAGCAGCGGCGACGACAGCAACGCTGCGCAGACGAGGCGGCGCCGACGATCGTACCGTGCGCGCTCAGCCACGACGGGACACGAGCGTGCGCAGCACCGGCGACGGCGTGGTCACGTTCTGGTCGTAGCGATGCTCGGTCTTGCGGAACAGGGTCTGGATGCGCTTCACGTATTCGCGCGTCTCACGGTAGGGCGGCACGCCCTTGTAGCGGTCAACCGCCCCCTCGCCGGCGTTGTAGCCGGCCGTCGCCAGCACCACGTCGCCCTCGAAATAGGCGAGCAGCCAACGCAGGTAGGCCATGCCGCCGCGGATGTTCTGCACCGGATCGAAGGTGTCGCGGACGTTGAAACGCTGCGCGGTTTCCGGAATCAGCTGCATCAGGCCCTGCGCGTTCTTCGGCGAGCGCGCCTTGGGATTGAAATTCGACTCGGTGCCGATCACGGCCAGCACCAGTTGCGGGTCGATGTCGAAGTGTGGCGCCAGTTCGCGCACGATCTCGATCACGCGCTTGCGGTCGGCGGTGGTACCGAAGGCCGCTTCCAGATCGGGATCGATGTCGGCGGTCATCACCGGTTCGGGCTCGGGCGGATCCTGCATGCACAGCGGCAGTTCACGCGTCGGCGCACCGGTGAAGCGCAGCATGCGCTGCGCGTGTTCGTGGCCCTGACGGGCCGCCAGATCGAAGAAGGTCGCGGCCAGCGCATCGTCGCGCTCGACACCGCGGCCGTTGGCGTACATCCAGGCCAGATTGAACTGCGCCTCGGCGTCACCGAGCTTGGCCGCCTGGCAGTAGAGCGCCGCCGCCCGGGCGGTGTCGCGCCGCACGCCTTCGCCGTGCTCGAACGATCGCGCCTCGGCGAGCAGGCTGCGCGCAGCCGCTTCGGGCTCGAGCGCCAGCACCGGCGCGCTGGCGCAGCAGGCAATCAACAGGGCGAGTCGTACAGGCTTCATCGTCAGGCAAGCGTCGCCGGCGCAAAACGCGCCACATACCAGTTCATCGCCTCGGCCAGACCGCGCGACACGTCGTGTGTCGGCGCGTAGCCGAGCAGGGTTTGTGCGCGGGTGATGTCGGCCAGCGAGTGGCGTACGTCACCTGCACGGAAGTCGCGATAGTGCGCCTGGGCGCCGGCGATGTCCGGGAATCGTTTCACGAGTTCGTCACGCATCGCTGCAAACAATTGATTCAGCGAGGTCTGGCGGTGGGCGGCGACGTTGTAGACGGTGTTCACCGCGTCGGTGCGCTCGGTCAGACCGGCCAGCAGATTGGCCTGCACCGCGTTGTCGACGTAACAGAAGTCGCGGCTGGTTTCGCCGTCGCCGTTGATCTGCACCGTATCGCCGAGCAGCAGCGCGCGCGCCCAGCGCGGAATCACTGCGGCGTAGGCGCCTTCCGGATCCTGGCGCGCGCCGAACACGTTGAAGTAGCGCAGGCCGACACAGGGCAGGCCGTAACAGCGACCGAACACGTCGGCGTACAGCTCGTTGATGTACTTGGTCACGGCATAGGGCGACAGTGGCTTGCCGATCACGTCCTCGACCTTGGGCAGATTGGGCGAATCGCCGTAGGTCGAACTCGACGCGGCATAGACGAAGCGACCGACACCGGCGTCGCGCGCGGCGACCAGCATGTTCAGGAAGCCGTTTACGTTCGAATCGTGCGAAGTGATCGGGTCGGCCAGCGAACGCGGCACCGAGCCGAGCGCCGCCTGGTGCAGCACCACGTCGACACCGCTGCACACCCGGGCGCAGGTCGCCAGATCGCGGATGTCGCCCTCGACGAATTCAAGGCGCGCCGCGGCCTGCGACGGCAGGCCGCCCAGCACCTCGTCGAGGTTGCGCTGATGGCCGGTCGAGAAGTTGTCCAGCGCGACCACGTTGTGGCCGGCGTGCAGCAGCACTTCGACCAGATGAGAACCGATGAAGCCGGCGGCACCGGTCACCAGCCAGCGGCGCGGGCGCGCGGCCAGCGCAGCAGACAGGGACTCGGGCAGGGTTGCAGGCAGTGTCACGTGGGTCTCACAGACGCCAGACGCCGACGCCCTGCGCTTCCAGCGCGGCCGCGTCGAACTGGTACTTGATGTCGGCCAGCACGCCGCCGGCCTTCAGCTTGCCGACGTAGTCGGACAGCGGACGGGCGGCGAACTCCTTGTGCGACACGGCAGCCACGATGGCCTCGACCTTGGGAATGGCGTCCCAGTCGGTCAGCGACACGCCGTATTCATGCTCGGCTTCCTTCGACTCGGCCACCGGGTCATGC